>JAKBBQ010000132.1 GCA_021808405.1 Pseudomonadota bacterium | reverse complement strand
TCCGGCTGGGCTATGCCAGCGGCCCCTGGACCAGCAACCTGCATCTCGAGGTGCTGCATGCCAGCGCGGCCGGTTCGACCACCGCCGATCGCGTGTACGGCGAACTCGACACACGACACGCGCTGGGCGCGAACAGCTACCTGTTCGGGGTGCTGCGCGCGACCCACGACACCTTCAGCGGATATCGCTACCAGGCGTCGGCCGCCGCGGGCCTCGGGCGCAGGCTGCTGCACGCGCGGAACATGGACCTGCGCGCCGAGATCGGGCCTGGCTATCGCGAGGCGCAGATCGAAGGCGGCCCGACGCAGCGCGATGCCATCGTCCGCGTGCATGGGGTGTTCACCTATCGCTTCACGTCCAAGGCGCACTTCGACCAGGCGCTGACCGCCATCGCCGGCAGCGACAACACCGAGCTGCAGTCGGTGACTTCGCTGACCACCGACATCACCGGCGCGCTGGCGCTGAAGCTGTCGTACACCGTGCTGCACAACACCACCGTGCCGCTGGGGCGCAGGAGGACCGACACCTTCACCTCGGTGAACCTGGTCTACTCCTTCTAGCGCTCGGGCTGCTGGCGCCCGAGGCTGTAGAACTCGTCGTTCGGTCGCATGCTGGTGACGTTGGCCATGCGGTTCGACAGCCCGAAGAACGCGGTGATGGCCGCGATGTCCCACACGTCGTCCATGTCGAAGCCGTGCTGCCGAAGGGCCTCGAAGTCCTGCTCGTCGACGGCGTGCGACTGCGCCGACACCTTCATCGCGAAGTCGAGCATCGCCCGCTGACGGGGCGTGATGTCGGCCTTGCGATGGTTGATCGCCACCTGGTCGGCCAGCAGCGGGTGCTTCGCGCGGATGCGCAGGATGGCGCCGTGGGCGACGACGCAGTACTGGCAGTGGTTGGCCTGGCTGGTCGCCACGACGATCATTTCGCGTTCGGCCTTGGTCAGGTTCCCCTTCTTGTCCATCAGCGAGTCGTGGTACGCGAAGAAGGCGCGGAATTCGTCGGGTCGGTGAGCCAGCACCAGGAACACGTTCGGCACGAAGCCGGACTTTTCCTGCACGGCCAGGATGCGCGAGCGGATGTCCTCGGGCAGGTCCCGGATCTCGGGGACCGGGAAGCGGCTGATCGGGTGGGGCGTGGTGGCGGTCATGGCGGATCGATCGGAAGGGCGGGCGGGCCGCGGCAGTGCGTCGCGGCGGCGGGCGCACATTACCATGACCGGCTCCTGGGGCATCGAAGGGGCTGACCATGGCATTGAAGGCGACCATCTGCAAGGCCGAGGTGCAGCTGGCCGACATGGACCGCCATCGCTACGAGGACCTCGCGCTGACCATCGCCCGCCATCCGTCGGAGACCGACGAGCGGATGATGGTGCGGGTGCTGATGTATGCGCTGCATGCGCAGCAGGGCATCGCGCTGGCCAGGGGCCTGTTCGACGTCGACGAGCCGGAGATCTGGGTGAAGGACCTGACCGGCGCGATCAAGCTGTGGATCGACATCGGCCAGCCCGACGAGGCCCGGCTGCGCAAGGCCTGCGGCCGCGCCGAGCAGGTGGTCGTGGTCTGCCACTCCGGCAGTTGCGACATCTGGTGGAAGGCCATCGAGGGGCGGGTCGCCCGCCTGCGCAACCTCAGCGTGCTGCGCCTGCCGGCGCGCACCGCGCAGGCGCTGGCGGCGCTGGCCGGGCGCAGCATGCGGCTGCAGTGCCTGGTGCAGGACGGTGCGATCACCTTCAGCAGCGAGGCGGCGGCCGTCGAGGTGGCGCTGCAGACCTTGCAGGGCCCCGCGAGCTGAGCGCGGCGCGGCTCAGCCGCCCTCGCGGCCGCCGACGGCCGCCTGCAAGGCCTGCGCGCATTCCAATGCCAGGTCCACGACCGGGTTCGCGCTGCTGGCGTTGCGGTACCACCAGACCTGCGCGAGCAGGCTCGCGCCGGGCAGATGCAGGACATGCAGGAGCCCGGACTGGTTCGCCTGTTCGGCCAGCGAGCGCGGCAACAACCCGAGGAAGGGGTAGCGCAGCAGCAGTTGCTGGTTCAGCCCCAGCACCGTGGACTGCACGCAACCGTCGGGAAGGTCCAGGCCGTGTTCGTCCATCCAGGCGCGCAACGCGACGAAGGTGGGCGAGCCCGGCGGCGGCAGCACCCACGCCATGCCGCGCAGGTCCGCCGGCTCGAGCGCGCGGCGCGCGGCCAGCGGGTGGTCGCGCCCGCACACCACCACCACCGGATCGGTGAACAGCGCCTGCCCGACCAGCTCCGAGGTGGGGGTGGCCGGCGGCGGGACGCGGCTGAAAACCAGGTCCAGTTCACCGGAGGCCAGCCGGGGGAACAGCGCGTCGCTGGTGCCCTGCTGGAAGCGCAGTTCCACCGAGGGCGCCAGGCGCTTGAGCTCCATCGCGAACTCCGCGCCGATCACCGGCAGCACGGTGTTGCCCCCGCCCACCGTGATGGTCCCGGAAATGCCCCGGCTCAACGCGTGGATGTCATGGCGAGCCTGTTCGAGCTGCAGCAGCACCTCGCGCGCCCGGCGCAGCAGGGCCTGGCCGACGGGAGTGAACTGAAGCCGGTTGCCCACCCGCTGCAGCACCTGCGCGCCCACGCCGGCTTCGAGCTCGGCAAGCTGCCTGGACACCGCCGGCTGGGTCACATGCAGGTGCTGGGCGACCAGCCGGATCTGTCCCAGGCCGGCGAACAGCACCAGCAGGCGCAGGTGGTTGAGCTTGAGTCCGCGCTGGAAGAACCGGTCGTTGGGGTCCATGGTGGGCTGGATCGAAGGCAGGTCGCCGGTGTCCATGGTAGGCGCATAAGGAAAATGTGATGTCGAACAAAGAAACCGTCATTTGACGTTTATATGCGCCTTCAGCAACATGAGGCCACCGCACGCCCCCACCCGAGGGGTGGAAGGCCACGCGACAACCGCTCCACGGTTCGCGCGACACCCAGCAGGAGACACGACATGCCCGATGCGAGCACCGCCACCGCCACCGCCGGCATCGCGCCGGCCGCCGTGCCGGCTCGACGCAGTGCCTGGAAGGTCGTCGTGCTGGCCAGCCTGGGTGGCGGGCTGGAGATCTACGACTTCATCATCTACGGCGTGTTCGCGCTGCAGATCGGTACCCAGTTCTTCCCCAAGAGCGATCCCTTTGTCGCGCTGCTGAGCGCGTTCGCGGTGTTCGCGCTGGGGTATGTGTCGCGCCCGCTGGGCGCAGGCGTGCTGGGCAGCCTGGGCGATCGCCTGGGGCGGCGCCCGATGTTCCTGCTGTCGGTGATGGTCATGTCGGCCTGCACCATCGCGGTCGGCCTGCTTCCCACCTACGCCAGCATCGGCATCCTGGCACCGCTGCTGCTGGTCCTGCTGCGTTTGACCCAAGGCTTCTTCCTGGCCGGCGAACTCGCCTGCTCGATCACCTACGTCGTCGAGGAAATCCCCGGCAAGGCCAGCCTGGTGATCGGCATGGTGGTGTTCTGCCTGCATTCCGGCGTGGTCCTCGCCACCCTGGTCAGCCTGGCCGTGCACACCTACCTGCCTGCCAAGGAGGTGCTGGCCTACGGCTGGCGCATCGCCTTCGTGCTCGGCGGGCTCACGGGCTTGCTGTCGTACTGGCTGCGCACCTCGCTGGAAGAGTCGCAGGAATACGCCGCGCTGAAGGGGCAGGTGTCGCGCCGGCCGCTGCGTCAGGTGCTGGCCGAAATGCCGCTGCCGGTGCTGGCCGGGATCGGGGTGTCCAGTATCCTCAACGTGGGCAACAGCATGCTGTTCGTGCTGCTGCCGGCCTACCTGACCAGGGTCCTGCACGACCCGGTCCACGATGTCGGCCTGGCGCAGGCCGCGGCGCTGGCGGCGATGGCGCCGGCCATCCTGCTGGTCGGCTGGCTGGGCCAGCGCATCGCGCCGCGTCGGCTGCACGCGCTGGGATCGCTGCTGATGCTGCTCGGCGGCTACCCGCTGTACAAGGGACTGGTCTCGCACGCCATCAGCCCGATGCAGGCCTATCTGATGCTGGGCATGACCAACGTGCTGATCAGCGCGACCTACAGCTATCTGCTGGCCGACCTGTTTCCCACCCGCCTGCGCTTCAGCGGCGTGGCCCTGTCGCTGAACATGGCGACCGTGGTGTTCACCGCGATCACCCCGCTGCTGGTGACCGCGTTGATCCATGCCACCGGCGACCGCGCCGCGCCGGGGCTGTACCTGTCGCTGATCGCGCTGCTCGGACTGGCGTCCGGCCTGCTCGCCAGGCCGCTGAGCGGACGCATCGCGAACGCGGCGCAGTCGCCGGCGATCGCCGCCACCCGCTGAACGCCCGTTCGGCGCATCCACGTTCCAGGTCCGTCCGGCATGGCTTCGCGCAATCTCCTGGTGATCATGTCCGACGAGCACGACCCGCGCTACATGGGTTGCTCCGGCCATGCCTTCGTGCGCACGCCGCGGCTGGACGGGCTGGCGGCCCGCGGCCGGCGCTTTGCCAGCGCCTACACCCCGAGTCCCATCTGCGTGCCGGCGCGCGCGGCCTTCGCCACCGGGCTGCGGGTGCACCAGACGCGCCACTGGGACAACGCGATGCCCTACGCGGGCCGGCCGCAAGGCTGGGGACACGTGCTGCAGCGCCACGCGGTCCGCGTGGAGAGCATCGGCAAGCTGCACTATCGCGACGCCGAGGACCCGGCGGGATTCGACGCCGAGCACATCCCCATGCACGTGGTCGGCGGCCACGGCATGGTCTGGGCGTCGATCCGCGACCCCTACCTCGCGCGCTCCGACGCCGGCAAGCGCATGCTGGGCGAGCGCATCGGGGCCGGCGAGTCGCCCTACACCGCATACGACCGCGAGATCACCGAGCGCGCGGTGCAGTGGCTGCGGCAGGCGGCGAGCCAGCCCGGGCGGCCCTTCGTGCTGTACGTCGGCCTGGTCGCGCCGCACTTTCCGCTGATCGCCCCCGAGGAGTTCTATCGCCTGTACGCCGGCCGCCAGGTCCCCGAGCCCAAGCTGCACCCCGCGCAGGGGCACGTGCTGCATCCCTGGGTGCAGGCCTACGCCGACTTCCAGCGCAACGAGCAGAAGTTCCGCAGCGCCGAGGAGCGCCTGGACGCCTTTCGCGCCTATTACGCACTGTGCAGCTTCGTCGACCACAACGTCGGGCGCATGCTCGACGCCTTGCGCGACAGTGGCCTGGAGCCAGACACCACGGTGATCTACACCTCGGACCACGGAGACAACCTGGGAGCCCGCGGACTGTGGGGCAAGTCCACGCTCTACCAGGAAAGCGTGCGCGTGCCCCTGATCGTCGCCGCGCCCGGGCTGACTCCCGGTGTGTGCGAGACCCCGGTCGAACTCACCGACCTGTATCCCACCATCCTCGAAGGCGTGGGCATCGACCCGGCGCCGCACATGGCGCAACGCCCCGGCAGGTCGCTGTTTTCGGTGGCCGCGTCGCCCACCGACTGCGATCGCGTGGTGTTCAGCGAATACCACGCGGCCGGGAGCAACACGGCGGGCTTCATGGTGCGCAAGGGGCGCTGGAAGCTGCACCATTACGTGCGGTTCGCGCCCGAGCTGTTCGACCTGCAGGCCGACCCCGAGGAACAGGTCGACCTGGCGGCCGACCCGGCCCATCGCCAGGTGCTGCAGGACATGGAGCTCGAGTTGCGGCGGATCTGCGACCCCGAGGCGGTCGACGCGCTGGCCAAGCAGGATCAGCGAGCGATGATCCAGCGACTCGGGGGCGTCGAGATCGCCGCAGCGATGGGCGCCAGCGGCGCGACCCCGGCGCCGGGCTCCGCCTGAGCGCCTCCGGCGCGCCGACGCATCACGAGCCGCTGCCAAGCGCACAACCGGACGCCATGACCTCCCCGAACATCGTTCTCATCGTCGCCGACAACCTGGGCTGGGGCGAACCCGGTTGCTACGGCGGCGGCGCGCTGCGCGGAGCGCCCACGCCGCGCATCGACCGGCTGGCTCGCGAAGGCCTGCTGCTGCAGAATTTCAATGTCGAAAGCGACTGCGTGCCCACGCGCTCCGCGCTGATGTCCGGGCGCCACCCGATCCGCACCGGTTGCCTGCAGTCGGTACCGCCGGGGTTGCCGCAAGGCCTGCCTCGCGACGAAACCACGCTGGCGCAGCTGCTCGCGGAACGGGGCTATGCCAGCGCGCACTACGGCAAATGGCACCTCGGCGACATCCCGGGACGCTACCCCAGCGATCGCGGCTTCGACTGCTGGTACGGCATCCCGCGCACCACCGACGAAACCCAGTTCACGTCGTCGGTCGGCTTCGACCCCTCGGTCGCCGAAATCCCCTACATCATGGAGGGCCAGGCCGGACAGCCTTCGCGCAACGTGAAGGAGTACGACCTGGCGGCCAGGCGCTGCATCGACGAGGAGCTGGTGGAGCGCGCGGTCGCCTTCATGCGGCGCCAGCACGCGGCCGGCAGGCCGTTCTTCCTCTACCTGCCGCTGGTCCACCTGCATTTCCCCACACTGCCGCACAGGGACTTCGCCGGCCGTACGGGCCACGGCGATTTCGCCGATTCGATGGTCGAACTCGACCATCGCACCGGGCAGGTGGTCGACGAAGTCGATCGCCTGGGGATCGCCGAGGACACGCTGGTGATCTTCTGCAGCGACAACGGCCCCGAATTCCGCGCCCCGTACCGCGGCACCGCGGGGCCGTGGCGCGGCACCTACCACACCGCGATGGAGGGCAGTCTGCGCGTGCCCTTCATCGCCCGCTGGCCGGGCCGCATCGCCGGCGGGCGCGTGAGCAACGAAATGGTGCATGTCACCGACCTGTTCACCACGCTGGCGCGCGTGGCCGGCGCGCGGATCCCGCGCGACCGGCCGATCGACGGCGTCGACCAGACCGACTTTCTCCTCGGGCGGCGCGACCAGTCCGCGCGCGAGGGCTTCCTGTTCCACATCAAGACCGAGCTGCGCGCGGTCAAGTGGCGGGACTGGAAGCTGCACCTGTACTGGGAGCCCGAGGTCAACGAGGGCAAAGGCAAGCTGGAGTCTCCCTACCTGTTCAACGTGACCCGCGACCCCAAGGAGGAAACCGACGTGCTGGTCTTCAACACCTGGGTGCTGGGGCCGATGCTGCGCATGGTGCGCGATTTCAACGAAAGCAGTGCCCGGTACCCCCATCGAGCGCCGGGAGCGCCCGACTGAGCGCTGCGCCGTCTCTTCCCCGAGGTCCGATCGTGCAAACCGCCTTCCCGCAGTTCCCGGTTCCCGAGCGCCAGTCCAAGCCCCGCGGCAGCGGCTTGTCGATGATGATCGACTGGGGCATGGGGCTGGCGCGCCAGCAGGACACCGTCGACAGCGCCGGGGCGTACATCGACGTCGCGAAGGTCGCGGCGGGAATCGCACGCCTGCTGCCCGAGCCGGTCTTGAGGGACAAGCTGGCGCATTACGAGGCGAATTCCATCTCCACGTCACCCGGCGGGCTGTTCGCCGAACTGGCGCTCAAGCTGGGCAGGTACGAGCGCTATGTCGACGAGGCGATCGCCGCCGGCTTCTCCGGCATCGAGGTGTCGGACAACCTGCTCGACCTCAGTGCGCGCGACAAGGCCGCGGCCATCCGTCATGCGAGCAGCCGAGGGCTCACCGTCTACGGCGAGGTCGGCCGCAAGGAGGGCGCAATGGACGATGCCGCCCTTGTGCGAGACGTGGCGAACTGCCTGGACGCCGGCGCCGACTGGGTGTTCCTCGAGGCCGCGGAACTGTTCTCCGGCAACCGGGTCCGCTCGGCCCTGATCGCCGAGCTCGCGCGCAGCTTTCCCCAGAACAAGCTGATCTATGAACTGCCGGTGGTCGTGCTGCCGGGAGTCACCCGCGACTACAAGCACAAGATCACCGCCTGGCTCGTCAAGGAGCTCGGCACCGAGGTGAATCTCGCGAACATCGAGTGGGACGAGATCTATCTCACCGAACTGGTGCGACGCGGCTTCGCCGGGGACACCTCGCATCCGCAAGGTGCCTATCGCCTGGCCGGCTTCGCCGCCGACGGCGCGCAAGCGGCCTGCGCGGCCGCGCGCTCGACCGACGCCGGGTCGTAGCCGGGTCGGCTGCCACGAGCCCGCTGTAGACTCCCCCGCGCAGGCCCGTGCGGGCCTGCGCGGGCCGCCGGACCGCGAGCCCGACCCTACGACATCGAGGAGGTGAAGCGGATGAAGGCGCGTGCGCTGGGCAGCGGCGGTCTGCGGGTCGCTGCCATCGGCTATGGTTGCATGGGGCTGAACCACGGCTACGGCCCGGGCCCCGGACGCAAGGAGGCGGTGGCGCTGATCCGCGACGCGGTCGAGCTCGGCGTGACCCTGTTCGACACCGCCGAGGTCTACGGACCCTACACCAACGAGGAGATCGTCGGCGAGGCGCTGCGGCCGGTGCGCCAGCGCGTGGTCATCGCGACCAAGTTCGGCATCCATATCGTCGATGGCAAGAACGCGGGCACCGACAGCCGGCCCGAACACATCCGGCGTGTCGCCGACGCGTCGTTGCGCCGCCTGGGGGTCGAGGTCATCGATCTGTTCTACCAGCATCGCGTCGACCCGCAGGTACCCATCGAGGACGTCGCCGGCACCGTGCGCGATCTGATCGCTGCCGGCAAGGTGCGGCACTTCGGCCTGTCGGAGGCCGCAGCCGCCACGCTGCGCCGCGCGCACGCGGTGCAGCCGGTGGCCGCGCTGCAGAGCGAATACTCGCTGTGGACCCGCGACGTCGAGAGCAACGGCGCGTTGGCGGCTTGCGAGGAACTGGGAATCGGCCTCGTCGCCTTCAGCCCGCTGGGCCGCGGTTTCCTGACTGGTGCGATGGCCCGGGACACCGCGATCGGCGAGGGCGATTTCCGCCGCAGGATGCCGCGCTTCACGCCCCAGGCCATGCAGAGCAACCAGGCGCTGGTCGACCTGCTGCGGCGCGTGGCCGCGGAACTCTCGGCGACCCCGGCGCAGGTCGCGCTGGCCTGGCTGCTGGCGCGCAAGCCCTGGGTCGTCCCGATCCCGGGAACGACCCGGCTGTCGCGGCTGCGCGAAAACCTCGCCGCGGCCGATCTGCAGCTCGACTCCGACACGCTGGCGGGGATCGACCGCGCCGCCGCGGCCATCCCGATCGAAGGCGAACGCTACCCGCAATCGATGCAGGCGGCCACCGGGCGCTGAACCCTGCCGCGACCGGGCTGGGCGGCCTAGGCCGAGCGCCGGGAGTTCGCGGCGAAGGCGGGTTCCGGCGGGTCGCCCGGCATGGCCTGCTCGGCCTGCCAGCGCAGCCTGCGGCCCGGCAGGTGCTGCGGCCATTCGCGCTGCAGGTAGGCCACCATCGCCTCGCGCACGCGGCAGCGCAGTTCCCAGGCGCGCGCCGAGTTCGCCGCGCTCATCAGCAGGCGCACCTGCAGCGCC
>JAKBBQ010000131.1 GCA_021808405.1 Pseudomonadota bacterium | reverse complement strand
GTTTCGCCGACCCGCATGGGATCGACTTCCCGTACCTGGTGGCGATGCTGCATGATTCCTGGATGAGCCGCCCCAACACCCTGGTCGTGCCGGGGGGCAAGATGGGGTTGGCGATGCAGCTGATCTTCACGCCGATGATCCTGCGGCTGATGGACTTGAAACGCAGGGCAGCGTAGAGCGCTGCCAGGCTGTGCCCGATCCAGTCTCGAAATCGACCATGAACCTCGACCAAAGCTTGCAGTCCGTCATCGACCCCGTCCAGCGCCGCCGGCTGGCCAACGCGATCCGTTTCCTGGCCATCGACGCCGTCGAGGCCGCCAACTCCGGGCACCCGGGCGCGCCGATGGGAATGGCCGACATCGCCGAGGTGCTGTGGCGCGGCCACCTGCACCACAACCCGGCCAACCCGCAGTGGCCCAACCGCGATCGTTTCGTGCTGTCCAACGGCCACGCCTCGATGCTGCTGTACGCCTTGCTGCACCTCAGCGGATACGCGTTGCCGCTGGAGGAGGTCCGCCGTTTCAGGCAATTGCACAGCATGACCCCGGGACACCCGGAATACGGCTGCGCCCCCGGAGTCGAGACCACCACCGGGCCGCTGGGCCAGGGGCTGGCCAACGCGGTGGGCATGGCGCTGGCCGAGCGCCTGCTGGCGCGGGAGTTCAACCGCCCCGGCCACGACGTGGTCGACCACTACACCTACGTGTTCGCCGGCGACGGCTGCCTGATGGAGGGCATCAGCCACGAGGTGTGCTCGCTGGCCGGAACGCTGGGACTGAACAAGCTCATCGTCTACTACGACGACAACGGCATTTCGATCGACGGTCATGTCGAGCACTGGTTCGGCGAGGACACCGCCAAGCGCTTCGTCGCCTATGGCTGGAATGTCATCGGGCCGGTCGACGGCCACGACGCGCTGGCGCTGGAGCGCGCCAGCGTCGAGGCCAGGACCAGCGAGCGCCCGTCGCTGATCGTGTGCACCACCAGCATCGGCTGGGGATCCCCGCACAAGGCCGGCGGCCACGAGGTGCACGGCGCGCCGCTGGGGCAGGCCGAGGCCGAGGCCACGCGGCGCGCGCTCGACTGGCCCTACGCGCCCTTCGAGATCCCCCAGGACATCTACCAGGCGTGGGACGCCCGCCCGCGCGGCGCCGCGCTGGAGCAGGCCTGGAACCGGCGGCTGCAGGCCTACGCGCAAGCCTATCCCGAGCTGGCCGCGCAGTTGCGGCGCCGGCTGCGCGGCGAACTCCCGGCCGACTGGCAGGCCGTGGTGCAGCGGCTGTACGCCGCGGCGCGCGACGTCGGTGGCGCCACCGCGACCCGCAAGGCCTCGCAGCTCGCCCTCGAGGCCCTGGTGCCGGCGCTGCCCGAGCTGTTCGGCGGCTCGGCCGACCTGACCGGATCGAACCTGACCGCGGTGAAGGACTCGAACGCCTGGGCCACCGGGCAACAGGACAGGCCGATCAACTACCTGTCCTACGGGGTGCGCGAGTTCGGCATGGCCGCGATGATGAACGGCCTCGCGCTGCACGGCGGGGTGGTGCCCTACGGCGGCACCTTCCTGGTGTTTTCCGACTACTCGCGCAACGCGTTGCGAATGAGCGCGCTGATGAAGCAGCGGGTGGTGCACGTGTTCTCCCACGACTCCATCGGCCTTGGCGAGGACGGGCCCACGCACCAGGCGGTGGAGCACGCCCCCAGCCTGCGGCTGATTCCCGGCCTGGACGTCTGGCGCCCGGCCGACATGCTGGAGACGGCGGTGGCCTGGAAGCACGCGCTGGAGCGTCGCGACGGCCCCAGCGCGTTGTTGCTGTCGAGGCAGAACCTGCCGCAGCAACAGCACCCGCAGGGCGACGAGGGGCGTATCGAGCGCGGCGCCTACGTGCTGGCCGATGCGCCGGGCGGCGAGCCCGCGCTGGTGCTCATCGCCACCGGCTCGGAAGTGGACATCGCGCTGCAGGCCAGCCGCCTGCTGGTCGCGCAGGGGGTGGCCGCGCGCGTGGTGTCGATGCCCTGCAGCGCGCTGTTCGACCGCCAGGACGCCGCGTGGCGCGCGCAGGTGCTGCCGGCCGGGGTGCCGCGGGTGGCGGTGGAGGCCGCGCAACCCGATCTGTGGCACAAGTACGTCGGGTTGTCGGGGGCGGTGGTGGGAATGGCCAGTTTCGGCGAATCGGCTCCGGCGCCGCAGCTGTACCGCCATTTCGGGATCACTGCCGAGCATGTCGCCGAGGTGGCGGCGAGCTTGCTGGCGCACGGCGCAGCTGGCGACTGAAAGGGACGCGATGTTCGACCTGGTGATGTTCGACCTCGACGGCACGCTGGTGGAAACCGCGCCGGAGATCTGCGACGCCGTCAACGACCTGCTGGCCGAGCTCGGGCTGCCGCGGGTCGGCGAGGCCCTGGTGGCCGAGTGGATCGGCCACGGCACCCGCGAATTGCTGGCGCATGCCTACGCCCACGCGACCGGGACCGCGCTGGCCGAGGTGCGTGCCGCGGCGGTCGTCGACTCGCTGCTGCCGCGGCTGCTGCCGTACTACCAGCAGCGCAGCGCGACCCGCAGCAGCCTGTATCCCGGGGTGTACGACACCCTGGGGGATCTGCGCCAGCGCGGGGTGCGCCTGGCGGTGGTCACCAACAAGGAGGCGCGCTTCACAACGGCTGTGCTCCTGGCGCACAACATCCTGCATTTTTTTGATCTCGTTGTCGCCGGCGATAGCCTGCCCGCAAAGAAGCCGGATCCAATTCCGCTACAACATTGCCTGGACACCTTCCACGTCCGGCGCGAGCGCGCGCTGTTCGTCGGCGATTCGCGGCTCGACGTGCAGGCCGCGCGCGCGGCCGGGGTCACGGTATGGGCGGTGCCCTACGGCTACAACATGGGACAGCCTGTCGAGCAATGCCATCCCGACCGCATGATCGCCACCCTCGGAGAACTGTCCGAGGCTGCGCGTCGGGCCCGCGCGGCCTGAACCTGCGGCGTGGGGCATCGATTCGACGGCCAATGAACTACAGACCTTAGGAGTGTTTTCATGAGCATTCGGGTGGGCATCAACGGCTTCGGGCGCATCGGCCGCATGGCGCTGCGTGCGGTATTGCGGGAAGCCGAGTTCGGCGACATGGAAGTCGTCGCGGTCAACGACCTGCTGGATCCCGACTACCTGGCCTACATGCTGCAGTTCGATTCGGTGCACGGCAGGCTGGCTCAGCCGGTGCGGGTCGAGGGGCAGCGCCTGTATGTCGGCGAGCGATCGATCCGGCTGAGCGCCGAACGCGATCCGGCCAGCCTGCGCTGGGGCGAGGTCGGGGTCGACCTGGTGGTCGAGTCCACCGGCCTGTTCCTGACCGGCGAGGCCTGCCAGAAGCACCTGGTCGCCGGAGCCGGCAAGGTGGTGCAGTCGGCCCCGAGCAAGGACGACACCCCGATGTTCGTCTACGGGGTCAACCACCAGCGCTACGCCGGCGAGCCCATCGTGTCGGCGGCATCCTGCACGACCAACTGCCTGGCGCCGGTGGCCAAGGTGCTGCACGACCGCTTCGGCGTCAAGCGCGGGCTGATGAGCACGGTGCACGCGGCGACGGCCACGCAGAAGACCGTCGACGGTCCGTCGGCCAAGGACTGGCGCGGCGGCAGGGGCATCCTGGAGAACATCATCCCCTCGTCGACCGGCGCCGCCAAGGCGGTCGGCAAGGTGATCCCCGAGCTGAACAAGAAGCTGACCGGCATGTCCTTCCGCGTGCCGACTTCCGACGTGTCGGTGGTCGACCTCACGGTCGAACTCGAACGCGGCGCCAGCTACGCGGACATCTGCGCCGAAATGAAGGCCGCCTCCGAAGGCGCGCTCCAGGGGGTGCTGGGCTACACCGAGCAGAAGGTGGTGTCGACCGACTTTCGCGGTTGCGCGCTGCCGTCGATTTTCGACGCGGACGCCGGAATCGCCCTCGACCCTACGTTTGTCAAGGTCGTTTCCTGGTATGACAACGAGTACGGCTACACCTGCAACATGCTGCGCTTCGCGCGCCATGTGGCAGGCCACTGAAGCGGGCGCGCCGGCTGGGAGCGGATGACCATGTCGATCCTGAGTTTCGCCGAGGTCTGCGAGCGCGGCCTGGCGCGCGGCAAGCGGGTGTTCATCCGCGCCGACCTCAACGTGCCGCTGGATGCGCAGGGGCAGATCGCCGAGGACACGCGGGTGCGCGCGTCGGTGCCGGCGTTGCGCATGGCGCTTCAGGCCGGCGCCGCGGTGATGGTGACCTCCCACCTGGGGCGCCCGACCGAAGGCCGATTCCGGCCCTGCGACAGCCTGGCCCCGGTGGCCGCGCGGCTGGCGCAACTGCTCGAGCGCCCGGTGCCGCTGATCTCCAACTGGGTCGACGGGGGCTTCCGCGTCGCGCCGGGGGAGGTGGTGCTGCTCGAGAACTGCCGCCTGAATCCAGGCGAGAAAAAGAACGATCCCGATCTTTCGCGGAAGATGGCGGCTCTTTGCGATATTTTCGTTCATGATGCCTTCGGAACCGCGCATCGCGCGGAAGCCACCACCTACGGTATCGCGCAATATGCGGCCATCGCCTGCGCCGGCCCGCTGCTGGCCGCCGAGGTCGAAGCCATCCACCGCGCGCTGGCGCAGCCGGCGCGGCCGCTGGTGGCCATCGTCGCCGGCTCCAAGGTATCGACCAAGCTGACCATCCTGCAGAGCCTGGCGCAGAAGGTCGACGGCCTGATCGTCGGTGGGGGGATCGCCAACACCTTCCTGCTCGCGGCCGGCATGCCCATCGGCAAGAGCCTGGCCGAGCCCGAGCTGCTCGAGCAGGCGCGGCAGGTGATGCAGGCGATGCGCTCGCGCGGCGCCGAGGTGCCGATTCCCGAGGACGTGGTGGTGGCCAAGGAGTTCAGCGCCACCGCCAGCGCCAGCGTGAAGCCGGCCGCCGAGGTGGCGGCCGACGACCTGATCCTGGACATCGGGCCGCGCACCGCGCGCCGCCTGGCCGAGCGGCTGAAGGCGGCGGGGACCATCGTCTGGAACGGCCCGCTGGGGGTGTTCGAATTCGAAGCCTTCTCCCACGGCACCGAGGTGGTCGCGCGGGCGATCGCCGACAGCCGCGGCTTTTCCCTCGCAGGAGGCGGGGACACGCTGGCGGCGATCGCCAAGTACGGGATCTCCGACGACATCGGCTACATCTCCACCGGCGGCGGGGCGTTCCTCGAGGTGCTCGAGGGCAAGACCCTGCCGGCGCTGGAAATCCTGCACAAGCGCGCGCTCGACGCCCAGGCCTTGCCCGCCTGAGCGCCTGCCGCGCTTTCTTTCGCTGTTCGCCCAGTAGACCATCCCACCGGACCTCCGACCATGGCCCTGATTTCCCTGCGGCAATTGCTCGACCACGCCGCCGAGCACTCCTACGGCGTACCCGCCTTCAACGTCAACAACCTGGAGCAGATGCGCGCGATCATGGAGGCGGCGGCCGAGACCGACTCGCCGGTGATCGTGCAGGCCTCGGCCGGGGCGCGCAAATACGCCGGGGCGCCGTTCCTGCGCCACCTGATCCTGGCGGCGATCGAGGAATTCCCGCAGATCCCGGTGTGCATGCACCAGGACCACGGCACCAGCCCGGCGGTCTGCCAGCGCTCGATCCAGCTGGGCTTTTCGTCGGTGATGATGGACGGCTCGCTGGGTACCGACGGCAAGACCCCGACCAGCTACGACTACAACGTCGACGTGACGCGCCGGGTGGTCGAGATGGCGCACGCCTGCGGCGTGTCGGTGGAGGGCGAACTCGGCTGCCTGGGCTCGCTGGAAACCGGCACCGCGGGCGAGGAGGACGGCATCGGCGCCGAGGGCAAGCTCGACCACAGCCAGTTGCTGACCGACCCCGAGGAGGCCGCCGACTTTGTCGCGCGCACCGGGGTCGACGCGCTGGCCATCGCGATCGGCACCAGCCACGGCGCCTACAAGTTCACCCGCCCGCCGACCGGGGACATCCTGGCCATCGAGCGCATCAAGCAGATCCACGCCCGCATCCCCGACACCCACCTGGTGATGCACGGCTCGTCGTCGGTGCCCCAGGACTGGCTGCAGATCATCAACGAGTATGGCGGGGACATGGGGGAGACCTACGGCGTGCCGGTCGAGGAGATCGTCGAGGGCATCCGCCACGGGGTGCGCAAGGTCAACATCGACACCGACCTGCGCATGGCCTCGACAGGGTCGATCCGCAAGTTCCTGGCGACCCACCCGAAGGAGTTCGACCCGCGCAAATTCCTCAGCGCGTCCATCCAGGCGATGAAGCAGATCTGCAAGGCGCGCTACGAGGCCTTCGGAACCGCGGGCCATGCTTCGCGCATCCGGGCGACCGGCCTGGAGGCCATGTCCCAGCGCTACGAAAAGGGCCAGCTCGCCGCCAAGGTGCGCTGAACCCCGGCCCAGGAGGACCGAGATGGCAGCTACCGCCGACCCGGTGCGCCGCGGCATGCCCGCGCCCGACTTCCGGTTGCCCGGGGTCGATGGCCGCGACTGCAGCCTGGAGCAGGCGCGCGGCCCGCGCGGCCTGGTCGTGATGTTCGTCTGCAACCACTGCCCCTATGTGCAGGCGGTCGCCCCGCGGCTGGCGCGCGAGGCGCGGGCGCTGCGCGAACTGGGGGTGCACAGCGTGGCGATCAACAGCAACGACACCGTCGCGTACCCGGAGGATTCCTTCGACCACATGAAGGAGTTCGCGCATCGCCACGGCTGGGACTTCCCCTACCTGTTCGACGCCTCGCAGCAGGTGGCGCGAGCCTACGGCGCGGTATGCACCCCCGACCTGTTCGGCTTCGACGCCCGGTTGCTGCTGCAATACCGCGGCCGCCTCGATTCGGCGCGCGGGCTGGCGCAGCCGGCTCCCGACACGCGGCGCGAGCTCTACGAAGCCATGCGGGGTATCGCCGAGGGGCGCGGCGGCCCCGACGAGCAGATCCCCAGCATCGGCTGTTCGATCAAGTGGCGCGAACCGCGTTGAGCCGGCCGCGTCCGCCGCTGCGGGCGTTGGTGTTCGACGTCGACGGCACGCTGGCGCAGACCGAGCGCGACGGCCATCGCGTGGCCTTCAACCTGGCTTTCGACGAACTCGGCCTCGGCTGGCACTGGGACGTGCGTCTGTACGGCGAGCTGCTGGCGGTCGCCGGCGGCAAGGAGCGGGTGCTGCATTACTGGCGCGGCGTCGACCCGCAGGCAGCCGCGGGGGCCGCGGCGCAGCAGCTGGTGGCCGAAGTGCATCGCCGCAAGACCGCGCATTACCTGCGCCAGGTCGAAGCCGGGCAGCTGCGGCTGCGCGGCGGCGTGGCCAGGCTGCTGCGGCAGGCGCGCCGGGCCGGCCTGGCTCTGGCCATCGCCACCACGACCAGCGAGGCCAACGTGCACGCGCTGCTGGGCGCCAACCTCGGCGCGACCGCGCAAGGGCTGTTCGCCTGCGTGGGCGCCGGCGATTGCGTGCCGCGCAAGAAGCCCGATCCGGGGATCTACCTGTGGGTGCTGCAACGCCTGGGGCTGGCCGCCGAGGAGTGCCTGGCCTTCGAGGATTCGGCCGTCGGACTGCGCGCGGCCTGCGGCGCGGGTCTGCGCACCCTTGTCACCCCGGCCGAATACACCTTGCAGCAGGATTTCGAGGGCGCCTGGGCGGTGCTCGACGGCCTGGGCGAGCCGGGCGCGAGCGTGCGCGGCCGGGTCGCCGGACACGAGTGGAGCGGGGTCGTCGGCTTGCGTCAGCTGCGCGAGTGGGCGCGGGCCTAGGCGCGAGCGCGGGCGCGACGCCGCGGGTCTACAGCAGCACCAGCCGCGGCGCCAGCGCGCTGCCGGTGCCCAGCGGGGCGACGCTTTGCGCCATCGCCAGCGCCAGCTGGCGCACCGCCTGCCACGGCTCGTGGGGCAGCTCGGGCGGTCGCAGTCCCTTGATCGCGCGGTCGCAGGCGGCCGCGCGCAGCAACAGCCCTTCGATCACCCGCAGGCTCAGGCGCGGCAACGCGCGCTGCAGCAGTTTTTCACGCGCCCCCCAGATGCGGTTGGCGCGCGCCAGCGCGGCGAAGCCCTGGCCTGCGTCCAGCCCCTGGCGTACCCGCAACCAGGCGCGCAATTCCTCGGCCAGGGTCCAATGCGCCAGCACCGGGGCGACGCCTTCGCCCTGCAGGCCCTCGAGCATGCGCAGCAGCCGCGCAGCGTCTCCCGCGAGCACGCTTTCGGCGAGCCGGAACACGTTGTAGCGGGCTGCCGCCTGCACCAGCTGCTGCAGCTGTTGCGCCGCCAGTTCGCCGGGCTCGACCAGCAAGGCCAGCTTTTCCACCTCCTGGTGCGCCGCCAGCAGGTTGCCCTCGGTGCGCGCCACCAGCAGGTCCAGGCATTCCTGGCCGGCCGCGCCGGCGGGCAGCCGCAGGCCGTGGCGCAGCAGGCGCTCGCGCATCCACGCGCCGAGCTGCTCGGGCTCGACGTTGTCCACCCGCACCGCGGTGCCGCGCTCGGCCAGCCGAGCGAACCAGTCGGCCTTCTGCGTCGCGGCGTCCAGTCGCGGCAGCCACACCAGGCACAGGCAGTCGGGGTCATCCTGCTGCGCCAGTTCGGCCAGCGCCGCGGCGCCGTCGCGCCCCGGTTTGCCGCCGGGGATGCGCAGTTCCACGAGCTTGCGTTCGCCGAACAGGTTGCGCTCGCGCATTTGCGCCAGCAGCACCTGCCAGTCGAAGTCCTTGTCGACCTGGTAGGGCTCGCCGCGCTGGTAGCCGGCCTGCGCGGCCACCGCGCGAACCGCGTCCAGCGCCTCGATGACCAGCAGCAGCTCGTCGCCGAACACCGTGTAGGGCCCGCGCAGGCCCGAGCGCAGCGCATCGGCAAGCTGGGACTGGCGGATCAGCGGCATCGCGGCAGCCGGATCAACGCTTGCGCGGCGCCGACACGACGCCGGCGGGCGGCCGAAAATTGGCCAACTGGAACAGCATGCGGTCGACCAGCGCCTGGCGCATTCCCTTGTACAGCAGATCGGCTTCCTCGGCCTTGGCCAGCGCCGCCCCGGTGCTGTAGCTCAACAGGCTGGTGCGGGTCAGGGTGGTCGGTGCGATCAGCGTCTGCCCGCTCGGGGTCTGCAGCTCGAAGACCACGGTCTCGAGCAAGGTGTACTGCGCGACCGTCCCGTCGGCGTTGTACGCGGTCGCGGTCTGGGTCATCGTTTCCTGCAGCACCGTGAGCACCGCCTGCGCCTGGCGCGGATCGCCGACCAGCCGGGTGTTGGTGGTGGCGGCGATGCCGCGTTGGATCGCCTGCAGCAGCGGTCCGTTCTGGCCGCGTACCGCCAGGGTGGAGAAAGCCAGGTCGGTCGACCCGCGCAGCGCGAAGCCGCAGCCGCCGAGCAGCAACGCGGCCGCCGGCAGCAGGCCGGCGGCCGCGCGCAGCAG
>JAKBBQ010000130.1 GCA_021808405.1 Pseudomonadota bacterium | reverse complement strand
GCTGCGCTGGAGCCCCTCACAGGGTGCGCGCGACTTCCTTGACCTCGAACACCTCGAGTTGGTCGCCTTCCTGCAGGTCATGGAAGCTCTTCAGCGACAGGCCGCACTCGAAGCCCTCCTGCACCTCGCGCACGTCGTCCTTGAAGCGCTTGAGGGAGTCGAGCTCGCCGGTGTGGATGACCACGTTGTCGCGCAGCACCCGCACCTGCGCCGAGCGCCGCACCAGCCCCGACAGCACGCGGCAGCCGGCGACCGTGCCGACCTTGCTGATGCGGAACACCTGGCGCACCTCGACCATGCCCAGCACCTCCTCGCGCTTCTCCGGCGCCAGCATGCCCGACATCGCGGCCCGGATCTCGTCGACCGCCTCGTAGATGATGTTGTAGTAGCGGATGTCGATGCCGTTGAGCTCGGCCAGCTTGCGCGCGCCGGCGTCGGCGCGGGTGTTGAAGCCGATGACCACGGCCTGCGAGGCGATCGCCAGGTTGATGTCGTTCTCGGTGATGCCGCCGACCGCCGCATGCACCACCTGCACCCGGATCTCGTCGGTCGACAGCTTGGTCAGCGCATGCACCAGCGCTTCCTGCGAGCCCTGCACGTCGGACTTGATGATCAGGTTCAGGGTCTTCGTGCCCTCGGCCATCTGCTCGAACATGTTCTCCAGCTTGGCCGCCTGCTGGCGCGCCAGCTTGACGTCGCGGAACTTGCCCTGGCGGAACAGCGCGATCTCGCGCGCCTTGCGCTCGTCGCCCAGCACCATGATCTCCTCGCCGGCGCTGGGAACCTCGCTCAGGCCCTGGATCTCCACCGGGATCGCCGGCCCCGCGCTGGTCACCGGGCGACCGGCCTCGTCGAGCATCGCGCGCACCCGCCCGAAGCTCGATCCGGCCAGCACCACGTCGCCACGCCGCAGCGTGCCCGACAGCACCAGCACGGTGGCCACCGGGCCGCGTCCCTTGTCGAGCTGGGCCTCGATGACCAGGCCCTTGGCCGGGGCGTCCACCGGCGCCTTGAGCTCCAGCACCTCGGCCTGCAGCAGCACGTTCTCCAGCAGGTCGTCGACCCCCTGGCCGGTCTTGGCCGACACCGGCACGAAGGGCGAATCGCCGCCGTATTCCTCGGGAACGACCTGCTCGGCCACCAGCTCCTGCTTGACGCGGTCGGGGTTGGCCTCGGGCTTGTCGATCTTGTTCAGCGCCACCACGATGGGCACGCCCGCCGCCTTGGCATGGGCGATGGCCTCGCGCGTCTGCGGCATCACTCCGTCGTCGGCGGCGACCACCAGGATCACGATATCGGTGGCCTTGGCGCCGCGCGCGCGCATCGCGGTGAAGGCCTCGTGGCCCGGGGTGTCGAGGAAGGTGATCATTCCCCGCGGCGTGTCGACATGGTAGGCGCCGATGTGCTGGGTGATGCCCCCGGCCTCGCCGGCGGCGACCTTGGCGCGGCGGATGTAGTCGAGCAGCGAGGTCTTGCCGTGGTCGACGTGGCCCATCACGGTCACCACCGGCGCGCGCGGCAGCGTCTCCGCGGCCTGCGTCGGCAGGCCTTCCTCCTCGAGGAAGGTCTCCGGATCGTCGAGCTTGGCGGCCACCGCGTTGTGGCCCATCTCCTGCACGATGATCATCGCCGTTTCCTGGTCGAGGACCTGGTTGATGGTCACCATCTGCCCCAGCTTCATCAGCGTCTTGATGACCTCCGAGGCCTTGACCGACATCTTGTGCGCCAGGTCGCCGACGGTGACGGTCTCGGGCACGTGCACGTCGCGCACCACCGGCTCGGCCGGGGCGACGAAGCGCGGCTGCTCCTTGTCGCGGGAGTCGCGCCGCGATCCGCCCTTGGCGCCGCGCCACGCGCCGGTCCCCCCGCTGGCATCGCCGCGGGTCTTGATGGCACGCCGCTTGGCCGCCTCGTCGGCCCACGACGACGACAACTGCTCGGACTTGACCTGCTTCTTCGCCTTCGCGTCGACACCGGTCGCGGCTCCGGGCGCAGCCGGCTTGACGGCTCCTGCGGCCGGCTTGTGGATGGTTCCCTTGATCGCGCCGCTGGCTTCGGCCGGCTTGGCCGGCTCCGGCTTGGGCGCGTGCAGCACGGTGCGCGGCCGCGACAGCATGTCGCGGATGGCCGCTGCTTCCTGCTCGGCCGCGCGGCGCCGCACCTGGATCGACTCCAGCTCGGCGGCGCGCGCGGCGGCAGCCTGCTGCTGCTCGCGTTCGCGGCGCTGCGCGTCCTCGACGCGCTGCTGTTCGCGCGCCGCCCGCGCCTTGTGCTCGGCCTGCTGCTCGGCCTGCTGCTCGGCCGCCTGCTGCGCGGTCGGCTCGGCGGCCGGCTGGGCCGGCTGCTCGCGCTCGGCCTGCGCGACTCGCGCCGCCGCCTGCTCCTCGGCCTGCCTGCGCGATTCGGCCTGCTCGCGCTCGGCCTCTGCGGCCCGCGCGCGCTCGGCGGCGTCTTCCTGTTCCTGCTGGCGCTGACGCAATTCCTCGGCCTGCCGGGCGAGCAGCTCGGACTGGCGCTTGGCCTCTTCCTCGCGCCGCCGCAGCTCGGCCTCGTCGACCACCGGCTGCGGCGCCTGCGCCGGCGCCTCCGCCAACTCGTCGCGCTTGACGAACACCCGCTTCTTGCGGACCTCGACCTGGATGGTGCGAGCCTTGCCGGTGGCATCGGCCTGCTTGATCTCGGTGGTCTGCTTGCGCGTCAGGGTGATCTTCTTGCGCTCCGCGCCCGCCGCGCCGTGCGCCAGGCGCAGGTGCTCGAGCAGCCGCGCCTTGTCAGCCTCGCTGATCGGGTCGTCGGCGGTCTGTTTGTGCACGCGTGCCGCCGCCAGCTGTTCGAGCAGTTGGGCGGCCGGGATGTGCAACTCGGTGGCGAGTTGAGCGACGGTGGTTTGTGCCATGGATGGTTTCCTTGCTCCTTTGCCTCAGGCGTTGAACCAGTGTTCGCGGGCCTTGAGGATGAGCGCGCTGGCGCGGGCCTCGTCGGCCCCGATGATCGCTGTGAGTTCGTCGGTCGCCAGGTCGGCCAGTTCGTCGCGGGTATGCACCCCCGCGTCGGCCAGGCTGGCGATGTCCTCGGTCGTCAGGCCCTCCAGATCCTTGAGGTCCTGCGAGACTTCCTCGAGCTTCTGCTCGCGGGCGATTTCCTGTGTCAGCAGCACGTCCCGCGCACGCTTGCGAAGTTCATTCACGGTTTCCTCGTCGAAGGCCGAAATCTCCAGCATTTCCGACAAGGGCACGTAGGCGACCTCCTCCAGGCTGGCGAAACCTTCCTGGATCAGGATCTCGGCCACCTCCTGGTCGACGTCCAGCTTGCTGCGGAACAACTCGCGCATCGCCTCCAGCTCGGCATTTTGCCGGCTCTGCGACTCTTCGGCCGACATCAGGTTGATCTGCCAACCGGTGAGTTCGGAGGCCAGGCGCACGTTCTGCCCCGAGCGCCCGATGGCCAGCGCCAGGTTTTCCTCGTCCACCGCGACGTCCATCGCGTGCCTTTCCTCGTCGACGACGATCGACTGCACGTTCGCCGGCGCGAGCGCGCCGATGACGAATTGCGCCGGATCGTCGGACCAAAGCACGATGTCCACGCGTTCGCCGCCGAGTTCGTTGCTGACCGCGTTGACCCGCGAGCCGCGCACCCCGATGCAGGTGCCGATGGGGTCGATGCGACGGTCGTGCGACAGCACGGCAATCTTCGCGCGCACGCCCGGATCGCGGGCGCACGACTTGATTTCCAGCAGGCCCTGTTCCATTTCGGGCACTTCCAGGCTGAAGAGTTCCTTCATGAACTCGGGCGAAGTCCGCGAAAGCTCGATCTGCGGCCCGCGAGCGGCGCGATCGATCCTGGCGATGACCGCCCGCACCCGGTCGCCGGCACGGATATTTTCCTTCGGGATCATCTCGTTGCGGCGCAGCCTCGCGTCGACCTTGCCCGACTCGACGATCGCGTCGCCCTTGTCCATGCGCTTGACGGTGCCGACGAAGATGCGGTCGTTGCGCTGCAGGAAATCGTTGAGGATCTGCTCGCGCTCGGCATCCCGGATCTTCTGCAGGATCACCTGCTTGGCGGCCTGCGCGCCGATGCGGCCGAACTCCAGGCTCTCCACCTGTTCCTCGATGTAGTCCCCGACCTCGATGTCGGGAATCTGCTCGGCGGCCTCGAACTGCAGGATCTCGGCGTCGGGTTGCTGCAGCCCCGCCTCGTCGGGCACGACCAGCCAGCGCCTGAAGCTCTCGTAGTCCCCGGTATTGCGGTCGATCGCCACCCGGATGTCGACTTCGGTGCTGTAGCGCTTCTTGGTCGCCGAGGCCAGCGCGGCCTCGACGGCGGCGAACACCACCTCGCGGTCCACATTCTTCTCGTGTGCCAGCGCATCGACCAGCATCAGCAACTCGCGGTTCATGATCTACGACCCCTGAAGTCAAGCACCGGCACGAGGCGGATTTCCCGCGTCTCGGCCAAGGAGAAATGCAATTCCTGGCGCGGCTGGGCAGCAACAGGCGGCGCCGCCGCGCGCGCGCGGCGACGCGGATGCTCGAACTGCTGCAGCAGCGCATCGTCCCAGGCGATGCAATAGCCGGACGGCTCCGCGCCCGGCGTCACTTGCAGCACGCCGCGGTAGCGCTTGCGGCCCTGGAACGGCAGGCGCAAATGCACGTCCACCGCCTGGCCGGCGAAGCGCAGCAGGTCCTGCGGGGTGCGCAGCAGCCGGTCCAGGCCCGGCGAGGACACCTCCAGGCGCTTGTAGTCCAGGCCCTCGACCTCCAGCGCATACTGCAACTGCCGGCTCACCCGCTCGCAATCGTCGACCGTCACCGCGCTGCCGTCCTCATGGTCGATGGTCACGCGCAGCACGCCCGCGGCCACCCAGTTCGCCTCGACGAACTGGCAGCCCAGGCCCTGCACCGTGGACGCGATGATTTCCGACTGCTGCATACCCTGACCGTGCCGCCTCGCGCGGCGCCCCCTGTATCTGTATCCGACCTTGCCTCGAACCCTGCCGATCGCCGCAGCGCGAACCCAACGGCAACAAAAAAGGGCGATCGGTATCGCCCTTTGTGTGTCGCCCTTGCTGTTGGCCAACCCGGCTTGATTCCGCTCCCGAAGCTGCCGCGCCCAGCGCGGCCGGACGCCGGCGCCGCCCGCCGGAAGCGGGACTCCAGGCCCCGCACTCCGGCGTCCCGGCCCGGGAACCGCCTCGAATTGCTTATTCTATGGGCAAACGGCCGCTTCTTCAAGGAGGCGGCCTCGGCGCGCGCGACGACGCATGCGAGAATGCTCCGTCCCGAGCGTCGCATCCCGTCATCACCAGGAACTACTCATGGGCTTTCTTTCCGGCAAACGCATCCTGATCACCGGCCTGTTATCCAACCGCTCGATCGCCTACGGCATCGCCAGGTCCTGCCACCGCGAGGGGGCCGAACTGGCCTTCACCTACGTGGGCGAACGCTTCGCCGAGCGCATCCAGGCCTTCGCGCAGGAATTCGACAGCCGGCTGGTGTTTGCCTGCGACGTCGCCGACGACGCCCAGGTCGACGCGCTGGCCGCGGCGCTGGGCGGCCACTGGCCGCGGCTGGACGGCCTGGTGCATTCCATCGGATTCGCGCCCCGCGAGGCCATCGCCGGCGACTTCCTCGAGGGCCTGTCGCGCGAGAACTTCCGCATCGCCCACGACATCTCGGCCTATTCGTTCCCGGCGCTGGCCAAGGCGCTGCTGCCGCTGCTGCTGGCCGCCTGCGAGGCCGGGGGCATGCCGTCGTTGCTGACCCTGACCTACCTGGGTGGCGAGCGCGTGGTTCCGCACTACAACACCATGGGGGTGGCCAAGGCGGCGCTCGAGGCCAGCGTGCGCTATCTGGCCGAGTGCCTGGGTCCGCGCGGCGTGCGGGTCAACGCGGTCAGCGCCGGGCCGATCCGCACGCTGGCGGCGTCGGGAATCGCCGACTTCGGCAAGATGCTCAAGTTCAACGAGGCCAGCACCCCGCTGCGTCGCAATGTGAGCATCGAGCAGGTCGGCGACGCCAGCGCGTTCCTGCTGTCGGACCTGGCCAGCGGCATCACCGCCGAAGTGCTGCATGTCGACTCCGGCATGCACGCGGTGGTCGGCGGCATGGCCGCCCAGCTCTGACCAGGGATTCGCCCCGCGCCCAGTTGACAAGCGGCGCGGGCGGCATAGAATGCTCGTTTCACGCGGGAATAGCTCAGTTGGTAGAGCGCAACCTTGCCAAGGTTGAGGTCGCGAGTTCGAGACTCGTTTCCCGCTCCAGTTTCGAAGGATTTTCCTGGATTAACCAGTTTGCCGCTTCGGTGTTTCGGGCAGCGGCTGGGAATCGAGCCAGGCAAATCGCTGGAAAACCAAGGGGAAGCCGGGTCTTCCCCTTTTTCGTCGGCGTGACACAACCGACGACCGGCAAACGCCAGGCGGGTAAACGCCCCGCCGCATCTTCGGCTAAGATGCGCGGCGATGTAAACATGGCGCGGTAGCAAAGCGGCTATGCAGAGGACTGCAAATCCTTCCAGGTGGGTTCGACTCCCGCCCGCGCCTCCATCTCCTTGTGGTTCGCCCCGCGGCAGGCGCACGGCCATGCCTTGGCGGCGCGCCGCAGCACCGCGCCGGCCATGACCCAGCCTTCCAGCCCAGCCGCCAGTCCAGCCGCCAGTCGGCCCGACCTGTTCAACCGCGTGCTCGGCGCGCTGATGGGGGCTTTCGTCGGCGACGCGCTGGCGCTCGGCCCGCACTGGTACTACGACCTCGACGCGCTGCGTCGCGACCACGGGCCGTGGATCACCGACTACACCGACCCGCTCCCCGGGCGCTACCACGAGGGCCTGCGCGGCGGGCAGTCGTCGCAGGCCGGCTGGCTGCTCGAGTTGACCCTGCGCAGCCTGGCCGAGCGCGGCGGCTACGACGAATCCGACTTCTGCCGCCGCGTCGACGACGAGTTGTTCAGCCGCATCGACGGCACGCCGCTGTGCGGCCCCGGCGGCTACACCAGCCAGTCGATCCGCGAGGCCTGGCGGCTGCGCGTCGGCCACGGGCTGCCGTGGGGCGAGGTCGGCGGCTACGCCGACACCACCGAGGCCGCCGAACGCGTGCTGGCGATCGCGGTGCGCGACGCGCTGCAGCCGGCCCGGCTGGCGCGCGACGTCGCCTCCAACGCGGCGCTGACCCAGATCGACCCCACGGTGCTGGCGCTGACCGTGGCCTACTGCTCGGTGCTCGGCCTGCTGCTGCAGGGGCACGCGCTCGACGAGTCGATCTCGGGCAAGCTGATGGACCTCGTACGCAGCGGACAACTTCCCTTCCACACGGTCACCGGCGCGGGCGAAGCGGTGGTGACCCGCGATTCGGAAAAACCGCGGCGGACCGCCGGAGACTTCGCGTCTCCCGATGCGCTGCTGACTCCGTCGAACATCGCCCGCGCCGCCCACGACCCGGGCGTGCGCATCGAGCCGGCCTGGAAGGCCTCGCTGGTCTACGGCATGCCCTGCGCGGTCTACCACCAGTTTCCGGCGGTGTACTACCTGGCCGCGCGCTTCGGCGCCGACTTCGAGTCGGCCGTGCTGCACGCGGTCAACGGAGGCGGCCAGAACCAGGCGCGGGCGATGCTGGTGGGCGCGCTGTGCGGCGCCATCGGCGGCCTGGACGCCATACCCCAGCGCTGGATCGGCGGACTCGAACGCAGCGCCGAACGCCTGCAATGGGCGTCCAGCGTGGCCCGCGACATGCTGGCCGCGGGCGGCTGACGCCGCGCCGCGGGCTCAACCTCCGCGGCCTGCCTCGGCAGGCTGCGCCGCCCGCGCGTCGGCGCGTCGGCCCTGCCACGCCACCGGCAGCGGCGCGCTGGCGGTGAGTTGCACCGTGCGAGTCGGAAACGCGAACCCCACTCCCAGCGCATCCAGCCGGCGCATCAATTCCAGGTTGATCGCCTGCTGGGTATCCATGTAGACCGTGTAATCGGCCACGGTCATCCAGTACACGACTTCGAAGTTCAGCGCCGAATCCCCGAAATCCTTGAAATGGGCGCGGTCGAAGCGGGTGTGTTCCAGCGCTTCGATGGCCTCGCGCACCTGGCCGGGAATCTGCGCGACCACGTCGGCCGGCGTGTCGTAGCACACCCCGAAGGCGAACACGATGCGGCGCTCCTGCATATGCCGGTAGTTGCGCAGCCGGGCCTTCGTCAGGTCGGTATTCGAAAACACCAGCAGCTCACCGCTGATGCTGCGGATGCGGGTCGTCTTCAGCCCGATGTTCTCGACCGTCCCCGAAAACCCGTCGACGACCACGAAATGCCCGATCTGGAAAGGCTTGTCCAGCACGATCGACAGGCTGGAGAACAGGTCGCCCAGGATGTTCTGCAACGCCAGGCCGACCGCGATGCCCCCCACTCCGAGGCCGGCCAGCAGGGTGCTGACGTTGAAACCCAGGTTGTCCAGCAGCAGCAGCGCCAGCAGGCTCCACAGCACCAGGCGGGCGAGAAAGCTCATCGCGGCCAGCCCGGTGGCGGTCTCCGGGTCGCTGCGCATCGCGTGCTCGCGCGAATCGGTGATGATCTGGTCGAGGAAGCGGCTGGCCCATATCCCGGCCTGCAGCGCCAGCGCGGCGCTGGCCACTCCTTCCAGCCAACGCCGCGGCAACTCCGGCAGCACCAGCGCATGCGCCGCCGGCAGCAAGGCCACCAGCATCAGCAGCCAGGCGCGGGTGCCGGCCAGCGCATGCACCAGCGCGTCGTCCCAGCGCGTGGGCGTGTGCTCCACCAGCGCGCGCAAGCGCCGCACCAGCAGCGGCTTGAGCGCCGAGGTCAACCCGCCGACCAGCAACACCCAGGCCAGCGCGATCAACCACGCCCGCAACGTATTGGAGGCCAACGCCATTCGGCTCCATTCGGTCATGCCGTTCCTCCGCAGAGCATCCTTCGCATCGCTGCCTGCTACCGCTCAGGCGGCGCGCCGCGGCGGCTGCGCCACGCCGCGCAGCGCCTCGAACCACGCCAGCACATGGCGCGTCCAGAACCCGATGTCGTAGCGACGCACATGCTGCTGCATGCGCTGCATGCGCGCCCCCTGCTCCGGCACCGGCATGTCCAGCGCGCGGTCGATCGCCGCGTCCATCTGGCTGATGCTGTACGGGTTGACCAGCAGCGCGTCCTGCAACTCCACAGCGGCCCCGGCGAACTCGGAAAGTATCAGAACCCCGTCGCCGCTGTCATGCGCGGCGACGAACTCCTTGGCCACCAGGTTCAGCCCGTCGCGCAGCGGGGTGATCCAGCAGATGTCGGCGGCACGGAAATGCGCCAGGGTCTCGCGGAAGCTCATCGGGGTGGTCGACAGCACCACCGGCTGCCAGGACAGGCTTCCGAAATGCCCGTTGATGCGCCCACCCAGCTGTTCGATGGCCTGCTGGGCGCGGCGGTACACCCTCATGCCGTCGGCCGGCGCCACCGCGGTCAGCAGCAGCTTGACCTGGCCGTGCAGCTCGGCGCGCCGCTGCAGCAGCCGCTCGTAGGCCAGCAGCAGCTCGCGCGTGCCCTTGGCGTAGTCGACCCGGCCGACCGACACGATGACCTTGCT
>JAKBBQ010000129.1 GCA_021808405.1 Pseudomonadota bacterium | reverse complement strand
GCCGAATGCTCAAGGAGGCGGACAGGGCCGCACTCTACTGCTTTCCGCTCTGGCGGGTGGTCCCGCGGCGATGAAGGCGGGCGAGCGTGGTGGTCCAACACAACGCTCGCCCTGACCACAACCTGCACTGGAGGTGCATGGAATGGCTACAGCGAATAGTAGTGCCGCGGGCGCGACGCCCGCGCGGCGGGATCTGCAGTCGATTCCGCTCCGAGGCCACACGGTCTACGTGTGGCGCTCGCCCGAGCCGACGAAGCACGCCTTCGCCTGGCGCGTGGTGATGGACACCGACCAGCGCGAGGAGGTCGCTGCCGGCGAGGCCGACACCGCTGCCGATGCGTGGGACGCCGCGCTGGCGCAAGTTCCCGACGCGGATCAGGCTGATTTCACCGAGGAACAAGGCGAAGCGCTGTTTTCCCAGGTCATGGCCTGCGAACCGCTGCTGGCGGTCGAGGACGTGGACCGATTCCTGAACGCCATGCATGGGCCTGATGCACGGCGCGAGCTGCGCGCCATCGCAGCGTTTGCCACCAAGGATGGTGAGTTCTACAAGCAGGTTTCCGAAGACCGCGAGACGGCTGTGGCAATGGCGATGGTGGCGATGCTGGCCCGGGACCATTCCAAGGCGCTTCTCCGCGCGGTTGATCTGATGCAGTCGCTGGATGCCCGCACCATGGTCGCGCTGTACGCGCATGAAGATGTCGACGAGATCAACGCGGAAGCCGAGGCTGCCCTTATTGGCGACGAAATGGAGGCCGAACATGGCTGACGCCGATATCACCCGGTCTCGGGCGATTGCTCAGCAAGTCGCGCGCCTGGCAGCCCTCTGTCGCCTGACGCTCTCGGCGGTCGAGGATCGGCACAACTACGGCGGGAAGATGCAGTCGCCCATGAGCGACGTGCAGGTGAGCATTCTGGCGATCGGGCGCCTGGTCGAGCAGATCAACCATCTGCCGGGCGCCGACAGTGCGCTGGAAAGGGCGCCCGCAGGCGATGCCTGGCTGCAGATCAGTGGCCTGACCGGCATTCTCGATGCTCGCGCCTGGCGCCTGCTCGGCGAGCATGCCGAGGCTGTTCCCGCTTGCGACCTCGCGGACATGGAGCATGGGCTGCGTTACCTGGCCGAACTCGCCGAGCGGGTGAGCGCTGCCATGCAGTTCGAGGACAACACCGAAGGAACGCACCATGCGTGAGCCGACGCAGGACGATATCGACGCCGCCGAGCAGGCGCTCTACCACGCGATGCACCTCGCACGCGCCGCGCTGCACGCCATGGAAAACGTCGAGTTGCTGGACATGGCAGGCAACGACAAGCGCGGCCAGGTCGTTCACGCGGTGGCCGAACTGCTCGAGATCATCATGTGCGACGCCGAAGCTGCGGGCGACAAGCTGGGCGATCTCGAGATCGGAGGCAACCATGGCTGAGCCCATCAGGGAAGGCATCGCTGATCCCGCCAGGGAAGATCTCGAGGCAGCAGAGCGTGCCCTGCTGCACGCAGCGACGTTGGCGCGGGCAGTCCGGCGCATCGTCGAGCATGCGCTGCCGGATGACGACAGCGATGCCGCCGAGGATCGCGTCAGCGCCACCGAGCTGCTGGCCATGATCGAGCGGGAGGCCAGCGAGGCGCTGGAGCGGCTCTAGGGCACCATGCGCACGATCCAGCCCGGCCGTGCGCCGGGTTTTTCATGCGTCCTCTTAGGTCAACCAGGCCGCGATGCCCTGCAGTAGGAAGGACGCGCCAAGCAGCGCAAGCCCTACACGCTGCCAAGGCACGCGCTTCTCATTCTCGCCCTTGATGCGTTCGATTTCCGGCAGGACAGCCTCGGCGAACATCCCGACGGCTCCAATCGACTCCTTGGCGTAGCTGCTCAGATACAAGATCAACGTGCCGCCCGCACCGAGAGCCGCGGAGATCAACCCTAAAGCCTGTGCTGTGCGCATCGTTTCTCCTCATGTGGGGAGGTGAGGCCACCGATACTATCCGCCAGCGCCACCTACGCCCGCCAGGCGAAGGACACCGAGCTAATCCAGTACGCCACCGAAATCAAGGTACGCGCGGAGCGGCGATGCGGGGAACTGCTGCGGGACTCTGCACAACGCGGGGAGCGAGCGACACCGGAAAAATCGCAGCGAACTGACCTTGTCGAATCATGCGACAGGGTTCCAACCCTTGCCGACATCGGCCTGACCCGCGATCAGTCCAGCCGCTACCAGCAGCTCGCGGCGATGCCGGATGACCCCTCGGACTGAAAGGGGCGGATTTCAAATCGCACCCTTGCCCCGCATGCGCTGGCGCGTCGCAATTGCCGGATTTCCAGCAGTTGGACCGTGCAGGCGACCGGCTCAAATTTGAGTCGGTCGCCTGGCGCTCCGCATCGAAGGCTGCGCGCAGGCGCCCGGCGGCGCTTTGAATGAACCTGCAGCGCCGACTGTTCCCGGCATCACGTTGCCACGGAGCAGCCCGATGAATACCGCGAAGACGCCTCATGCCGCCGCGATCGAGAACCAGGCCCGCGTGCGCGCCAGCGGCATCAACCCGACGAACGACTACGGGAGGTGGCTGCTGAAGCTGGCCAGCGACTCGCGGGCGCACATGTGCCTGGCGCGCAAGGGCGACGGGTTCCTGTGCATCCAGGCTGGCGACGGCGCTGGTGAGGCCTGCCAGCCGCGGCGCTCACGCGAGTGCTGGGGGCGCCGGACGCACTTCAAGGCATTCCCCGCGAAAACCTACACAGTGCCTACACGTCCGGCGCGCACGCGCCAGAAAGGCCAACGGCCTAGGCGCTTTCGCGTCTAAGCCGTTGATTTAATTGGCTCCCCGACCTGGGCTCGAACCAGGGACCTGCGGATTAACAGTCCGTCGCTCTACCGACTGAGCTATCGGGGAATAAGCTCTACAGTATAAGGTGATCGGGCAGCGGTCGCCAAGGGGCGGCGGCCGCGGGCTCGTGCGGCAAGGCTCAGTCCTGCGCCGGCGGCGAGGCCAGCATGCGCTGCACGTAGCGGGCGATCAGGTCGACCTCCAGGTTGACCTTCGAGCCAGCGCGCAGCCGATCCAGGTTGGTGTGCTGCAGGGTGTGGGGAATCAGGTTGATATGCGCCCGGGCACTGCCGTCGGCGCAGTCGTCGACCCGGTTGACCGTCAGGCTGACGCCGTTGACCGTCAACGACCCCTTGTAGGCGACAAAGCGCGCCAGTTCGGCCGGCAGCGCGAGCACCAGGTGCCGCGACTCCCCGACCGGCTCGAATTGCTGCACCGCGCCCACCGCATCGACATGGCCGCTCACCAGATGGCCGCCGAGCTTGTCGGCCAGGGTCAGCGACTGCTCCAGGTTCACCGCGGCGCCGACCTGGTCGAGCCCGGCGGTCAGCCGCAGGCTCTCGGCCGAGATGTCGAACGCGAAATCCTCGGGGCCCATCCCGACCACCGTCATGCAGGCTCCGCTGACGCACACGCTGTCGCCGATGCGCGAGTGCCCCAGCCAGCCCGCCGGGGTCGAGACGCGCACGCGCAGCCCCGCCCCCGCGCCAGGCAGTTCCTGGGTCGCCTCGATACGCCCGAGGGCCGTGACCATTCCGGTGAACATGAGCGCAGCGCCTCCGCCAGGCTGGATGTGCGATGGCACCGGATGTTAGCGGCGGTGCCGCGCCGTCGCCGCCCGCGGGTCTCCCGCGGGCCGACGGCGCGCGGTGGGCACCGGCGCCCCCGTTCGGCTGGTTACACTGGCCCCATGACCCTGCCTGGCGACGAATTCCCTGCCCCCGCGAGTGCCTATACCCTGCCGCTGCGGGTGTACTGGGAAGACACCGATGCCGGCGGGGTGGTGTACTACGCCAACTACCTGAAGTTCTGCGAGCGAGCGCGCACCGAATGGCTGCGCAGCCTGGGACTGGAGCAGCAGCGGCTGGCCGACGCCGAGGGGCTGTTGTTCGTCGTGGGCAGCGCCGAGCTGCGCTTCCTGCGCCCGGCACGGCTGGACGACCGCTTGCTGGTCGACGTCGCGGTGGCCAGCCGGGGCGGCGCCAGCCTGGACCTGGTGCAACGGGTCTGGCGCGACGACCCGGTACCCACGCTGCTGGCGCGGGCGCGCGTGCTGGTGGCCTGCGTGCAAGCCGGCAGCCTGCGACCGCGGCGGCTGCCGCGCGCGCTGCTGCAGGCACTCGATGCGCTGGCGCAGCCTGGCGGCGCGTCCAGGCACGCGGCGCCAGGCGGGGCGCAGGCACAATAACCCCCAAGTCACTGCAACCGCCCCCGGCATGAACCAAAACTTTTCCATCGTTTCGCTGGTGCTCGGAGCCAGCACCGTGGTGCAGATCGTGCTGGCGCTGCTGCTGGCGGTATCCCTTGCGAGCTGGACGGTCATTTTCCGCAAATATTTCTCGATCAAGGGCGCGCGCCTGAAGACCGATGACTTCGAACAGGAATTCTGGTCGGGAATCAGCCTGAACGACCTCTACCAGGCAGCCGTCGCCGCGGCGCGCAAGGGCAGCCCGCTGCAGCGCATCTTCGCGTCGGGGATGCGCGAATTCCTCAAGCTGCGCGAGCGCCGCGTCGACCCGACGACCCTGGTCGACGGCGCGCGGCGGGCCATGCGCGCCGCGCAGCAGCGGGAGATGGACGTCATCGAGTCCAACCTGTCGTTCCTCGCCTCGGTGGCCTCGGTATCGCCCTACGTCGGCCTGTTCGGCACGGTATGGGGGATCATGCACGCCTTCGTCGGCCTGTCCAACCTGCAGCAGGTCACGCTGGCCACCGTCGCGCCGGGTATCGCCGAGGCGCTGGTGGCCACCGCGATCGGCCTGTTCGCGGCGATCCCGGCCGTGATCGCCTACAACTTCTTCGCCCGCGACATCGACCGCCTGACGATGCGCTTCGAGTCCTTCATGGAGGAGTTCTCCAACATCCTGCAGCGCCAGGTCGCGCCGCACGCCGGCGGCGGCGCGCCTTCCGCCGGGGCGTCGCGCTTCCCGGCCGACATCGGGGGCCGCTGAAGGTGGCTGCAATCCAGCAACGCTCGGGCGGCACGCGCAGGCGCGCGCTGGCGGAGATCAACGTCGTTCCGTACATCGACGTGATGCTGGTGCTGCTGATCATCTTCATGGTCACGGCGCCGCTGATCACCCCCAGCCTGGTCAAGCTGCCGACCGTCGGCGCAGCCTCGCACGCCCCCGACACCGTGGTCGAGGTCGACCTGCGCGCCGACCAGACGCTGCAGGTGCGCCTGCTCGACCCGCGCGCCAAGCCCGACGACCCGTCGCTGCAGCCGCAGGACGTGACGCCGCAGGCACTCGCGCAGACCGTCTCCCAACTGGCCGCAAGCGGCGGCGGCACGCTGGCGGACATGCCGGTGATGATCGCCGCCGACAAGAACGTCAAGTACAACGCGGTGATGCAACTGCTCGATCGCCTCAAGCGCGCGGGGGTGCAGCGCGTGGGGCTGGCGGTCGCGGCCAACGGCGGGCATTGATGGCGCGGTCAACCTGCGGCCGCCGCCGGCGTTGAAAGCGGTGAATCCTTCGCTTCCATGTCGAGTCCGATGAACCAGCGCGTCGCCGACGTCCTGCGCCCACCCGCCGAGCGGGGCAGCGGGCGCGCGCTGCTGCTCGCGCTGCTGATGCACCTGCTGCTGCTGGTGCTGATCGCCTTCGGGGTGCACTGGCACAGCCACACTCCCGCGGCCGTCGAGGCCGAGTTGTGGGCGCCGACGGCCCGCCTGTCGGCACCGCCGCCACCGCCACCGGTGGCGCATCGCCAGCCCATGCCGCAACCCGTTGCGCACCCGACGCCGCCACCGCCGGCGCCGCGGGTCGAGCCGGCGCCGCAGCCCGACCAGGCGCAGATCGCGCTGCGCGAGCAGCGCAAGCGCGAGCAGCAGCAACAGCGCCGCGCCGAACAACTCGCCGAGCTGCGCGCGCAGCGCCTGGCCGAGCGCAAGGAAAAGCAGGTGCAGGCGCAGCGCCTGGCCGCGCAGAAGGCCGCGGCTGCGAAGGCGGCTGCCGCGAAGGCGGCTGCCGCGAAGGCCGCGGCCGAGGAAGCCGCCGCCGAGAAAGCCGCCGCGGAAAAGGCCGCCGCCGAGAAGGCTGCCCGCCTGGCCGCCGAGCGCAAGCGCGAGCAGCAATTGGCGCGGCTGCAGCAGCAAAGCCGCCAGGACTACCTGAAGAGCCTGATGTCCCAGGCCGGCACCGGCGCCGCCCCCGGCGGAACCGCGGCGGCCACCGCGGGCCCTTCGGGAGGCTATTCGGCGCGCATTTCGGCGCTGATCCACCAGAACATCATCTTCCCCCAGGTCGACCAGATCAGCGGCAACCCGAAGGTCCACCTGCTGGTGACCCTGGACCCGAACTCGGGCAAGGTGCTGGGGGTACGCATCGAGCGCAGCAGCGGCGTGGCCACCTGGGACCAGGCCGTCAAGCGCGCGGTGCAACGCGTGGGCCGGCTGCCCAGCGACCATGGCCACTGGTGGACGCCGATGGAAGTCGTCGCCGGGCCGCGCGACCAGTCCCAGTGAAGGGCGCGCCGAGCGCTCAGCCGGGGTTCGATCTCACTGCCGGCCGCGACTCGTAGAGCACCTGCACCTGGCCGTGCAGAGCCAGCCTGGCCAGCGCGGCCAGCGCGTCGTCTCCCGGGCGCAGCCGCAGCTTGTCGACGCGCAGGGTGGCGCAGGCGCCGCCGCGCCGCAGTTCGATTTCCAGCGGCAGCCCGCCACCTTCGTTGTCCGGGGCGTGGCTGCGCGCCACCTCGAGCAGCGGCGAGGCATCGGCGACGCCGTTGATGCACAGCCGGATCCCCTGCCCCAGGCGCTCGCGCGCCTGCTCCAGGCTCCACGCCGCGTCGGCCTGGAAGCGCACGCCGCCGCCGAAGCGGTCGGCGCTGGCCCGCCCCTGCAGCACCAGCAACTCGTCCTCGCGCAGCAACGCGCGCACGGTGTCGAGCAGACGCTCGCTGACCACCACCTCCAGGCTGGACACGCGGTCTTCCAGCGTGACGATGGCGATGCGCCCGCGCTGGCCCTGCACCACCCGCACCGCTCCGACGATCCCCGCCACCAGCACGCTTTCGCGCGACTCGGTGAGCTCGCCCAGCGCGCGCGGCGCGAAGCGCCTGACCTCGGCCTCGTGGGCGTCGAACAGGTGGCCGCTGAGCACGAAGCCCAGCGCGATCTTCTCCTCGGCCAGCCGGCGCCGCAGGTCCCAGGGCGGCTGCTGCGGCGGCTCGGGCGCCGCGGCGTGCCCCTGCGGCAACGCATCGAACAGCCCGCCCTGCTGGGCATGCTCGGCGCGCTGCGCGGCGTGCTCCAGCGCCATGCCCACCCCGGCCAGCAAGGTCGCGCGGTTGGGGTCCAGGGTGTCGAAGGCGCCGGCGCGCACCAGCGCCTCCAGCACCCGCCGGTTGATGCGGGCGCGGTCGACCCGCTCGGCGAAATCCATCAGCGACCGGAACTCGCCGCCGCCCTGGCGCGCCTCGACGATGGCCTCGATGGCAGCCCGCCCGGTGCCCTTGATCGCCCCCAGCGCGTAGCGGATGGTGCGCGCGTCGACCGCGTCGAAGCGCCACTGGCCGTGGTTGACATCGGGCAGCAGGATGTGCAGCCCCAGCGCCCGCGAATCGTCGACCAGCACCTTGAGCTTGTCGGTGTCGTCGAGGGCGATGCTCATGTTGGCGGCCATGAACTCGGCCGGGTAATGCGCCTTCAGCCAGGCCGTCTGCACCGCCAGCAGCGCATAGGCGGCGGCATGCGACTTGTTGAAGCCGTAGCCGGCGAACTTCTCCATCAGGTCGAAGATCTCGTTCGCCCTGTCCGGCGCGATGCCGTTGCGCGCCGCGCCTTCGGCGAAGATGCCGCGATGCCTGGCCATCTCCTCGGGCTTCTTCTTGCCCATCGCGCGCCGCAGCAGGTCGGCGCCGCCCAGCGAGTAGCCGCCGATGACCTGCGCCACCTGCATCACCTGCTCCTGGTAGACCATGATGCCGTAGGTTTCCTCCAGCACCGGCTGCATCCGCGGGTCGAGGTACTCGATGGCCTCGACGCCGGCCTTGCGCTGGCAGTAGCTGGGGATCAGGTCCATCGGTCCGGGGCGGTACAGCGCGACCAGCGCGATGATGTCCTCGAAGCGGTCGGGCTTGGCGTCGCGCAGCATGCCCTGCATGCCTCGGGATTCCAGCTGGAACACCGCCACTGTGTCGCCGCGCGCCATCAGGCGGTAGGTGGCCGGGTCGTCGAGCGGGATATCCTCCAGCCGGAACCCGGCCATCCGCGGATCGTTGCGCCGGATGTTGCACAGAGCCAGGTCGAGGATGGTCAGGGTGGCCAGCCCGAGGAAGTCGAACTTCACCAGCCCGATCGCCTCGACATCGTCCTTGTCGTACTGCGACACCGCGTCCTGGCTTCCCGGCTGGGCGTACAGCGGGCAGAAGTCGGTGAGCTTGCCGGGAGCGATCAGCACGCCTCCGGCGTGCATGCCGACGTTGCGCGGCAGGCCCTCGATCTGGCGCGCCAGCCCGAGCAGCTGCCGCACCTCCTCCTCCTGTTCCATGCGCTGCCTGAGCTGCGGCTCGACCTCGATGGCCTGGTCGATGCTCACGTGCTGGCCGGGCTTGTTGGGGATCAGCTTGGCCAGCTGGTCGCAGAAGGTGTAGCCCAGCTCCTGCACCCGCCCGGCATCGCGCAGCGCGGCGCGCGCCGCCAGCGTGCCGAAGGTGGCGATCTGCGAAACCGCGTCGGCGCCGAACTTGTGCTTCACATAGTCGATCACCCGATCGCGATTCTCCTGGCAGAAGTCGATGTCGAAGTCGGGCATCGATACCCGCTCCGGGTTGAGGAATCGCTCGAACAGCAGCTTGTAGCGCAGCGGGTCGAGATCGGTGATGCGCAGGCTGTAGGCGACCAGCGAACCCGCGCCCGAACCCCGCCCCGGGCCGACCGGGCAGCCGTTGTCCTTGGCCCAGTTGATGAAGTCGGCGACGATCAGGAAGTAGCCTTCGAAGCCCATCTTGGCGATGGTGGCCAGCTCGAACTCCAGGCGCTGCCCGTAGGCCGGCCGCTGGCGCTCGCGCTCGGCCGGGTCGGCGTAGAGCTGCTGCAGCCGGCGCTCGAGTCCGTCGTAGGACAACGCGCGGAAATGGTCGGCCATCGCGACCCCGTCGGGAATCGGGAAATGCGGCAGCCTCGGCTTGCCCAGTTCCAGCGTCAGGTTGCAGCGGCAGGCGATTTCCACCGTGTTGTGCAGCGCCGACGGCAGGTCGGCGAACAGCTCGAGCATCTGCTCGCGGGTCTTGAAATATTGCTCGGCGGTGAAGCGCCGCAGCCGGCGCGGGTTGGCCAGCGTCTCCCCTTCGGCGATGCACACCCGCGCTTCGTGCGCCTCGAAGTCGTCCGGGCGCAGGAACTGCACCGGATGGGTCGCCGCCAGCGCGATGTCCATGCTCTCGGCCAGCCGCGCCGCAGCGGCCACGTGGCGCTCGCAGTCGGCATGGCCGCTGCGCTGCACTTCCAGGTAGAAGCGGTCGCCGAACACCTCGCGGTACTGCTGCGCCAGCTGCCGCGCCCGCGGCTCGTCGCCGGCCAGCAGCGCGCGCCCGATCGCCCCCTGGCGCGCCCCGCACAGCGCG
>JAKBBQ010000128.1 GCA_021808405.1 Pseudomonadota bacterium | reverse complement strand
CCGGGCACAGCACGTTCAGCGACCCGACGCAGGCGCATGCCTACATCGAGCAGCGCCAGTGCGCGCTGGTGGTCAAGGCCGACGGCCTGGCCGCCGGCAAGGGCGTGGTGGTCGCCGCCACGCCGCAGCAGGCGCACGCCGCGGTCGACGACATGCTCGAACGCAACAGCTACGGCGTGCAGCACGGCGAACTGGGCGCGCGGGTGGTGATCGAGGACTTCCTCGAAGGCGAGGAAGCAAGTTTCATCGTGCTGGTCGACGGCCACCATGTGCTGGCACTGGCCTCCAGCCAGGACCACAAGCGGCTGCGCGACGGCGACCAGGGCCCGAACACCGGAGGCATGGGCGCGTACTCCCCGGCGCCGGTGGTCACGCCCGAGGTGCACGCCCGGGTGATGCGGGAAATCATCGTGCCCACCGTGCAGGCGATGGCCGCCGAGGGCCACCCCTACACCGGCTTCCTCTACGCCGGCCTGATGATCGACCGCCAGGGTCACGCCCGCACGCTGGAGTTCAACTGCCGCCTGGGCGACCCGGAGACCCAGCCCATCCTGATGCGCCTGAAGAGCGACCTGGTGCAGGTGCTCGACGCGGCGATCGACGGCAAGCTCGACACGCTCGAGCTGCAATGGGACCGGCGCACCGCGCTGGCCGTGGTGATGGCCGCCCCCGGCTACCCGCAGGCCCCGCAGCTCGGCGGCGCCATCGAAGGCCTGCCCGCGGGCGCCGAGGACCTGCAGGTCTTCCACGCCGGCACGCGGCTGCAGGACGGCCAGCTGCGGGTGGCCGGCGGACGCGTGCTGGCGGTGACCGCGCTGGGCGATTCGCTGCGCATGGCGCAGGGCCGCGCCTACTCCGGGGTGCGCCAGATCCGCTACGAGGGCATGCAGTTCCGCCAGGACATCGGCTGGCGCGCGCTCAAGCGCTGAACGGCGAGCCGGAGCGGCGCGCCGCTCCGGCTCGCCGCTTCAAACCACGCCGTCGCGGCGCAGCGCCTCGATGTCCTCGGCGCCCAGACCCAGTTCCTCCAGCACCTGCTGGTTGTGGGCGCCCAGCGCCGGCCCAGGCCAGCGCGTGCCGCCGGGAGTCAGGCTCAGCCTGGGCACCACCCCCGGCAGGTCGATCGGCGTGCCGTCGGGCAGCGCGTGGCGCTCGATCATGCCGCGCGCCCGGAACTGCGGGTCGGCGCAGATGTCGGCGATGCTGTAGATGCGGCTGGCCGGAACGTCGGCTTCGCGCATGGCCCGCACCACCTGCTCGGCCGAGTGCCGGCCGACCCAGTGCTGGATCGCGCCGTCGATCTCGGCGGCGGCCGCGATGCGCCCGGGGTTGTGCGCCAGGTCGTTTCGCGCGGCCAGGTCGGCGCGCGCGATGGCGCGCATCAGCCGCACGAAGATCGCGTCGCCGTTGCCCGATATCTGCACCCACTCGCCTTGCGCGCTGCGGTAGACATTGGAAGGCACGATGCCGGGGACCGAGCTGCCGCTGCGCTCGCGCACCGTGCCGCCGACGCTGTATTCCATCAGGGTGCTTTCCATCAGGTTGAACACCGACTCGCTCAGCGCGACGTCGACCACCTGACCCTGGCCGCCGCGCGTGCCGTCGAAGCGCCCGCCGGTGGCATCGCGATGGCGCAACGCCGCCAGTGCGCCGAACACCGCGTGCAACGCGGCGATGGAGTCGCCCAGCGACAGGTTGGCGCGCATCGGCGGATGCGCCGGGTCGCCGGTGACATAGCGCATTCCGCCGACGGCCTCGGCGATCGCCCCGAAACCGGGCTGGGCGTGCAGCGGCCCGGTCTGTCCGAAGCCCGAGATGCGCACCATCACCAGCGACGGATTGATCTGCCGCAGCGACTCCCAGCCCAGGCCGAGCTTTTCCAGCACCCCGGGGCGCATGTTCTCGACCAGCAGGTCGCAGCCCCGCACCAGCCGATGCACGATGTCGCGCCCGGCCTGCGCCTTCAGGTCCAGGGTGATGCAACGCTTGTTGCGCGCCTGGGCCGACCACCACAGCGAGGTGCCCTGGTGCAACTGGCGCCAGCCTCGCAGCGGATCGCCGCCCGGCGTCGCGCCGCGCGCCGGGCTTTCGACCTTGACCACGTCGGCGCCGAACTCGGCCAGCAGCCGGGTCGCGAAGGGGCCGGCGATCAGGCTGCCGAGTTCGATCACCCGCAGGCCCTGCAGGGCGCCGCCGGCTTCGGGACGGGAGGAGTCGGTCATCTCGGGCATCGCAAGGCGGCGGCCGCGGGGCGCGGCACGAGCAGGGCCGGTGCAGGACCGGCCCACGGCGGTTTCACGGCCAGAACAGCCATTGAACCACGATCAGCAACGGCAACAACACCGCCAGCGCCCAGCCGAGGTAGCCGAAGAATCCGGGCATGTCGACCCCGCGCTGGCGCGCGATGGCGCGCACCATCAGGTTCGGGGCGTTGCCGAGATAGGTCATCGCTCCCATGAACACCGCGCCGCCGGAGATCGCGCCCAGTACCGTGGCCTCGCGCATCAGGCGCACTGCGTCGCCGCCGGCGAGGTTGAAGAACACCAGGTAGGTCGGCGCATTGTCCAGCAGCGCCGACAGCCCTCCGGTGAGCCAGAAGTAGCGCGCCGCAAGCGGCTGGCCGGCGCCGTCGCCGGCCAGCCGCACCAGCGGCGCAAGCGGGCCGTCGAGGCCGGCGTGCAGCATCGCCAGCACCGGGATGATGCTGAGGAAAATGCCCAGGAACAGCCGCGCCACCTCGGCCATCGGGCCCCATTCGAAGTGGTTCTCCCGCCGCACCTCGCGCGAGGTGGTGGCCAGCGACAACAGGGTCAGCGCCAGCAGCAGCGCGTCGCGCAGCAACTGCTGGCCGGGCAGCCGCATCCCGGGCAGTCGCACGCCGAAGGGAGCCTGCCACAGCCCGCCCAGCAGCAACGCAGCGGTCACCCCGGCCAGCCACAGCAGGTTCCAGCCGCCGCGCAACCGCAGCGGGGCATCGGGTGTCGGGTCGACCGGCAGCGCCTCGGCCTCCTGGCGCCAGTACCAGCGGTCGAACAGGTAGAACAGCGCCAGCAGCGCGGCGCACAGCACCGCGGTCGGCGCCAGCATGTGGCGCAGTGTCCAGAAGAACCCGACTCCCCGCAGGAAGCCCAGGAACAGCGGGGGGTCGCCCAGCGGAGTCAACGCGCCCCCCGCGTTGGCGACCAGGAAGATGAAGAACACCATCACATGGCTGCGGTGCCGGCGCGCATCGTTGGCGCGAAGCACCGGACGCACCATCAGCATCGCCGCGCCGGTCGTCCCCATGACACTGGCGAGCACGGTGCCGGCGCTCAGCAGCAGCAGGTTGCTGCGCGCGCTGCCGTGCAGGTTGCCGCGCAGGCTGATTCCGCCGCCGATCGCATACAGCGCGCCCAGCAGCAGCACGAACGGAAGGTACTCGCCGAGCAGCGCGTGCAACGCCAGCTCGCCGGTGGCCGGCGCCCCGTGCAGCCAGGCGTCGGGCAGCAGGAAGGCCAGCGCGCAGCCGAGCGCCACCTTGCCTTGATGGCGGTGCCACAAGCGCGGCCGCAGCATCGGCAGCAGCGCGGTCGCCAGCAACAACAGGATGAAGGGCAGCGCCCACCAGGCGCCGTAGACGGTCGGGTGCATCGGCAGCAGGTCGCCGCGCCGACGGCCGCCGGCGCAAGCCCCGCATCATAGGGCCCCGCGGCGGCCGAGGCCGCCGCGGGGCCGAGGCCTCAGCCTACGTAGTCGGCCGGGCTGGTGGCATCAGCCTGGCTGGCCATTCCCACCATGCGCAGCAGCGCGGTGGCGACCACCGCGACCACCAGGTTCAGCACCAGCGCGTACAAGCCGATGTACGCAGGGATGACCTGCCCGGCGATGTGCAGCGCGTATCCCGCCTTGTGGAAACCGCTGAGCGAGGCCGCCCACACCCCCCACGCCAATCCGACAGCCCAGCCCAGCAGCAGCGCCTTGGGATCGAACCAGCGGGTGTAGATGCCCGAGACGATCGCCGGCAGGGTCTGCAGCACCAGGATGCCGCCCAGCAGTTGCAACTGGATCGCGTAGGTCAGCGGCAGGAAGACGATGAACAGCAGCGCGCCGAACTTGACGATCAGCGAAACCAGCTTGGCCATGTCGGTTTCCTGCTGCACCGAGCACTGCGGGCGGATGTACGCCTTGTAGATGTTGCGGGTGAACAGGTTGGACGCCGCGATCGACATGATCGCCGCCGGCACCAGCGCGCCGATGGCCACCGCGGCGAAACCGACGCCGACGAACCACGACGGGAAGTAGTGCAGCAGCAGCCCCGGCATCGCGAACTGCGGACCGTACTGCTTGAAGTACGGCGCCAGGTCGGGCAGCTTGTTGATCCCTCCGACATAGGCCATGTAGCCCAGCATCGCGATCAGCCCGAGCATCAGCGAATAGGCCGGCAGCCAGACCCAGTTGCGACGCAGGGTGTTCGGTCCCTTGGCCGCCAGCACCGCGGTGGTGGCGTGGGGATAGAGCATCAGCGCCAATGCCGAGCCGAAGGCCAAGGTGCCGTAGAACGACTGCAGGCCCCAGTTGCCGTCTTTCACCGGGGGCAGCAGCAGGTGCGCCGGAGGCACGTGGGAGAAGATCGCGCCGAAGCCGCCCAGCTTGGCCGGGATCACGATGACCATCGCGATCACGGTGATGTAGACCAGCAGGTCCTTGACCACCGCGATCGACGCCGGAGCGCGCAGGCCGCTGGTGTAGGTGAAGGCGGCCAGGATCACGAAGGCGATGATCAGCGGCAGGTCGCCGAGCAGCCCGTGGCCGGCCGGAAAGCCCAGGCCGCCGATGACCACCTGGATGCCGACCAGCTGCAGCGCGATGTACGGCATGGTCGCGACGATGCCGGTGACCGCGATCGCCAGCGCCAGCATCGGGCTGCCGTAGCGGCCGGCGACGAAGTCCGACGCGGTGATGTAGTTGTGCTTGTGGGCGACCACCCACAGCCGCGGCAGGATGGCGAACACCATCGGGTAGACCAGCACGGTGTAGGGCAACGCGAAGAAGCCCAGCGCGCCGGCGCCGAAGACCAGCGCGGGTACCGCGACGAAGGTGTAGGCGGTGTACAGGTCGCCGCCGATCAGGAACCAGGTGATCCAGCTGCCGAAGCGGCGGCCCCCCAGGCCCCATTCGTGCAGGTGGCTCATGTCCCCCTTGCGCCAATGGGCGGAGACGAAGCCGAGGACCGTGATGAACACGAACAGCAGGACGAAGACGATGGTGGCTACGACGTTCATCGCATCAGTCCCCGCTTCCCGACGGCACGACCATCTTGTAGACGATGCCGATGAACACGCTGGACAACGGGACCCACAGCAACTGCCACCAGTAGAAGAAGGGCATGCCGAACAGCTCGGGCTGCACGGTGTTGTACAGGGGAACGACCAGGACGGCGATGCAGGGTATGGCCAGCAGGATCACTGCCAGCGCTCCCAGCTTGTTTGCCGGGGTGCGATCGGACATGGGAAAGTCTCCGTAGTTCGTAGTGCAGACACGATGGCCGCAACACCTCGAAGCAAAGGTCGCGATGACGGCATCCGGATGTCAATCGGAAGGGTCCGGCTACAGGCCCCCTCCTGTAGCAAGATTATTCACTGCGCATCCGAGGATAGGTTTCCAGTTGTAACTTGTTGGGTTGGTTGCGACGGGCCAGGGGTAATCCCCGCTTGCGCCCAGGCGCTTGCCGCGCCCTCAGCCCAGCATCGCGCGCGGATCGAGCCAGCGCGCCACGTCCTGCGCGGTCGGCGCGACACGGCCCGCCTCGTCGCGACCGTCGGGATAGAGCTGATCGCGCAGGCTGGCATAGGCCTCGCCCAGGCTGCATCGATGCTGCAGCGCATGGCCGGCGATGCGCGCCGCGCGTTCGTAGCCCATGTGCGGGCTCAGCGCGGTGGCCAGCATCAGCGAGCCTTGCAGCAGCTGCTCGATGCGCGCGCTGTCGGCTTCGATTCCCCGAACGCAGTAACGCTCGAAGCAAGCCATCGCATCGCCCAGCAAGCGCAGGCTTTGCAGCAGGTTGTGGGCGATCAGCGGCTTGCAGGTGTTGAGTTCGAAATGCCCGGCGGCGCCGCCCAAACCGACCGCGACGTCGTTGCCCAGCACCTGGTAGCACGCCATGATCAGCGCCTCGCACTGCGTCGGATTGACCTTGCCCGGCATGATCGAACTGCCGGGTTCGTTGGCCGGCAGGCGCAGTTCGCCGAGTCCGCAGCGCGGTCCGCTGGCCAGCCAGCGCAGGTCGTCGGCGATCCGCAGCAACGCCACCGCGAGCGACTTGAGCGCGGCGTGCAGCGCGATCAGCGCGTCGTGGGCGGCCAGCGCGGCAAAGGGATTGGCCGCGGGCAGCCAGGGCAGGCCGGTGCGCAGCGCCAGCCACTGGCACACTCCGGCGCCCAGGCGCGGGTGGGCGTTCAGCCCGGTCCCCACCGCGGTCGCGCCCACCGCCAGTTCGTACAGCGCGGGCCGCGCGGCCTCGATGCCGCGCTGCGCGGCGTCGAGTTGCTCCGCCCAGCCGGAGATTTCCTGCCCCAGCCGCAACGGGGTGGCATCCTGCAGGTGCGTGCGGCCGATTTTCACCACCTCGTCGAAGTCCCGCGACTTGGCGCGCAGGCTGGCGCGCAACGCGCGCAACGCCGGCAGCAGGCGCTGACGCAGCGCCTGCGCGGCCGCCAGGTGGATCGCGCTGGGGAACAGGTCGTTGGATGACTGCCCCAGGTTGACATGGTCGTTGGGGTGCACCTGCGCCCCGCCGAGGAGTTGCGAGGCGCGCCGGGCCAACACCTCGTTGAGGTTCATGTGGCTTTGCGTTCCCGACCCGCTCTGCCAGACCGCGAGCACGAAGGCGTGGTCGAAGTCGCCCCGCGCGACCTCGGCGGCGGCCTCGGCGATCGCCCGCGCCAGCGGCCGCGGCAACACCCCGAGATCGGCGTGGACCTCGGCCGCGGCCTGCTTGAGCAGCGCCAGCGCGCGCATCACCTCGAGCGGCATGCGCTCGCTGGAAATCGCGAAATGCTCCAGCGCGCGCTGGGTCTGCGCACCCCAAGGCGCGCCGCCCGGGACCCGCACCTCGCCCAGCCAGTCGTGCTCGATGCGCGGGGATTCGTCCATCGCCGTGGCCTCCGCGGGTCCGCCGGACCCGATACGCCCGATACACGCGATACTAGGCCTCGCGCCGGCGCCCGGCCATCAAGTCCGCCACTGGTCCCAGGCCTTCTCGATGCGCTTGACCGACACCGGGCTGGGGGTGCGCAGTTCCTGCGCGAACAACGCCACGCGCAACTCCTCGAGCATCCAACGCAATTCCTGCAGCCGCGGGTCGGCCGCGGCGCCTGCGCGCTGGGGCTGCGCCGACTGCATGTCGCGCCGCAGCCGCGCCAGCAACGGCGCGATCTCGGCCTGGCGCTGGGAGTCGCGCGCCGGATCGGCGCGGAACTTGTCCAGCCGCAGCTGCACGGCCTTCAGGTAGCGCGGCAGGTGGGCCAGCCGGGCCTGCGGCAAGCGCATGAACTCGGCGCCGACGAGTTGCTGCAACTGCTGGGTGATGTCGGCATGCAGCGCCGCGTGCGCCTTGAAGGCGGCCAGCTTCCTGCCGGCCGCGCTCCATTCGGCGAGGATGGCGGCGGCCAGCCTGGCCATCTGCTGCACCAGCAGCTGCAGCCGCGGCCGCCCTTCGTCGAGCCTGCGCGCGAAGGCCTGGGCGTCGGCGGGCAGCGGCTCGCCGAGAAAGGCCAGGTCCAGCGCGGCATCGAGGATCTGCTCGCGCAGGCGCTCGGCGCTGCCCAGCGGCATGTACGCCAGCGCCGCCTGCTGGAATTCCGGAAGATTCTTCTGCGCCGCCTTCAGCGGTTCGCGCAGTTGCAACGCGAACAGCCGCCGCAACCCGCCGCGGTGGACGCTGGCGGCCTCCTCGGGGGTGTCGAACACGTCGATCTGCACGCCGCCGTCGCGGTCGACCAGCGCCGGGAAACCCACCAGCGAGGTATCCCCCCGGCGGATTTCCAGCAGTTCGGGCAACACGCCGAAGTTCCAGCTGGTGTAGCTTTGCGCGGCCAGCGCCGCGGCCGCCGGTGGCTCGGCCGCTGGCGAACCCGCTGGCCTGGCGGGCGCGGCGACCCGCGCGCCGGCGACCGGCGGCGTGGGACGCGAGGCACTCCCGGCCACGGCGCCGACGGCAAGCGGGGCCGCGTGCGAGCGCGCCGCCGCCTGGAAGGCCTCGCGCGCCGCCCCGCCGAGATCGGCGCGCAGCCGCGCCAGGTTGCGCCCCATCGCCAGCTGGCGTCCCTGCGCATCGACGACCCGGATATGGAACAGCAGGTGCGCGGGCAGCGCGTCCAGCCGGAAGTGCTCGGGCTCGACCACCAGCCCGGTGCGCTCGCGCACCGACTCGCGCAGCGCGTCCAGCAGCGGCTGGCTGGCGTAGCGCTCGGGGTCCGCCAGTTGCCGGGCGAAGTCCTGCGCGGTCGCCTGCAGCGGCAGCAGACGCGCGCGCTGGCGTTGCGGCAGGGTCTTCAACAGCGCGGCGATCTTGTCGGCCAGCATGCCGGGAACCAGCCACTGCAGCCGCTGCTCGGGAAGCTGGTTCAGCGCCTCCAGCGGCAATTCCACGCTGACCCCGTCGCGCGCGCCCCCGGGGTCGAAGCTGTAGCTCAGGCGCAGCTCCAGCGCGCCCACGCGCAGCCGCGTCGGGAAAGCCTCGGTGGTGATCCCCGCGGCCTGGTGGCGCATGAGCTCCTCGCGCTCGAGGAACAGCAAGCGGGGTTGCGCCAGCTGCGCCTTGCGGTACCAGGCGTCGAAGGTCGCGCCGCCGTGCACCTCGGCGGGAACGAAGCGGTCGTAGAAGGCCTCGATCAACGCTTCGTCGACCAGCAGGTCGCGGCGGCGCGAGCGCTCCTCGAGTTGCTCGATCTGCTCGACCAGCTTGCGGTTGTGGGCGAGGAAGGGCCAGCGCGCCTCCCATTCGCCCTGGACCAGCGCATGGCGAATGAACAGCTCGCGCGCCAGCACCGGATCGATGCGCCCGTAGTCGACCCGCCGCTGCTGGTAGACCACCAGGCCGTACAGCGTGGCCCGCTCGAAGGCGCTGACCTGCGCCGGCTTCTTTTCCCAATGCGGATCGTGCAGGGTGCGCACCAGCAGATGCGCGCCGACGCGCTCGATCCACTGCGGCTCGATGCGCGCCAGCTGGCGAGCATACAGCCGCGTGGTCTGCACCAGCTCGGCCGCCATCACCCAGCGCCCGGCCTTGCGCCCGAGCGCCGACGCCGGGTGGATGTGGAAGCGCGTGCCGCGCGCGCCCAGGTAATGCGCGCCATCGTCGGCCTTGCAGCCGACGTTGCCCAGCAGCCCGGCGAGCAGGCTCAGGTGCAGCTGTTCGTCGGTGGCCGGCGCGGTGTTCAGCCGCCATCCCTGCTCGGCCACCAGGGTGTGGAGCTGGCTGTGCACGTCGTGCCATTCGCGCATTCGCAACGGCGACAGGAATTCGGCGCGCAACTGCTCCTGCAGTTTGCGGTTGGACTTCTTGCCGGCCACCAGGGCGTGGTAGTGCTGCCACAGCTTGAGCCAGCCGGCGAGTTCGGACGAACCTTCGACAAAGCGCCGGTGCGCGGCATCGGCCGCCTGCTGGCGCTCGGGGGGCCGATCCCGCGGATCCTGCACCGCCAGTGCCG
>JAKBBQ010000127.1 GCA_021808405.1 Pseudomonadota bacterium | reverse complement strand
GGCCCCGCTCGTCCTCGACGCGGATCACGAAGTCCGTCCACGGGTCGTCGCTGACGTAGCCGTGGCGCCGCAGGAAGTCGGGGTAGCCGCTCTCCGCGCCGGGTTCGTGGTGGCCGTCGTAGCGGTCGACCTCGTCGAAGTAGCCCACCGCGAGCCGCTTGCCCAGCGCGCTGTTGCGGGCGATCCGCATGCGCTCCAGGCCGCGCTCGTCGGTGATCACATGGGTCTTGCCGGCCAGCGCGAGCCTGCGCCCGTGCTGCGCCAGGTATTCGCCCAGGGTCTTCTCGCCGACCGACAGCGGCACGCGGTTCCAGGTCGCGCCGTGGCTGGTCATCGTGCGCCCGGTGTAGTAGGACATGCGCGACGGGGTGCACACCCCGGAGGTGACGTAGGCGTGGTCGAAGCGCACGCCGCGCGCCGCCAGCGCGTCGATGCTCGGGGTCTGCAGGTACGGGTGCCCCCAGCAGCCGAGATGGTCGCGGCGCAGCTGGTCGCACATGATGAACAGGAAATTGCGGATGGTCCTCATGGTCGTCTCGTTCTCGGGTGGCCATGGCATGGCGCGCGCCCGGCCGCGGCATCGCGACCGGGCAGGCCCATGCCTCAGTGCGCCTGCGCCTGCGACTCGAAGTACTTCAGCGCCACCGCTGCCGGGACGCCTTTCGCCTGGGCCGCCTGCGACCATTGCGCGACCAGCGGCCGGGCATCGCCCCGCAGGTCGGCCAGCAGCGCGGGCGAAGGCTGCAGCACCTTCATTCCGCCTTGCACCCCGCGCTGGCGCGCCTGCTGGCCGTAGCGGGCGACGACGGCCAGGCGCCTGGCGAAGGCCGCGCCCGAGATGGCCTCGATGGCCTTGCGGTCGGCTGGGGCGATGGACTCCCAGCGGGCACGGTTGACGATCAACGAAAAGCTCGGCGTCGTCAGTCCGCCCGGAATCACCGTTTCCGACTTCATGTAGCCCATGACCTTGAAGGCATCGACGTTGTAGGAACTGATCCCGGCGATGGCGTCGACGGTCTTGCCCGCGACCAGTTCGCTGACCTGCACCGCCGGGCTGGAGATCACCCCGGCACGGCTGTGCGAAAGGATCTGCTGCGGATCGCCCGGCAGCACCCATATGCGCCGCCCGACCAGGTCGGCGGGCTGCACGATGGGCTGGCCCAGGCTGAACACCTGCCCGGAGGGCATCGCGAACAACGCCAGCAGCTTGACGCTGCGATACTCGTCCGCCTTGGCGAAGAACTTCTGCCAGGTGTTCCACAACGCCACCGAGGTCGCCGCGGCGTCGCCGCCGACGAAGGGCAGCGCGGTGATCTGCTCCAGCGGCAGCTGGCGGGGATACAGGCCGTTGTACACGTAGGCGCCGTCGACGATGCCCCCGACCACCGCGTTCCACAATTGCTGGGGCGCGGCCACCGGGGCGTTGGGCAGGGAGATCCGCACCCTGCCGGCGGTCACCCGGGCGACCTCGGCGGCCCACGGACGCAGCACCTGCTGGTTCAGCGGGTCGCCGGGGGGCAGCAACTGGTTGATCACCAGGGTCGTCGCGGCGCGCGCCGGCAACGCCGCCATCCCCGCGACCAGCCCCGCGCAGGCCAGCCACGCTCGCGCCTTGCGCCATCCAGGCACCTTGGACATTCCGCTCTCCTCATGGTTGGCGCGCGGTGGCACGGCCCGTCGGGCAATCGCCCCGCGCTTGTGGAATGGGAGGAATGCTAGGAAGCAAACGCCGCCAGAGGTATTCAATCTTGTATGCTTTGATCGAAACCGTCGATCACCCGCCATGAAGCTCCAAGCCATCCGCTACTTCATCGCCGTCGTCGATGCCGGCGGTTTGCGCGCTGCAACAAAGACGCTTCCCATCTCGCAGTCGACCCTGACTGTTGCACTGCGTCAACTGGAGGACGAGCTCGGCGCGCCGCTGCTCCACCGCTCCAAGCGTGGGGTAATCCCGACCCAGTTCGGTCGCGCGTTCCTCGAGCACGCGCGCATCATCGACCGCGAAAGCCGCAAGGCGCGCGAGAAGGTCGCGCAACTGCGCGGCCATTGGGAAGGCAGCGTGTCCTACGCCACCTCGCCTGCGATCAGCCTGAGCATCGTGCCGCCGGCGATCCGCGCGTTCCGCAGGCGGTTCCCGGCGATCCAGTTGCGCTGCATCGACGGCATGTACCCCAGCACCCTGAGCGCGCTGCGCGACGGCCTGCTGGATTTCGCGATCGGCCCGTGCAACACCGAGGACCTGGACGACCTGTTCGTGTCCGAGCCGCTGCGCCCGGCCGACCCGGTGATCATCTGCCGGCGCGACCATCCGCTGCGCGCGGCGCGCGCACTGGCCGAGCTGCAGGACTGCGAATGGGCGATCTTCGGCAACGCCGCCGGAGGCGGGATCATCGAGCAGGCCTTCAGCGACGCCGGCCTCGGCGGGGTGAAGATCGGCATGATCTGCGAGTCCTTCATGGCCCTGCCGGGAATCGTCGCGCTGACCGACATGCTCGGCGTGCTGCCGCGCCAGGTGCTCGACGACACCCGCTGGCGCGAGCAGCTCGCGACGGTGCAGACCCAACCGCCGCTGCCCGCGCCCCAGGTTTCGGTGCTGCGGCGCACCGACATCCCGCTGACCCCGGCGGCCACCGAGCTGCTCGGCTGGATCCGCCACTTCGCCAATCAGCCGCAGCGCGAAGGCGACGCCGGGCCGACCGCGGGGTGACGCGTCGACGGCGCGTCGACGGCGCGCCGATGACGAGCCGACGCTACGCCGGCTCGGCCAGCCTGGGCCATGGGCGCAGGCGCTCGAAGGCCCTGCAGGCGCGCAGCACCAGGTCGTCTTCCAGCCGCCTGCCGATCACCTGCAGGCCGATGGGCAGTCCTTCGGGCGACACGCCGCAGGGAACCGAGGCCGCCGGATGGCCGGTCAGGTTGAACGGATAGGTCAGCACCCAGCCGAGCAGCGGGTCGACCGACCGGCCGCGGACGCTTTCCGGGGCGATGCCGCCGATCGGGAACGCGGCGACGGCGGTGGTCGGACTGAGCAACAGGTCGAAATCCTCGAACACCGCGTTCAGCCGGTTCCACACCGTCTCGCGGACCCGGTTCGCCCGCAGGTAGTCGTCGGCCGACACCCGCCTGCCCTGCTCGATCAGCTGCCGCACCAGCGGCTCCAGCCTGTCGGCCTGCGGCTCGGCCAGGTCGCCGTAGGAGCCCGCCAGCTTCAGCCCCCACAGGGTCTGGAAGGCCGACTCGAGTTCGTCGGGCAGGCGCAGCGCGACCTCGTCCACCCGGCAACCCAGGTCCGCGAAGGCCCGCGCCGCCTGCGCGCAGGCCGCCGCGACCTGCTCGTCCACCGGGAAATACCCGAGGTCGGGACTGAAGGCGACGCGCGCGCCGGCGATGCCGTGGTCCAGGCGCGCCAGCGGGTTGCCGTCCCCCGCCACGCTGAAGGGGTGGTGCCAGTCGGCGCCGGCCATCGCCTGGTAGAGCATCGCCGCGTCGCCGACGCTGCGCGCCAGCGGGCCGTTGTGCAGGAATGGCGAGTGGCTGGAAAACCCGCCGGCCACGTCGGGCACCCGCCCGTAGCTGGGCTTGAATCCGAAGACCCCGCAAAAGCTCGCGGGAATGCGGATCGACCCGGCGCCGTCGCTGCCCTCGGCGAAGGGCAGCAGGCCGGCAGCGACCGCCGCCGCGGCGCCGCCGCTGGATCCGCCGGCGACTCGATCGAGGCGCCAGGGGTTGCGCGTCGGGCCGAACAGCAGGTTCTCGGTGACGGCCTTGTGGCCGAACTCCGGAGTATTGGTCTTGCCCAGCACGATCGCACCGGCCTGCCGCAGGCGCCTGACCAGCGGCGCGTCGAACTCGGGCACATGGTTCTCGTAGAGTCGCGAGCCCCGGGTGGTGCGGATGCCCGCGGTCGGGGTCAGGTCCTTGAAGGCCAGCGGAAGTCCGTGCAGGGGGCCGAGCGCCGCACCGCTGCGCATCGCGGCGTCCGCCTGCGCGGCGGCCGCCAGCGCCGCGTCGCGGGTGATGGTGCACAGCGCGTTCAAGCGGGGGTTGAGTTCGTCGATCCTCGCCAGGAACGCCTGGGTCACCTCGACACTGGACAGATCCCCGTCGCGCAGCAGGCTCGACAAGGCCTGCGCCGACAGCTGGGTGATTTCCTTCATTCCTCGCATGGTCAGTTCCCCGGATCGCCGCCACCGCGCACCGCGTCCGCGGCGCCATCGGATGGCGCCTCGCGGTACCCATAGACGCTGATTCGCTGCGGTGCCGCGCCGAAATGGCTGCGGAAAGCGTAGTCACGCCGGAACACCAGCGCCCTGCGCATCGGGGTGCCGGCAGGGTCCTGCAGCGGCGCCAGCGTGACGAACAGGACCGGCGGAAGGCTGCCGGCATCGCGCCGGACGAAGCCGGCGTATTCCCGCCGCAGTTCCGGAACCCGGTCCGACAGGCGCGACGGGTCGTACTTCCGGAAATCCGACATGTACGGCGCGCAGCGCAGGAATTCGAAGAAATACATGGTGTTCGGCCAGCAAGTCTGCTCGTGGATTTCCGTCTCCAGCGCACCGGCGAACTGCCGCGGACTCAATCCCTGGTAGAAGGCGTAGGCAAAGCCGCGCCGCCGATTGCGCGCCACCTGCTCCGCGCGCCCGATCGAGTGCACGATCGATGCGTAGCCGTGGATGCTCAGCGCCAGGGTGCGCAGCCTGGGCCGCACCTGCTCGTCCAGGGTCATGTCGGCCAGGATCACGTCGCGCGGCAGCGCAGGGGCTGCGCGGTAGGCCTGGCGCAGCGCGGACGCCAGCGCGACCGACTCGACGTTGTAGTACCAGTAGTCGCGATACCCGCCAAGCTGCAGGTAGACCAGCAGCGCGTAGCCTGCGCAGACCAGCACGCCGACCCCCTTGCGCCCGAGCTGGCGGATTCCCCGCGGCATCGCGAACGACAAGGCCGGAAGGATCGCCAGCAGCGAGAACGCGATAGAGGTGTAGTTGACGTAGCGTTCCCAATTGAGCGCCTGGATCATGATGCCGGTGACCACCTGCTGGTTCATCACCACCACCGGCAGCATGGCCGAGAGCATCGCGAAGGCCACGTGCCGGGTCGAGGCCATGCGTCGGCGCAGGCGCCACGCGGCCGCCGCCAGCACCGCTCCCCAGAGGTAGGACAGGCTGAACAGCGGGAGCCGCGACGAGTAGAGGAACGCGTGGGCCTCGACGCGGTGCGACAGCCACTGGGTGGTCGCGCCGACGGCCAGCAGCACGACCAGGACGAGCAGCGAGAACCTCGGCCGCAGCCTGCGCTCATCGATCGACTCCACCGCGTACAGCAGGGCCGCGAGCATCACCCCGAACGCCGTGAAGAAGGGATAGCCCACCCCGAGCAGTCCGGCGAACACCAGCGCCGCGATGCGCAGGCCCTGCCCCGCGCGCTCGCGATCCAGGGTCAGGCGGATCATGCATGCGGCGTAGAACAGGAACACCCACAGCGTGGTCGCCGGCTCGGGCAGGCGTGCCAGCTGCAGATAGCTCAGCACGCTGTCGCTGAACCACTGGCGCCATGCCAGTGGCCAGGCCGCGACCAGCGGGTGGATCGACAGCGCGGAGAAGAATCCCTCCTGATAGCGAAACGACAGCAGCTCGGCGGGAAACAGCAGCAGCGCGACAGCCAGCACCGTGAATCCCCCGTTGCGCGAGAAGGCGCGCGCCAGAAAGGTCGCCCCGAGGAACGCGGCCAGCGAAAACACCAGCGTCGACACGAGGAAGTACAAGGTCTCGGAGCCCGCGGACAAGGCCCAGATCCAGTGGTTGATGGCGTTGATCGGCTGCTGGTTCCAGGCGGCACCGCGGGAGACGATGTCCAGCAGGTAGAACGACTGGTCCGGCGCCACGTCGCAGTAGTTCTTCCAGCCGGTATCGAAGGCGAACCAGAGGTACGGCAGCGCCATGACCAGCGCGAACACCAGGCCCAGCGCCGGTACCGGGTCGATGCGTCGGCCCTTCACCGCAGCCCCAGTGCCAGGTTGCAATCGCGCCAGCGCGTCGCCGGGTCGCGCCACAGCACGGGCCCCTTGCGCGTCCAGTATTCCAGTCGCCCGTCGGGACTGCGCGCGACCCGCTGGTAGAACGCTTCGAGCTGCGACATGTCCGGATGGATCCTCGGAATGATTCCGGGGCTGTCCCCGAGGTCGGTACCCAGGAACAGCTTGCGCGGCCCGCACACGAGGATGCGCCGCATCTTCTGCTGCAACGCGCTGCGCAGGTACATCTCGGTGACCGACACCCCTCCGGTCGCGGGCCAGGTGCGCGTCTGGCCATAGAGGATCGCCTGGTGCAGGGCGAAGATCTCGATGACGCTTCCCGGCTTGGCGTATTTTTCGATGAAGCGCGTCTCGGGCGAGAGACTGTCCTGCACCGGCGCCTTGACGCCGAACGCCCAACTGTTGGCGCGAAGGCCCCGCAGTTGCCCGGGAAGCGCGGCCAGCGACAGCGACAACATGGCGGTGATCAGCGCCAGCGTGCCGTTGCGCAGCCAGCCGCGGTCGACCTCGGCGAGGGCATACAGCAGCAGCACGCCGGCCAGCGCGGCCACGGGCCAGCTGGCCAGCTTGAAGACGAGTTCGTGCGAGCGCCCCGTGTAGTACACCAGCAGCAAGGCCGACAGCATCGCCAGCCCGAGGGCCATCTCCAGCGTGGTATCGCGCCGCCGGTCGGCGCAGGCCAGCTTGCTCGCCGAGACCATGACCACCGCGAAAATCACCGCCGCGGCGCAGCCCCAATAGCTGAATGCGCCCGGCGCGGGAAGATTGGCAAAACCCAGCTTGGCAAAGTCCAGCACGAACGCGAAGTACCTGACGAGGTCGATATGGACTCCGCTCCTCGCCTGCAGCAGCAGCTTGACCGCGTACACGCCGGCGGCGAAGGCACCCAGATAGAGGGTGTTGACCGCCACTTTCTCACGCACCAGACGAGGCGCCTGCTGCACCCGCCACCCGGTGAATCCCGCCATCACCTGGGTGGCCCACAGCGCGAAGAACACCGCGACCCCGGTGTCCAGATTCCACAGCAGCGCGGCGGCCGAGAAGGCGCCCGTCCCCAGCGCGGTCGCATAGGCCGCCACGCGCCTGTGCGAAGGCAGGCCGATGATCCACCGCATCCACAGCAGCGCGATGGCGGGCATCACCAGACGGATCGGGGTGTACTGGAAATACGGATCGAAGGAACTGATGACATTGAACAACAGGTCGTGCAGATAGACGCCGCCGACGGCCAGCAGCACGAGGCCTTGCTCGCGCGCCCTGCCCACCTTGCCCAGCAGCGACGCCGTGAAGGACAGCACCGCGAACAGCGCCAGCACCTGCAGCACGGTCAGCATGCCGGTGAGCGCCCAGGTCTGGGCCCCGAACAGCAGCACCAGCGGTCGCAGGAATTCGCCGTAGCAGCCGTACTGGGGAACGAAGTCGGCCAGGCAGGTCGCCCCCGACGCGGACATCACGATGGAATAGATGACCGGCTCGTAGTGCGCGCTATCCACCGCGTAGCGCAGGTCGGCGGCCCCGAAGGGCTTGGTCAGCAGGCTGAACACCAGCGCGAGCAGCAGCAACAGCCCGAGGACGTTGCGAGGCGAAAGCCAGTCGGCCCTGCCGACCGGGCGCGACCGCTCGCGCAGCAGCAGGCGCAGTCCCAGGAACACCGGCAACGCCAGCACGGCCGCCCAGGCGGTCAATCCCCCGGGAAGCAGCGCGACGAACACCAGCACGACCGCGGCACCGATCGCCAGGGTCAGTGGCGCGATGTCCAGCCCGGCCTGGGGTTGCCGACGCTGTCGCAGCGCCTGCAGCCCGGCGGCGACGACCGCCGCCACGATCAGGTAGACGTAGATGATGCCGGCCAGGCGCTTGGGTTGGATCAGCGCATGCGCGACGATGAACCGTGCATAGTCGGGCTTGGGCGCCAGCACGCTGTGCGGCAGACACGCGGCGATCGCGTAGCCGCCGATCGCGATCAGCCCGAGCAGGCCCAGGCGGAACGAGGTCGACCCGCCGCGGAGCGCAAACGCCTGAAACACCTTGGCCATCGCCGATTCCATTCCCCAGTGCGCAGCTTGGCGCCGACGGCTTGCCGGCAAGCGCGCCGCGACCCCGCTGCCTGCTCGAACCCGGCTAGCGCAAACCGCCGGCCGCCACGCCTTCGCCTTCGCCTTCGCCGGCCGGCGGTCTCGCCGGCAAGGACGGCCCCGTTCCCGACGGCCCCGTTCCCGACGGCCCCGTTCCCGACTGGCCGAAGTTCACCGTCTCGCGCTCGAAGACCACTTCGCCTCCGCGGACCTGCCGATGAATCTGCATCAGGTACTCGCCCATGATGCCGAAGAAGGTCAGCTGTACGCCGAACAGGAAAAACAGTCCGACGATCAAGGTGAAGACTCCGGGGGGCGCGGAACTCCAGCCCATCAACGCGATGACAATGACCGCCAGGCCATACAGGAAGCAGGAGCCGGCCACCGCGAGTCCGATGAGGATGGAAATCCGCAACGGCAGGGTCGAGAACGAGAAGATCCCCGTCATGGCCTGGTCGACCAGGTTGAACAGCGACAGCCGGGATCGGCCGCGCTGCCTCTTTTCCCAGTGATAGGGGACGATGACGCGCCGGTAGCCGACCGACGCGATCAGCGAGCGAACGAAGGGATACTTGTCCTTGTAGGTGAGCACCGCATCGACCACGCGGCGGTCGATCAACTGGAACTCGCCGACCTTCTCCGGAACCTCGAAGTCGGAGATGCGGTTCAGGATCCAGTAGAAGACGGCCCGCGCATTCCTCAGCAGGAAGGGCTCGGCGCGGGTCTTGCGCGCGCCCGCGACGATCTCGTAGCCGCTGCGCCAGAGCTTGACGAATTCGGGAATCAGCGTCGGCGGGTCCTGCAGGTCGACCGGCAGGAAGGTGATCACCGCGTTTCCTGAAGTGCGCCGCAGGGCATTGAACATCGAGCGGAACGGGCCGAAATTCCGGGAATTGACCACGATCTTGATCCGCCGGTCCTCGGCGGCGAGTGCCTTGAGGATGTCGACGGTGCGGTCGCTGGAACAGTTGTCGCTGAAGACATGCTCGTAGTCGCAGTCGGCGAGTTCCTGCTCGAACACCTGGCGTACCGCCTGCACGCAGCTCTCCACCGACGCCTCCTCGTTGTAGCAGGGGGTGACGATCGAAATCAGGGCGCGTGGATCACTGTTCATTTCGCGAGAACACCCGAGCGAGGGAAAAGAAACTCAGCAGCGCCATCGGCACGACCAGAATCGCCTGGCTGGCGAGCGGGGCAAGCCCCGCGGTTCGCAATGCGCGCAGCGACACCAGGTTCACAAGATAAAGACCGGTGTAGACCGCCGCGAAAACGACGAATTTGCGGGGATCGCGGCTCCTGAAAACCAGCCGCCCGGTGGAATGGAAATTGAAGACCACCCCCAGCACGAAAGTCAAGGCGAGCGCCAGCGCCGAACCGGCACCGAGGAGGATCCCCACCGAAAAGACCAGGTATCCGAACAGGGTATTGAGCCCCCCCACCACCAGGAATTTAAGGAAGGTCTTCGGCATGCTGAGGTATCCCTTCGGCGCGAGACCAATCGCCAAAGACCTGGCGATGGAACTCCAGGTCGTGGGTCATCCCCGCCGAATCCTCGACGGCTCGGTAGAACGCGCACAGCGGGTCGACCCG
>JAKBBQ010000126.1 GCA_021808405.1 Pseudomonadota bacterium | reverse complement strand
CACGAACGGCAGCGCGCACAACGTCAGGCTGCCGCGCACCGTGCTCTGGCCGGTGCTCAGCTGCATGCTCAGCCAGGCGTCGACCTCGGCGCGCATCGGCCCTGGGCAGATCCACAGGGTGGTCGGACGGCTGGCCGCGGCCATCGCCTGCAGCCACGGCGCGATGCCGCTGCGGGCGTAGCTGAACAGCAGGACCGTCGAGGCGTGCTCCGGCGGCGGCGGCAGCCCCAGCGAGCGCAGCGCGATGCGCCGCGCGTTGGGCAGGCGTTCCCAGGCGGCGCGCCGCGCCAGCAGGTCGGCCTCGCGCAGCAGCCCGCCGCTGCCCGCGGTGAACCCCGGAAAGAAGAACAGCTTGTCGATCCCGCCGGGTTGCGGCGAAACCCGCAGATGAGTCCCCTCGACCCAGTCCTCGGCGCTCAGGTGCTCCAGGTTCACCCAGCGCACGCGGCGCGCACCGACCCGCTGCACCCGCTCGACAAAGCCCGGCAGCAGGTGGCAGCCGAACATTTCGACCACGATGTCTCCAGGGTCGAGCTGTTGCTGCCTGGACCACGGCAGAATATTCACCGAGTTCACGGTCTGCTGGCCCATGCGCGGCTGGATCTGCGGGCAGATGGCGGCAAAGGTGTTCAAATCGTCGACGAACAGCCGGACCACGCAGCCGTGTTCGTGCGCCAGCTGGCGCGCCAGGCGCCACGCGACGCCGATGTCGCCGAAGTTGTCGACCACATGGCAAAACAAGTCACAGTTCAAGGGATGGTTCATCGACGGCATCTCAGCAGGGGCGTGCGGACATGATTGTCCCCGAGAAGCGGTTCCTCGCAAGCGATCATCCGGTGTACGACTCCGATTGTCGCCGCTGCGCCCGGTTGGCCGACTTGCGCGACCAGGTGCGCGAGCGCCATCCCCGCTATGCCTGCCTGCCGGTGCCGTCGTTCGGGCCCCTGTCGGCGCGCCTGCTGGTGCTCGGGCTGGCCCCCGGGCTGCATGGAGCCAACGCCAGCAACCGGCCGTTCACCGGCGACGGCGCCGGCCCGCTGCTGTACGCCACCCTGGGCGGGCTGGGGCTGGCCGTTCGCCAGCCGCCGGTTCGCGCTGTCGACCCTCCGGCCAGCATCACCGCCGACGACGGCATGCGCATGGTCGATTGCCGCATCGCCAATGCGGTCAAGTGCCTGCCGCCGGGCAACAAGCCGCTGCCCGCCGAGGTGCGGCAGTGCAACGCCTACCTGCGTGCCGAACTGGCCGCGATGCCCGCGCTGGCGGTGGTGCTCGCGCTCGGCCGCGTCGCCCACGACGCCGTGCTGCTGGCGCTGGGCGCCAGGCGCTCGGCTGCGCCCTTCGCGCACGGCGCGCGTCACCCGCTGGGCGAACTGGTGCTGTACGACAGCTACCACTGCAGTCGCTACAACCAGAACACCGGGCGGCTGACCGAGGCGATGTTCCGCGAAGTGTTCGCGCGCGCCTGCGCCGAGGCCGGCGCGGCGCGCGGGCCAGGGTCATGAACGAGCCTTCGGCGCAGGCGCGCGAGGCGCTGGTGCGGCAGGTCGCCGCGCTGCCCCACCTGCCGGGCGTGTACCGCTATTTCGCCGCCGACGGAACGCTGCTGTACGTGGGCAAGGCACGCGACCTGAGGAAGCGCGTGGCCAGCTACTTCCAGAAGGACCATGGAGGCACCCGCATCGGCCACATGGTGGGGCGGATCGAGCGCATGGAGACCACCGTCACCGCTTCCGAGGCGGAGGCGCTGTTGCTCGAAAACAACTTGATCAAGACGCAGCACCCCCGCTTCAACATCCTGTTCCGCGACGACAAGTCCTACCCCTACCTCAAGCTGAGCACCAGCCATCGCTTTGCGCGCATGGAGTACTTCCGCGGCGCGGTCGATCGCCGCGACCGCTACTTCGGACCCTACCCCAGCGCCTGGGCCGTCAAGGAGAGCATCGCGGTGCTGCAGAAGGTGTTCCGCCTGCGGACCTGCGAGGACACGGTGTTCGCCAACCGCAGCCGCCCCTGCCTGCTGCACCAGATCCAGCGCTGCTCGGCGCCTTGCGTGGGCCTGGTTTCCGAGGCCGACTACGCGAGCGACGTCGACACCGCGACGCGCTTCCTGCGCGGCGAGCACGACCAGGTGCTGCGCGACCTGCAGCAGCGAATGGAGCAGCTGTCGACGCAATTGCGCTTCGAGGAGGCCGCGGTGCTGCGCGACCAGATCGGCGCGCTGTCGCGGGTGCTGCAGCAGCAGAGCATGGAGGTCGACGCCGACCAGGACGCCGACATCGTCGCGGTGGCGCTGCAGCGCGGGCGCGCCTGCGTCAACCTGGCGATGGTGCGCGGCGGGCGCCACCTGGGCGACCGCGCCTTCTTTCCCAGCCAGCTCGGCGGCCTCGACGAAGGCGCCGGCGAGCTGCCCGCTCAGCAGGCCGTGCTGGAGGCCTTCGTCGCCCAGCATTACCTGGAGCTGCCGCTGCCCCCGGTGCTGATCGCCTGCTGCGGGGTGCAGGCCGAGTTGCTGCAGGCGATCGAGCAGCACCGCGGCCAGCGCTGCCGGCTGCTGACCAATCCACGCGGTACGCGCCGACGCTGGCTGGAACAGGCCGAGCAGGGCGCGCGGCTGGCGCTGGCCCGCCTGCTGGCCGACGAAGGCGCCCAGCACCTGCGCACCGAGGCGCTGGCGCAGGCGCTGGGGCTGCCGGCCGACGACCTGGATGCGCTGTGCATCGAGTGTTTCGACATCAGCCACACCGCGGGGGAGGCCACCCAGGGCTCGTGCGTGGTGTTCCAGCACCACGCGATGCAGTCCTCGCGCTATCGCCGCTACGGGGTCGAGGGAATCACCCCCGGCGACGACTATGCCGCATTGCGCCAGGTGCTCGGCCGGCGCTACGCCCGCGTCGCCGAGAACAGCGGCGAGGGCCTGCCCGACGTGGTGTTGATCGACGGTGGTCGCGGCCAGGTCGCGGTGGCGCGCTCGGTGTTCGAGGAACTCGGGTTGGACATCGCCCGCCTGGTCGGAGTCGAGAAGGGAGAGGGCCGCAAGGTCGGGCTGGAGGAACTGGTGTTCGCCGACGGACGACCGAAGCTGGCGTTGGCGCCCGACAGCCCGGCTCTGCTGCTGGTGGCGCAGATCCGCGACGAGGCCCACCGCTTCGCGATCACCGGCATGCGGGCGCGTCGCGCCAAGGCGCGCACCGGCGGCTCGCGGCTGGAGGACATCGCCGGTGTCGGCCCCAAGCGCCGCTCGCGGCTGCTGGCGCGATTCGGCGGGCTGCGCGGGGTCGGCCAGGCCAGTGTCGAGGATCTGATGAGCGTCGAAGGGATTTCCCGCGAGCTGGCGCAGGCGATCTACTCGGCGTTGCATTGATGCGGTGCAGCACGAAAGCCCCGCCGCGGTCGGGCGCGGCGATGGAATAATGCTGCGCACCATGACCGTGCCGACCCTGCTCACCTGGTTGCGCGTGGCGTCCATCCCGCTGGTCGTCGGCGTGTACGCCTTGCCGGCGCACTGGCTGTCGGTGCACGAGCGCAACCTGTTCGCCTCGTGCCTGTTCGTGCTGGCCGCGCTGACCGACTGGTTCGACGGCTTCCTCGCGCGGCGCTGGAACCAGGTCTCGGCCTTCGGCGCCTTCCTCGATCCGGTGGCCGACAAGCTGATGGTGTCGGCGGCGCTGCTGGTGCTGCTGCAACTCGGGCGCATCGAGGCGCTGGTGGCGCTGATCATCATCGGCCGGGAAATCGCGATTTCGGCGCTGCGCGAATGGATGGCGCGGATCGGCCGCTCGCGCGCGGTGGCCGTCAACTGGCTGGGCAAGGTCAAGACCGCCACCCAGATGGTGGCCATCCCGCTGCTGCTGCTCGACGGCCGCCCCTTCGGCGTGGTGCCGGCGGCGCAATGGGGAGGCTGGCTGCTCGATATCGCGGCCGCGCTGACCCTGTGGTCGATGCTGTATTACTTCAAGCTCGCGCTCGCGGGCATCCGACTCTCCGACTGATCCCGACTGCCGTTCCCCCCGACCCATGACGAGCCACCCAGCTGCTTCGAGTCCCAACCCCGCCGGCGCCTCCGCGCGGCGCGCCTGGCGCATCGCCGTGATCCCCGGCGACGGCATCGGCCGCGAGGTCGTTCCCGAGGGCGTGCGGGTGCTGCAGGCAGCGGCGTCGCGCTTCCGGATCGACCTGCACCTGGAGGAATTCGACTTCGCCAGCTGCGACTACTACCTGCGCCACGGCAGCATGCTGCCGCCGAACTGGGAGCAGGTGCTGGGGGACTTCGACGCCATCTTCTTCGGCGCCGTGGGGTGGCCGGACAAGGTTCCCGACCATGTCTCGCTGTGGGGGTCGCTGCTGCAGTTCCGGCGGGTGTTCGACCAGTACGTGAACCTGCGCCCGGCGCGCCTGATGCCCGGCGTGCGCTCGCCGCTGGCCGGGCGCGAGGCCGGAGACATCGACCTGCTGATCGTGCGGGAGAACACCGAAGGCGAGTACTCCGATTGCGGCGGCCGCATGTTCGCCGGAACCGACCGGGAGATGGTGATGCAGGAGACCATCATGACCCGCTTCGGGGTCGACCGCGTGCTGGAATTCGCGTTCTCCCAGGCGCAGCGACGTGCGCGGCGGCTGCTCAGTTCGGCCACCAAGTCCAACGGCATCTCCCGCACCATGCCCTTCTGGGACGAGCGCGTGCGCAGCGTCGCCGCACGCCATCCCGAGGTGAGCTGGAACCAGTTCCACATCGATGCGCTGTGCGCCCGGCTGGTGCAGCGGCCGCAGGACTTCGACGTCATCGTCGGCTCCAACCTGTTCGGCGACATCCTCAGCGACCTGGCGCCGGCGCTGTGCGGAACCCTCGGCATCGCGCCGTCGGCCAACCTGAACCCCCGGCGCAGCGCGCCTTCGCTGTTCGAGCCGGTGCACGGCTCGGCGCCGGACATTGCCGGCCGCGGCTTGGCCAACCCCATCGGCCAGATCTGGAGCGCGGCGATGATGCTGGACTTCCTCGGCTACCGCGACGCCCACGACGCGGTGGTGGCGGCGATCGAGGCCGCGCTCGACCCCGCGGGGCAGGCGCCGCGCACCCCGGACCTCGGCGGCAGCGCCGGCACCGGCGACCTCGGCCGGGCCATCGCGGCCGAGGTCGCGCGCGCGGCTTGAGGGCCTGACGAAGCGCTGCGCTGCGCCGACGCCACGGAGGCCGGCGGGCCTCGGTTACCTTGATTGACACCGGCAGCCGCGCTCGCTCTAATGCGTGGGCTGGCGCCGCAAGCCTTGCAATCCGCGGCGCCCGGCTGGTCGCCACGATGTGAGCAAGGCCTTGCAGCGCCCCGCGATGATGCGGGGCGCAATCGTTGCAAGGCCGTGTGGCGATGCCGGATGCCATCGATCCGGGTCGGGCGTGGGATGCTGCTTTCGTTTCGGTGCCAGCAAGGTTTTAGGGGGCATCACGGAGGGTCTGCGGACGCGGCGAAGGCGCCGCGGCATGGCCTCGTAGGCTTGTCGTTCAACCACACCATCCTCATGCAGGGGGCCAGAGTGAATAAGACGGAACTGATCGAACACATCGCGAAGAAAAGCGACATTTCCAAGGCCGCGGCGTCGCGCGCCCTGGATTCGATGATCGAAGGCATCAAGGTCACCCTGAAAAAGGGTGGCAGCGTGACCCTGATCGGCTTCGGCACCTTCGCGGTGACCAAGCGCCCGGCGCGCACCGGGCGCAACCCGCGCACCGGCGCGACCATCAAGATCAAGGCCGCCAAGGTGCCCAAGTTCCGTGCCGGCAAGGGCCTGAAGGACGCGCTGAACTAAACTTGCGGATCGCGTGGCCTGGCGGAGCGCCGCGGGGTGCTTAGCTCAGTTGGTAGAGCGGCGCCCTTACAAGGCGTAGGTCGGGGGTTCGAACCCCTCAGCACCCACCATCCGCAGGCCGCGCCCGCCGCAGGAGCGCAACGAGGCGAACCACGGTTCGCCTTTTTGGTTTTTTGCGCCCTTGTGTTTCGCCTCCGAGCGGCCCGCAGCGCGGCCGCGCATCGCCCCTAGCCGACATGTTCGAGTTCGTCCGCAAGCACAACAAGCTTCTGCAGGTGGTGCTGTTCCTGCTGATCTTCCCGTCCTTCGTGCTGTTCGGCATCCAGGGTTACAACCACTTCACCGGCACCGCGAACCTGGCCGCCAAGGTCGACGGCATCCCCATCTCGCTGCAGCAGCTCGACTCCGCCGAGCGCCAGCAGGTGGCCAGGCTGGAGCAGACGCTGGGCCCGAACGCCAGCGCGCAGTCGATCGATACCCCGCAGATGCGCATGCGCACGCTGGATGCGCTGGTGCGCGAGGTGCTGCTGCAGGTGGCCGTGGACAAGCAGCACCTGCAGGTCGACGACTCGGCGCTGCAGCAGGCGATCCTGCAGATTCCCCAGGTCGCCGCGCTGCGCGGGAAGAACGGCAGCTTCGACGTCGCAGCCTATCGCAGGCTGATCGCGGAACAGGGGATGACCACCGGCCAGTTCGAGGCCGAGGTGCGCGCGCAACTGCTGCAGCAACAGGCGCTGGGCGGTCTGGGCGACAACGCCATCGTCAGCGGCGCGCTGACGCGGCAGTTGCTCGACTGGCGCACCCAGGCGCGCAGCGTGCGGCTGGCGCCCTTCCTGGCCGCCGACTACGCCAACGGGATCGACCCCAGCCAGGCGCAGGTGCGCGCCTACTACGAATCGCACAAGGACGCGTTCCGGGTGCCCGAGAAGGCCAGTGTGCACTACGTGGTGTACTCGGCCGCCCAACTGGCCGCGCAAGCGCAGCCCACCGCCGAGCAGGAGCAGGCCTACTACGACTCCCACAAGGCGCAGTACCACAGCCCGGCGCAGCGCCGAGCCAGCCACATCCTGATCGCCGTGCCGCCCCACGCGACGCCGGCGCAGGTGGCGCAGGCCCAGGCCAAGGCGCAATCCATCGCCGCCCAGCTTCGCAAGGATCCGTCGCTTTTCGCCGAGCTGGCGCGCAAGGATTCGCAGGATCCCGGAACCGCCGCAGCGGGAGGCGACCTCGGCTGGTTCACCGCGGACGCGATGGTCAAGCCGGTCGCCGAGGCCGTGTTCCAGATGGGCAAGGTCGGCGACATCGCCGGGCCGGTCCGCTCGCAATACGGCTTCCACATCGTCGAGCTCACCGGAATCCGCCCGGCGCAGGACAAGACCCTGGCGCAGGTCAAGCCGCAGATCGACCAAGCCTTGCGCGACCAGGACGCGCAAAAGCGCTACAGCTCGCTGTCCGACAAATTCCGCTCGATGGTCTACGAAGACAGCCGCAGCTTCGCCAAGGTCGCCAAGGAGCTGCACCTGCAGGTGCAGACCGCGAACGACGTGACCGAGGTGCCGCGCAGCGGCGACCCGACTCGCGACCCGTTGGCCAACCCGGCGTTCCTGCAGGCGCTGTTCGGCCATCTCAGCGTGCGCGACCGACGCAACATAGCCGCGGTGCAGCTGGCACCGTCGGTCCTCGCTTCGGGGCGCATCGTCGGCCTGCAACCCGCGACCACGCTGGGCTTCGACCAGGCCGAGCCGCGTGCGCGCGAACTGCTGGTGCGGCAGATGGCCGCCGCGCAGGCGTTGAAGGCCGGCGAACAGGCGCTGGCGCAGGCCCGCGCCGGCAAGGCCCAACCCGACTGGGGTGCGCCGCAGTCGCTGTCGCTGGCGCAGGCCAGCCAGTCGAGCGTGCCGCCGCAGGTACTCGACGCGGTGTTTCGGGCCAACGCGGCCAAGCTGCCGCAGCTCATCGGAGTGGCCGTTCCGGGGCAGGGGTACTTCGTGGCCTCGGTCGACGCGGTCACGCAGGTCAAGCCCAGCGCCGAACAGCTGCGCCAGCAACGGTCCACCCTGGAGCAGATCCTCGGGCAGGCGTACGAGCAGGCCTACGTCGACTCGCTGAAGAAGCAGTACGGAGTGAAGATCTACTACAAGCCGCAGACCCATCCGGCCGGTTGAGCCTTCCCGGCACGCGCCGGATGGCTATAATGATCTGTTTGCAGTGGTGGCTGTAGCTCAGTTGGTAGAGTCCAGGATTGTGATTCCTGTTGTCGTGGGTTCGAGTCCCATCAGCCACCCCACAGAACACTAGCAGTACGCGCAAGGCCTTGATTTCTCACGGAATCAAGGCCTTGCTTCTTTACGGCTAAAAGTTGGTTGCTACACGGTCTGTCACACAACTCTCGTGGAGCAGACCTTGAAGGTAATTTCAGAAAACGTCTATACGCGCGGCAAACTGGGCACTTTGTACGTGCGTCGCCGCATCCCCGCGGCCATCCGCGCGGCGTACCCCCCTCATCAAGAGCACATTGTTCGAAGCCTCGGCACGACAGACCGCCGTTCGGCTAAGGAAATGGCACGGGCTGAGAACGCCCGCATTGACGAGGAGTTTCGGGCGAAGCGTCAGGAACTCGACCTGACTCACGCTTCGCTGGCGCCGAAGAGCATTGCCAAGCTTGATGACGAGCACCTCCAGGCCGTCTCGAAATTCTGGCTTCGTCAGGTCTTGATGACCGACGAGCAGCAGCGTCAGGCGGGTCTCGACGATGACGAATTTGAAGAGTTGGGGCAGAAGCTCACCGAGCAGCGAGCCGAGCTTGGGCGGATGCTCGCGCAGGGCAAGAGTCTGAGCATCTTCCCAGCGCTGCATGGCTTCCTCTTCCTCTGCGGGCTGGACTTCAACCCCGACCTGGACGAGGCCAAGCGCGCCAGCTACGCCTTCCTCCGCGTCGTCATCGAAACGCTTGAACACCAGCTCAAGCGGCAGCGTGGCGACGTCGTCGATACCGACCAGGTCGCGCCGGCCGTGCAGCATCCACTCAACATCATTGCGCCAGAGCGTGCGCCGGTAGACACCAACCGGCCCACATGGGACGTGGTGTTTGAGGCTTGGCGGGTCTACGTCGACAATCGCCCCATACCGACCACACTGTCATCGCAGACGGCGTGGCGTGACCTGCAAAGATTTGCTGAGGCTCGGGGAGTGAAGATGCCCGAAGAGGTCATGCCGGAGCTGATGACTGCCTTCGTGGAGGACATGCGGCCTCGTCTCTCAGTCTCTACGCTCAACGAGCGTCTCACAAAAATCCGGGGCATTTACAGAATTGCCGTAGGGAAGCATGTCCTGAAGGGCAATCCCGCCGCTGGAACCCTGGGTGTGAAGGAGAGCAGCGCGAACAAGCGCAAGAAGCGCCGGCTTCCCTTTGATGCCGCTGACTTGCAAAGAATTTTTGGCTCTGAGGTCTTCACCCTGCACAAGCGGTCGAGGGGGCAGTCCAGCGAGGCCAGTTACTGGATTCCGCTGTTGATGTTTTACACCGGAGCCCGGCCGGAGGAACTCGCTGGCCTGGCGTTGAGCGACCTCATCCACGACCCGAAATTGGGTTGGTCGTTGCGCATCGTGGACCGCCTCTGCGATGACGACGTGGACCTCTTCGAAGATGAGGTGCCCGAGTCGCACCGCCGCACGCTCAAAAACGCTGTGTCTACCCGGCGCATTCCGGTGGCGCCGGAGCTCATCGGACTTGGACTGTTGCGCTACGTTGAATGGCTGCGTGAGCGCAAGGCAACCGTGCTCTTCCCGACGCTCAAGAAAGACTTCCACGGCAAGCTCTCGGGTTCGTTCTCGAAGTTCTTCGGCCGCTACAAGCGCGCGCTCGGCATTACCGACAAGCGCAAGGTGCTGTACTCGTT
>JAKBBQ010000125.1 GCA_021808405.1 Pseudomonadota bacterium | reverse complement strand
GTGGATGTGCTTGCCGGTGGACAGGTCCATCACGGTGTCGGCGCCCCAGCGGATCGCCCACACCATCTTGTCGACCTCGTCCTCGATGTCGGAGGTCACCGCCGAGTTGCCGATGTTGGCATTCACCTTGGTGAGGAAATTGCGCCCGATGATCATCGGTTCGATTTCCGGGTGGTTGATGTTGGCCGGGATCACCGCCCGCCCGGCGGCGACTTCGGCACGCACGAACTCCCCGTCGATGGTGCGCGCAGCGTGGAACCAGCTGCCGCGATGCTGTCCGCCGTTCTCCCTCAGGGCCTCGGGCAACTGCGCGCGCTGCAGGTTCTCGCGGCTGGCGATGAACTCCATTTCCGGCGTGACGATGCCGCGCCGGGCCAGATGCATCTGGGTCACGTTGGCGCCGCCGCGCGCGCGCCGCGGCGCCGGCGGTTGCGCAAAGCGCAGCGCGGCGGTCGCCGGGTCGGCCTGACGGGCGCGCCCGTATTCGCTGCTCGGGCCGGCCATGCGCTCGATGTCCTGGCGCGCGTCCAGCCACGCGGCGCGCAACGCCGGCAGGCCGGCGCGCACGTCGATGTCGCGCTGCGGGTCGGTGTAGGGCCCGGAGGTGTCGTAGACGCGCAGCGGGGCGTTCTTCTGCAACTGCGTGACCCCCGGCGCGGTCTCCAGCAGGGTGTCGGACAGCGAGATCTCCCGCCACGGCACCGGAACGCCGGCGACGTGGTCGAGGTAGACCTTGCGCGAACCGGGGAAGGAGCTGCGGGTGATGCGGCTGGAAAGGCGCGCCGGATCGACGCTGCGACGGACTTCGGACATGGCTTGCCTCCTGGGACTGGGGAGCCTGCCGAAGCGCTGGAGCGACTTGGTTTCCTACGCGGGAATGACCCCGATCAGGTTTTGCGGATTCCGCCAGTGGCGATCTCAGCGGGCGCCCTCAGGGTACCCGCACTCCGACAAGCATGACTCAGTATAGACCGCGTGCGCCGGGAATGCGAAGCGTCCTTCGTGCAAACCCCGACAGGCCGTCGGGACGGCGGCCCGGCGCGCGGGACTTCAACTGCGGTCGACCTCGGCGTAGCGCTTGGCGCTGGCGGCGATCTCGGCGCGTGCCGCGTCGACCCCGGCCCAGCCCTCGGTCTTCACCCACTTTCCGGCTTCGAGGTCCTTGTAGTGGTTGAAAAAATGCTCGATCTGCCGCAACAACTCGGGCGCCAGGTCCTCGGGCGAGCGGATGTTGCGGTACACCGGCAGCAGCTTGTCCACCGGGACGGCGATCAGCTTGGCGTCGGGGCCGGCCTCGTCGGTCATGTTGAGCACCCCGACCGGCCGGCAGCGCACCACACAGCCATGCACCAGGGGAATCGGCGTGACCACCAGCACGTCCACCGGATCGCCGTCCTCCGACAGCGTCTGCGGGATGTAGCCGTAGTTGCAGGGGTAGTGCATCGCGGTCGACATGAAGCGGTCGACGAACAGCGCGCCGCTGGACTTGTCGACCTCGTATTTCACCGGCGGCGCCCCGGCCGGGATCTCGATCACCACGTTGAAATCATCGGGCAGGCTCTTGCCGGCACTGACTTGCAGCAGACTCATCGCACTCGATCCTCGTTGCTGGAAAACACCAGGCGGCGGCGCGGCGCGCGACCGCCCGCCGCGGCCCCGCCGCCGTCAGGGAGTGGCCCGCACCGCGGGCGCGGAGCCCGGCGGCACGACCGGCGTCTGGGCGGTGTTGCGGTAACTGTTCTGAAGCTGGATGGGAGTGATCATATCGAACAGCGTGACCACCTTCCTGACTCCCGACAACCCGGAGGCCACCGAGCTGGCCTCCTGTGCCTCCTGCGGGGTCACGAGCCCCTGCAGGTACACCACGCCGTCGGAGGTGGTGATCTGGTAGGCCTGGGAGTACAGCTTCGAGTCGGCGATGAAGGCCGCGCGCACCTTGGAAGTCAGGTAGGTGTCGCGCGCCCTCTGCTCGAGCGACGAACTGGGCCCGACCTGCAGCATGTTGGCCACCGACTTGACGTTGGGCACCGCCGCGACGATGGCCTGCGCCTGCTGCTTGTCGGCGGCCGTGGGCACCTGGCCGGTGAGCAGCACCTGCTGGTTGTAGCTGTCGACGCTGACGTTGCCATGGCCTGCCAGCAGGTCGCTGATGCGGCCCGAGGCGGTCATCTGGATGGTCTGGTCCTCGAGCTGCGAGCCGGCGGTGCGGCGGTCGGTGGCGACCATCGCGGTGCCCCCCACCGCGGCTGCGCCGAGCACGAAGCAGCCCTGCAACTGGGTGGCGGCCAGCGCCAGCGCCAGCAACCAGCCGGCGCGCCGCAGCCGGCCGGCCGCCGCGGGCCGCGCCGGGCGATCGGAGTGGGTGGCTTGCATCATGTCGATTCCTCCGGGTTTCCCATCAAGGTCCAGTCGACACCGTCGCACAGGCAGTGCAGCATCAGCAGGTGCACCTCCTGGATGCGCGCGGTGCGCTCGTGCGGCACGCAAAGGTGCACGTCGACGTCGCTGAGCAAGGCGCCCAGCTTGCCTCCCCCCTTGCCGGTGAGCGCGACGATCAGCATGTCGCGTTCCTGGGCCGCTCGCACGGCCTCGATGACATTGGGCGACGAACCGCTGGTGCTGATGGCCAGCAGCACATCGCCGGGCTGGCCGAGCGCGCGCACCTGGCGCGCGAACACCTGCTCGAAGCCGTAGTCGTTGCCCACCGCGGTCAGGATCGAGCTGTCGGTGCTCAACGCCACCGCGGCGAGCTCGGGGCGCTCGCGCTCGAAGCGCCCGACCAGCTCGGCCGCGAAATGCTGGGCATCGGCGGCCGAGCCGCCGTTGCCGCAGGCCAGGATCTTGCCGCCGTTGCCCAGGGTCGTGGCCAGGGCCTCGACGGCCTGCGCCAGCGGCCCGGCCAGCAGCGACACCGCCTGCAGCTTGAGCTGGGCGCTTTCCTCGAATTGCTGGCGGATGCGGGGTTCAAGCATGGCTTGTGGAGCGGTGACGACAGGTACGCATTCTTCCACGATTCGGCCGCGCTGCCGCCGCCAGGTCGCCGGACGGCTGCGCACGCGGCCTTCAGACGCGGCCCGCGGCGTCGAAGGCGCCGCGGATCCAGCGCCAGCGCAGGCCTTCGACCGCGACGACGTCGAACCGGCAGGGCGACTGCTCCCATGCCGCCCCGCCGGCGCACAGGAAATGCCGGGCTGCCCGCACGATGCGCGCGCGCTTGCGCGCGTCCACGCTGCCGGCAGCTCCGCCGACCGCACCGCTGCTGCGGCAGCGCACCTCGACGAACACCAGCGTGTCGCCGTCGCGGGCGATGATGTCGATCTCCCCTCCCGGCGCACGATAATTGCACTGCAGCAGCAGCAGGCCCCGGTACTGCAGGCGACGCCGCGCCAGTTCCTCGGCCTGCCGCCCCAGCCGCTGGCCAGGAGTCTCGACCCCGGTCGCCGAACCCTGCCCAAGCTGCCCGACCCGAGCCTGCCGCAGTTTCATCCGCTTCGCCTCCAGCCGCCACGATCGCCTCGCCGACATGCCCGACACGCCAGCGCCCGCCACTCCCGCAAGCAGCGCGGAACGCCCGCAGCTGCTACGCGCGCTGCTTGCCGCCGCCGATGCATTGTGCGCCGGCCAGCAAATCCCCAAGCCCTGCCTGTTGATGGTGGCCACGCCGATCGGCAACCTGGCCGACGTGGGGCTGCGCACCCTGGCGTGGCTGCAGCACTGCGACCTGGTCGCCGCCGAGGACACGCGGGCGGCGCAGCGGCTGCTGCGCGCCTGGGGCCTGGAGCTGCCGCTGCTGCGCGCCGACCGCCATCGCGAGCAGGCGGCGGCGCAGTCGGTGCTGGCCGAACTGCAGGCCGGACGGCGGGTGGCCTTCGTCAGCGATGCCGGCACGCCGGCCATCCGCGACCCGGGCGCGCTGCTGGCGCGCGCGGCGCGCGCCGCCGGCTTCCCCGTGCTGGCGCTGCCCGGGCCGAGCGCGGTCACCGCGGCGCTGAGCGCCAGCGGACTCGAACTCGACGACGGCTATGTGTTCGCCGGCTACGTTCCCGCCACCGCCGGCCGCCGCACCCAGTTCCTGCGCGAAATGCTGGGGCAGCAGCGCACCGCGGTGTGTTTCGAGACCCCGCACCGCCTGCTGCAGACCCTGCAGGAATTGCACGCGCTGGCCGCCACGCGCCGGCTGGTGCTGGCCAAGGAACTGACCAAGCAGTTCGAGACCTACGTCGACGGCGACCCGGCCGCCGTGCTGGAGTGGCTGCGCGCCGACCCCCGGCACGCCCACGGTGAGTTCGTGCTGGCCATCGCGCCGCAGCCGGGCGCCGCGGCCGAGCGCGAGCTGTCGCCGCAGGCGCGGCAGTGGGCACTGCGCCTGGCGCGCGAGCTGCCGGCCTCGCGCGCCTGCGCGCTGGCCGCCGAGATGAGCGGCGCGCCGCGGCGCGAGCTCTACGACTGGCTGCTGCGCCAGCCCGGGCTGCGCGACGCCGACGTCGACGAAGCGCCGCGCAGCTGAGCCACCGGCGCGGTGCTCAACACGCCGGCTCCTCGGCGCCGGCCAGGCGCCGTCGCATCGCCTGCAGCCTGGCCATCGCCTGCGCCTTGCCGTCGGTGGCCGGAAGTTCGCTGCGCAGTTCGACCAGGAAGCGGCTGGGCTCGCAGGCTCGCCCGCCGCGCCCGCGGCCCCGACGCTTGCGACAGTGGCTCAGCGTCAGCGTCTGGCGCGCGCGGGTCACCCCCACGTACATGAGTCGACGCTCCTCCTCCAGCCCGGCGTCGCTCAGCGGGCGCTCGTCGCTGTACAGCGGCAACATGCCTTCCTCGCAGCCGGCCAGCCAGACATGCGGCCACTCCAGTCCCTTGGCGGCATGCAGGGTCGACAGGGTCACCGCGTCCTGCTGCCCGCCGCGCTCGCCGAGCTGGGTGATCAGCGCCACCGTCTGGGCGATGCGCTTGAGCCCGACGCCGTCTTCCGCCGCCTTGCGCCCGATCCAGTCGCACAGGTCGTTGACATTCGACCAGCGCTGCGCCGCCTCGCGCGGGTTGTCGGCGCTGTCCTGCAGCCACGCCTCGTAGCCGATGGCCTGCAGAAGTTCGCGCAGCAGCTCCCCGGCCGGCTCGCTGCGCTCACGCCATTCGATGTCGTGCAGCAGGCGCGCGAACTCGCGCAGGGCGTCGGACTGCCGCGCGCCGACCGCGGCGACCACGGCGTCGCGGAACAAGGCTTCGAACATCGACACCTTCCACTGCGAGGCAAAGGCCCCGAGGGACTTCAGGGTCGAGGCGCCGATGCCCCGCCGCGGCGTCGTCACCGCCCGCAGGAACGCCGGGTCGTCGTCGGTGTTGGCCAGCAGCCGCAGGTAGGCGCAGACATCCTTGATTTCGGCGCGCTCGAAAAAACTCTGCCCGCCGCTGACCACGTAGGGGATGTTGGCCCTGCGCAGCGCCTGCTCGATCGGTCTGGACTGGTGATTGGCCCGGTACAGCACGGCCGCCTCCGACCATTTGCAGCCGCGCCCGCCGCGCAGCGCCTGCAGGCGCGCGACGATGCACTCGGCCTCGTCGTCCTCGCTGTCGGCCTCGCGCAGCTGCACGGGCTCGCCTTCGCCATGCTCGCTCCACAGCCGCTTGGGATAGAGCTTGGGGTTGCTGGCGATCACCGCGTTGGCAGCGCGCAGGATGGCGTTGGTCGAGCGATAGTTCTGCTCCAGCTTGACGATCCGCAGGTCCGGGTAGTCCTCGGGCAAGCGTCGCAGGTTGTCCAGTGTCGCACCCCGCCACCCGTAGATGCTCTGGTCATCGTCGCCCACGGCGGTGAAGCGCGCGTCCTGCCCAGCGAGAAGCCGCAGCAACTGGTACTGGGCGTCGCTGGTGTCCTGGTACTCGTCGACCAGGATGTAGCGCAGGCGCTGGTTCCAGCGGCTGCGCACCGTCGCGTGCTGCTGCAACAGCCGCAGCGGCAGCACCATCAGGTCGTCGAAATCCACCGCCTGGTAGGCCGCCAACGCCTGCTGGTAGCGCTCCCACACCCGCGCCGCCTGCAACTCCTCGGCATCGGCTGCCTGCTGCGCCGCCTGCTGCGGCTGCAACAGCGCGCTTTTCCACTGGCTGATGCGCCATTGCCAGGCACGTGCCTGCTTGATCTCGGTGGTGCCGCCGGCCTCGCGCAGCAGCCCCGCGACGTCGTCGCTGTCGAGGATGGAGAACTGCGGCTTGAGCCCCAGCACCTCGGCATCCTCGCGCAGGATGCGCACCCCCAGCGCGTGGAAGGTGCAGATCACCAGCTGCTGCGCCGCCTTGCGATCGTCGAGCAGGTCGCGCGCCCGCTCGCGCATTTCGGCGGCAGCCTTGTTGGTGAAGGTGATGGCGGCGATTTCCCCGGGCGCGTAGCCGACGCGCAGCAGGCGCGCGATCTTGTGGGTGATCACCCGGGTCTTGCCGCTGCCCGCGCCGGCGATCACCAGACAGGGACCGCCGAGATGGGCCACGGCGAGTTCCTGGGCGGCATTGAGCATGCGGGAATTCCTCGGACAAGGGGATGGGTCGCGCCGGGCGCGGCGTCGGGCCGCGCCGGCCGCGGGGCTGCCGCCCGTCGCGGCGAGCGCTCAGCGCCCGGCGTGGGTGCGCCAGCTGTCGTACTCGGCCTGCTGCCCCAGCCTGCGCAGCCACACCGGGGCCAGCGCCTCGATGCTGGCCGGGCGGGTCACGCCGAGCTCGGGCGCGAAACCCGCAAGCGTACCCGATGGCACGCTGGGCACGCGCATCGAGTCCAGGTTGTCGCGGCTCATCAGCGGGCCGCCCGGAGCCCATTCCATCAGCCACGCCAGCGCGGCCGCCGCGGCGTGCGGCAGCCCGAGCACCGGGCGCCCGCGACCACCGCGCACGCCGGCCATCGCGCCGGCCAGCCGCGCCAGTTCACCGAGGGTGTAGACCTTCGGTCCGCCGAGTTCGTAGATGCGCCCGATGGTCTCGCGACGGCGCGCCCCGACCAGCGAGGCGGCGAGCGCCTGCGCGACATCGCCCACGTAGACGGGGGCGAAGCGCTGCGACGCGCCGCCCAGCGGCAACAGCGGCAGGCGGCGCTGCAGCGCGGCGAACAGGTTGAGGAATCGGTCGCCCTCGCCGAACACCACCGACGGGCGGAAGATGGTCCACTGCAATCCCAGCTGCTCGGCGCGCACGGCCGCCTCGCCGTCGCCCTTGGAGCGCAGGTACATCGACGGGCCCTGGCTGTCGGCGCCCAGCGCGCTCAGGTGCACCAGTCGCGGCACGCCGCAGGCCGCGCAGGCCTCGGCGAGCTTTTGCGGCAGCCGCACGTGCGCCCGCGCGAAATCGGCGCCATAGGGGCGGCCGCGCCGCCCGTGCAGGATGCCGACCAGGTTGACCACGGCATCCCTGCCCTGCACCAGGCGCTGCAGCGTCGCGCTGTCGAAGGTGTCGATCTGCACCAGGTCGACGGTGGGCAACGGCAGCAGATGCCTGGCGCGCTCGCGCCGGCGCGTGGGCACCAGCACGCGGCTGCCCGTCGCGGCAAGCCGCGCCACGAGCTGCGAGCCGATGAACCCCGAACCGCCGAAGACAACGAAATTGGGCATGGATGTGGCCGGTTGGTGGAAGGCCATGCCGCAAACACGCTGCGCCGCGAGGCAGGCACTGCAGCGTGCTTCAGGGCATGGGCTGCGTGTCGGACAGGCGCCGGGGGTCGACCAGCGCAAGCCGCGATTGTAGGGATTGCGAACGACCATCGAGCAAGGCGGCGTATACGGTCGCGTTGGCCAGCACCCGCTTGACGTAATTCCTCGTCTGGGTAAAGGGAATGCTTTCGACGAACACCGGGCCATCCAGCGAGGCATGCCCGGGCAGCGGCATCGCGCGCCAGCGCTGCGAGTGCACCGGGCCGGCGTTGTACCCCGCTGCGGCCATCGCCTGCGAGCCGTCGAAACGCTGCAGCAGCATGCCCAGGTAGGCCGAGCCGAGGATCAGGTTGGTGCGCACGTCGCTCAGCGAATCGGGGTCGGGGCGCGCCAGTCCCAGCTTGCGAGCCACCCAGTCGGCGGTGCCGGGCATCAACTGCATCAGGCCGTCGGCTCCGGCATACGATCGGATGCCGGCGGCGAAACGCGACTCCTGGCGCATGATGCCGTAGATCAGGGCCTGGCCGACGCCGCTGCTGCGCGAGGCGGCCTGCACGGCGCGCCGGAACGGCATCACATAGCGCTGCCGCCAGTCCACCGCTTGCTGCATGCGGTCGCTGGCCCAGATGCACAGCAGCCAGGCCCGCCGCGAACACGCCAGCTGCGCTGCCGCGTGCAACTGCGGGTCGCCGGCCGAGCGCAGCGCGAAGGCCCATTGCCAGGCGGCCGGCGCGTACGCCCCGATGCGATACAGCAGCAGCGCGCGCTGCACGTCGACGCTGCGGCTTTGCGCGAGCAGCTGCCCGGAGTCGAGCACCGGCAGCGGCCCGGCCGGAATGCGCAGCGGCCGGCCCAGCGCCTCGGTGGCGAGCTGGCCGTAGTAGCTCCAGGGCTGCGCAAGGCCGCGCCACAGCTGCCTGGCACGCGCGGCGTGGCCGGTGCGGCTGAGCGCCACCGCATGCCAGTACAGGGCCTCGGTGTCCTGGCCGTCGACCTGCAGCAGCGCCCGGGTGGCCGCGGCGGCGAGCTTCCAGTCGCCCGCACGCAGCGCGGCGCGCAGGCACCACTTCCAGGTCTCGGGGTCGGGTTGCCAGGCAGCGCCCAGCGCGCGCGCCTGGCGGAACAGGACGTCGGCCTGCGGCAGCAGTTCGACCGACGCGCTGCGCGCCGCGATCCAGGCGATCTGCGTGCGCCGCGCCGCCGGCAGGTCGCGCAACGGCCCTTCGATCAGTTGTGCGGCCTGCCGCGGATCGACGTGCGCCATGCGCAACAGCGCCAGCACCAGCACGCGCCGCTGCAGCGGACTGTCACCGATGCCGTGGCGCACCGCCTGCAGAGCGACCCCCAGCGGGTCGTCCGCCGCGCGTCGCAGCGCCGGCGCGGCAGCAGCCGGCAACCACGGCAGGAAGTCCATCGCCTGCGACTGCCGGCCTGCGGCGAAAAAACCCCGCAGGCGCTGCCACAGCTGCTCCGGGTCGATCAATCCGGCACCCAGCAAGTCCGTCGCCGCGGCGTTGCAGCCGGATCCACCCGCCGGGTCGCTGCGCCATAGCTGCAGCACCTGCTGGCTGGTGTCGACCCCTTGGGTTGCGTGGCGAGCTTGCGCTGCCAGGCATTGGAGCTGGGAATCGTTGCCGTGGTAGCTCGCGTAGACGCGCAGGAATTGCGGCCAGTCGCGGCGCTGCGCAAGTTGCCTCAACCAATGCCCGCGCAGCAACCGCAGCGGCAGGCTGCCGGGCCAGGCGCTGGCGTAGGCATCGAAGTCGGCTTCGCTCGCCTGCTGCAGCCGCGGCTGCAGCGCCCAGTAGGCGACCCACGGCTCGAGCGGACTGGCGCGCAATGCCGGCAAGGCCGACAGCGCGGGCTGCGCATCACCGCGCTGGAAGCCCTGCCAGGCCTGGCGCGCCAGCGACTCGGCCTGCGCGTCCAGGCGGGCCGCGGCCGGCAGGGCCACCCGCAACGGCGTCGCGGGTCGCGGCGTCGCGGGTCGCGGCGGCGCAGCCGCCGAGGGGGCCGAGGGGGCCGAGGGGGCCGAGGGGGCCGAGGGGGCCGTGGCCGAAGCCGCCGCGGGCACCGCGGATGCCACCGCGGT
>JAKBBQ010000124.1 GCA_021808405.1 Pseudomonadota bacterium | reverse complement strand
GGCGCGGGCTGCCAGCCGCTGCCCGCACCGCCGGACACCCCGCTTCGCAGGCCCCGCGCCGCGCAGCCCAGGCCCCGCAGGGCCGCGGCTGCCGCGCCGGCATCCGGGCGTGGCGGGGTGCCAGTCCCAACCCGTCCTGCATCCACCGGTGCGCGGGCCCATGCAGCGCATGTCCCGGCTTCGGCGGTGTCCCCCAAAGCGCAACCCCGCTTTGACCGCGGCCGGCAAGCCGCACCCCTTCCCTTGATGCGTGGCGTACCCACCGGTTCGCACGCTCGACCGCATCCGCGCAAGCGCGCGCCCCACTCGTCGCGGTGACCCACCGCGCCACCGCTCCCCGATCGCTCTCCGCTCCACCATGCACCTGTCCGAACTCAAAGCGATGCACGTCTCCCAGTTGCTCGAGATGGCAACCGGCCTGGAGATCGAGAACGCCAGCCGCCTGCGCAAGCAGGAACTGATGTTCGCGATCCTCAAGCGCCGCGCCCGCACCGGCGAGCAGGTGTTCGGCGACGGGGTGATGGAGGTGCTGCCCGACGGATTCGGCTTCCTGCGCGCCCCGGAATCGAACTACCTGGGCTCGCCCGACGACATCTACATCTCCCCCAGCCAGATCCGTCGCTTCAACCTGCACACCGGGGACTCGATCGAGGGCGAGGTGCGGGTACCCAAGGATGGCGAGCGCTACTTCGCGCTGGTCAAGGTCGATCGCGTGAACGGCGTGACGCCCGAGCAGAACAAGAACAAGATCATGTTCGAGAATCTGACTCCGTTGTTTCCGACGGAGCACCTGAAACTCGAACGGGACATCCGCGCCGAGGAGAACATCATCGGCCGGGTGATCGACATCATCGCGCCGATCGGCAAGGGCCAGCGAGGGCTGCTGGTGGCGCCGCCGAAAAGCGGCAAGACCGTGATGCTGCAGTCGATCGCCCACGCGATCACCGCCAACCACCCGGAAGTCGTGCTGATCGTCCTACTCATCGACGAGCGGCCCGAGGAAGTCACCGAAATGCAACGCTCGGTCAAGGGCGAGGTCGTGAGCTCGACCTTCGACGAACCGGCGCTGCGCCATGTCCAGGTCGCTGAAATGGTGATCGAAAAGGCCAAGCGCCTGGTGGAATTGAAAAAGGACGTGGTGATCCTGCTCGACTCCATCACCCGCCTGGCGCGCGCCTACAACACCGTCGTGCCGGCCTCGGGCAAGGTGCTGACCGGCGGTGTCGACGCCAACGCGCTGCAACGCCCGAAGCGCTTTTTCGGCGCGGCCCGCAATATCGAGGAAGGCGGCTCGCTGACCATCATCGGCAGCGCGCTGACCGACACCGGCAGCCGCATGGACGAGGTGATCTACGAGGAATTCAAGGGCACCGGCAACATGGAGATCCACCTCGACCGCCGGCTCGCCGAAAAGCGGGTGTACCCGGCGATCCTGCTCAACCGCTCGGGAACCCGGCGCGAAGAACTGCTGCTGAAGTCCGACATCCTGCAGAAGGCGTGGATCCTGCGCAAGCTGCTGTACCCGATGGACGAGATCGAATCCATGGAGTTCCTGCTCGAGAAGATGAAGCAGACGAAGAACAACGCCGAATTCTTCGACCTGATGCGCCGCGGCGGCTGATCCCCTGCCCGGTTCCTCGGCATGGCGCTTCATGCGATAATCTTTCTTTTCCTGGCCTCATACAGGCTAAGTACAGGCGGGCGCCCAGCCCCGGTCGCGAGCGCGGCGGGCCCGGCGCGGCGCGCTGCGGCTGGCCGCATCCATCGGACCCCATCATGAAATCTGGCATCCACCCCGAATACCGCGACGTCTGCTTTGTCGACCTGTCCAACGGCAGCAAGTTCGTGATCCCGTCGACTGCGCAGACCCGGGAAACCGTCAAGATGGACGACGGGCGTGAACTGCCGCTGTTCAAGCTCGACACCTCGTCGGAGTCGCATCCCTTCTACACCGGCACCCAGAAGAGCATCGACTCGCTGGGCGGCCGTGTCGACAAGTTCCGCCAGAAGTTCGCGCGCGCCGCATCCGCGGCGAACAGCAAGACCTGAGATCGACCATGCGCGGGACCGGCGCGCGCCGGCCCGTCCCGCTGAGGAACGAAACGGGCAGCCTGGCTGCCCGTTTTGCTTGGCGCACACCTTCCTTCCGTTCGCCCTGATTGCGATGATCGATGCAGCCCCCTCCCGGCGTGCGCCGGCGCCACGACCGCTGCTCAGCAGCGGCTCGGTGGCGCGGCTGCCGCGCTGGCCGCTGTGGCTGCTGTGCGTGGCCTACGTGCTTCCCGGTTTCATCGGCCGCGACCCCTGGACCGGCGATGGCCAGACCTTCGGCGTGGCCTGGCTGATGGCGCAGGGACACTCCGGCTGGCTGCAGCCTTCGCTGTGGGGGCATCCGGTGCGCGGCGGCTGGCTGGCTTACTGGCTGGGGGCGGTGTCGATCAAGGTGTTCGGCGCCGCGCTGGGCGCCGCCGCGTCCAGCCGCCTGCCGTTCATGCTGCTGCTCGCCTCCTGCCTGGCGCTGACCTGGCGCGCCGCCTACCACCTGGCGCTGCGCGACGAAGCGCAGCCGGTGGCCCCGGCCTTCGGCGAACCGGTGGCGCGGCGCGACTACGCCCGCGCGATGGCCGACGGCGCGCTGCTCAGCCTGCTGGCGTGCCTGGGGCTGCTGGTGCGCGGCCATGAGACCACGCCGGCCCTGGTGCAACTGGCCGGGGTCTGCTGCCTGCTGCTCGGGCTGGCGCTGCTGCCGTCGCGCACCGTGCAGGCCTGCCTGGCGCTGCTCGGCGGGCTGCTCGCGCTGGCGCTCGGCGGCGCGCCCTGGCTGGCGCTGTTCGCCGCGCTGCTCGGGCTGCCGTTGCTGGCGGCCGCGGCGCCGCGCGGCCACCGCGGCGCTTCCGCCGCCGCGCTGGTCGTCGGCGCCGTCTGCTGCGTGGCCGTGCTGCTGCATCTGCATGGCGCGACCGCCGCGCGCTGGCCCGAATGGAGATCGGCGCAGCACTTCCTCGGCGTGCTGGCCTGGTTCGTCTGGCCGGCCTGGCCGCTGGCCTGCTGGGCGGTGTGGCGTTGGCGCGCGTCGCTGGGAGCGTGGCCCGTGCTGGCGCCGCTGTCGCTGGGGCTGCTGTGCCTGCTGTCGGCGTTCCTGAGCAGCCCGGGCAGTGCCCCGCTGCTGCCGCTGCTGCCCTCGGCCGCGGTGCTGGGCTCGCTGGCGCTGCCGGTGATGCGCCGCGGCAGCCTGGCCGCCCTCGACTGGTTCGCGCTGATGTTCTTCAGCCTGCTGGCGCTGGTCGTCTGGGTGCTGTGGCTGGCCCTGCTCACCGGGGTGCCGGCGCGCCCGGCCGCCAACATCGCCCGCCTCGCCCCCGGCTACCACGCCCACCTGCGCGTGCTGCCGCTGCTGCTGGCGCTGGCGGCCAGCCTGGCGTGGGCCGCGGTGGCCGCGTGGCGCGCCGGGCGCCACCGCCATCCGCTGTGGAAAGGCATGGTGCTGTCGGCCGGCGGGGTGACCCTGGTGTGGCTTCTGGTCACGTCGCTGTGGTTGCCGGTGCTGGACTACGCCAGCAGCTACCGTGCGCTGGGCCTGGGGATCCGGGCGCAGTTGCGCCACGATCACGCCGGGCCGCGCCCGCCGCTGCAGACCCTGGGGCTGAACCCGGCGCAGCAGGGCCTGCTGGGCTACTGGAGCGGCGCGCGGCTGCTGCCGGGCGCGTGGGAGCAGGCGCGCCGCGCGCCCTATGTGCTGACCCTGTCGCGCGATGGGCGCGGCGCCGCGCCGCCGCACGCCACGCTGCTGTGGAGCGGCCACCGCCCCGGAGAGTCCGACCAGCTGTTCCGCCTGTGGCGTCGCCGCCGGCGCTGAGCAGGCACGCCGCGGCCGGCCTGCGCGGCGTGTTGCGCGAGCTGCTGCGGCTGGCCGGCGCGGTGCTGGCCGGCCAGCTGGCGCTGGTCGGCTTCGCGGTGGCCGACACCTGGATGCTCGGGCGCGGCCACGATACCCTGGGGCTGGCCACGCTGTCGCTGGGCCAGGCGGTGTACATGACCACCTACCTCAGCCTGGCCGGGGTGACCCAGGCGCTGCTGCCCGCGCTCGGCCACGAAGCCGGCGCGGCGCGCCCGCAGGCGCTGGCCGCCGGGTTGCGCCAGGGGCTGTGGCTGGCCGCCGGGCTGGCGGTTCCGGGCTGCGCGCTGCTGCTGTGGCCCCAAGGCCTGCTGCGCCTGGCCGGCGGCGCCGACGCCGGCCTGCCGCTGCACTACCTGCGCTGGCTGGCGCTGGGCCTGCCGGCCGCGCTGCTGTTCCGGGTGCATGTGGCGTTCTGCCAGGCGGTGGGCCGGCCGATGCTGGTCACGCTGCCGCAGGGCTGGGGGCTGGCCTGCAAGCTGCTGCTCAACGCGCTGCTGGTCGCGCCGGCCGAGTTCGGCCTGCATGGCCTGCCGCGGCTGGGGGTCGTGGGCTGCGCGGCAGCCACCACGCTGACGCAGTGGCTGCTGCTGCTGGTCGCCTGCCTGCAGCACCGCCGCGACCCCGCGCTGCGCGCGCTGGGCGTGCTGCGGCGCTTCGACCCGCCCGACATGGCCCGGCTGCGCGACCTGCTGCGGCTGGGGCTGCCGATCGGCGCCAGCGTGCTGGTCGACGTCTCTTCCTTCACCTTCATGGCGCTGTTCATCGCCCGCACCGGCAACGTGCAGCTGGCGGCGCACCAGATCGCCGCCAACGTCGGCGCGGTGCTCTACATGCTGCCGCTGTCGCTGTCCATCGCCACCGCCTCGGTGGTGGCGCGCCGCCTGGGCAGCGGCCTGCGCGCCGAGGCGGCGCAGGCGGCGTGGATCGGGGTGGGGACCGCGGCCGCGCTGTCGGCCGCGGCCGCGGCCGCGCTGTGGCTGTTGCGCGAGCCGGTGGCGCGGGGCTACGCCAGCGACCCGCGCGTCGCCGCGGTGGCGGCGCGGCTGCTGGCGCTGGTCGCCGCCTACCAGGTGTTCGACGCGGTGCAGGCCTGCGCGGCGTTCGCGCTGCGCTCGTGGCACATCGCGCTGCTGCCGGGGGCGATCTACGCGCTGGCGCTGTGGGGGGTCGGGCTGGCCGGCGGTTGCGTGCTCGGACTGGGACTGGGTGGCTTCACGCCGGCGGCGCTGCACGGGGCGGCCGGCTTCTGGGCCGCCTACTGCGCGGGACTGGCGCTGGCCGCCGCGGCCATCGGCGCGCTGCTGCGGCGCACCACCCGCGGCGCGCGCCCGGCGCCCGGCTGACCGGCGGATCGGCTGACCGGCAGCGCGGCGCGACCCGGGACTCAGCGCGGCTCCGCCAGCGCCTGCATGCGTTCCTCGAGTTCCAGCCAGCCGGCCTCGCAATCCTCGATGTCCTGCAGCACCTGCTTGAGCTCGCGCCCCGCCTCGGCGCGCGCCGCCGCCGCGGTGGCGGGTTGCGCCAGCAGCGCCTGCAGGCGCTCGCGCTCGGCCTGCAGGCGCTGCAGGCGCTGCTCGGCTTCGGCCTGCCGCTTGCGCAGCGGCGCCAGCTGCTGCTGCAGCTCGCGGCGCTGCGTCGCCGAGGCGCGCCGCTGGTCGCGCCGGCCGGGCTCGGCGGGGGGATTCGCGGGCTGCACCTCGCGCGAGCTGCGCGCCGCCTCCTGCAGCAGCCGCTGGTAGGCGTCGAGGTCGGAGTCGAAGTCGCGCACCCGGCCGTCGGCGACCAGCCAGTACTGTTCGCAGGCCGCGCGCAGCAGCGCGCGGTCGTGGGACACCAGCAGCATCGCGCCGTCGAACTCCTGCAGCGCCAGCGCCAGCGCCTCGCGGGTGTCCAGGTCGAGGTGGTTGGTCGGCTCGTCGAGCACCAGCAGGTTCGGCCGCTGCCACACCAGCAGCGCCAGCAGCAGGCGCGCGCGCTCGCCGCCCGACAGCGTCCCCACGGGCTGCGCCGCGAGTTCGCCACCGAACTGGAAGCTGCCCAGCCAGTCGCGCGCCTCCTGGGTGGTCGCCCCTCGCCCGCCGGCCAGCGCCTGGCGCTGCATGTGCTGCAACGGGGTCTCGTCACCGCGCAGCACCTCCATTTCATGCTGGGCGAAATACCCCAGCACCACGCCTTCGCCGGGCTGCACGGTGCCGGCCAGCGGCGGCAACATCCCGGCCAGGGTCTTCACCAGGGTCGACTTGCCCTGGCCGTTGGCGCCGAGGATGCCGATGCGCGCACCGGCCAGCACCTCGCGCTCGACTCCGCGCAGCACCGGCTGGCCCGGCGCGAAGCCGCAGTCCAGCTGCTGCAGCCGCAACAGCGCGTGGGGTTGGCGCTCGGGCTGCGGGAACTGCAGCCGCAGCGGGTGGCTGAGCACCAGCGGCGCGACCCGCTGCATGCGCTCGAGCGCCTTCAGGCGGCTTTGCGCCTGGCGCGCCTTGGTCGCCTTGGCGCGAAAGCGCTCGACAAACGCGCCCAGACGCGCGATGTCGGCCTGCTGGCGACTCCACGCCTGCGCCTGCTGCGCCAGCTCCAGCGCGCGCCGCTGCTCGAAGTCGCTGTAGCCGCCGCTGTAGCGCGACAGCTTGCCGCCCCGCAGCTGCACGGTGACCCGGGTCACCGAGTCGAGGAACTCGCGATCGTGGGAGATCACCAGCAGCGTGCCGGCATAGCGGCCGAGCCAGCCCTCCAGCCAGACCAGCGCGTCGAGATCGAGGTGGTTGGTCGGCTCGTCGAGCAGCATGCAGTCGCTGGGGGCGAACAGCGCCTGCGCCAGCGCCAGCCGCATGCGCCAGCCGCCGGAGAACTCGCGCACCGGGCGCTGCAGCGCGGCGGGCGCGAAGCCCAGGCCGAGCAGCAGGCCCTCGGCGCGCGCCGCGGCGCTGTAGCCCTGCGCCAGCTCCAGCGCCTCGGCGGCGGCGGCGATGCGCCCGCCGTCGCCCTGCGCGTCGGCCTCGCGCAACTCGCGCAGCGCCCGCTGCAGCGCGCGGTCGCCCTGGCAGACGAACTCGGCCGCCGGCAACTCGCTGTCGGCGACCTGTTGCGCCACCGTGGCCACGCGCCAGTCGGCGGGGAATTCCAGGCTGCCCGAATCCTCGATCCACTCGCGCTGCAGCAGGCCGAACAGCGAGGACTTGCCGGCGCCGTTGGCGCCGACCAGCCCGACCTTCTCGCCGGCGTGCACCACCAGATCGGCTGCGTCGAGCACCAGCCTGGCACCGCGGCGCAGGCTGATCTGCTGCAACCGGATCATCGCGCCGCGGCGAGCGCGCTCGCCTCGATCGCCAGCACCGCGTCGTCGCCGCTGCTCACCGCAAGCCAGTGCACCGGCAGCGCGCCGAAGGCGGCCTCGAAGTGCCGCCGTTCATGGCCGATCTCCAGCACCAGCACGCCGTGCGGCTGCAGATGGCCGGCGGCCTGGCGCAGCAGCCTGCGCACCAGGTCCATGCCGTCGGCGCCGCCGGCCAGCGCCAGCCGCGGTTCGTGGCGGAACTCCGGCGGCAGCGCGGCCATCGAGCGCGCGGACACATACGGGGGGTTGCACAGCACGAGATCGAAGCGCTCGCCGGCGTCGAAGCCGGCGAGCAGGTCCGAGTGCAGCAGCCGTACGCGCCCGCCCAGCGCGTGCAGCTCGACGTTGCGGCGTGCCAGTTCCAGTGCCGGCCGGCTGATGTCGCCGGCCGCCACCTGCGCCTGCGGCCAGCGCTGCGCGGCCAGGATGGCCAGGCTGGCGCCGCCGGTGCACACGTCGGCGATGCGCCGCGGCGGCTGCGCCAGCCAGCGTTGCAGCCCCTGGCCCAGCAGCTCGGCGATGAGCGAGCGCGGAACGATCGCCCGCTCGTCGGCGAGGAAGCGCTGGCCCTGCAGCCAGGCCTCGCCCAGCAGGTAGGCCAGCGGCCGGCGGCTGCGCACGCGCTGCTCCAGCAACCGCTGCAGCCTGCGCAGCGCCGGCTGCGGGACCGGCCGGCGGCGCAGTTCGTGCAGCCGCGCGAAGCTGTCCAGCAGCGGCAGGCGCAGACAGTGGACGAGCATCCACGCCGCCTCCTGCGCGGCGTCCTCGGTGCCCTGGCCGAACCGCAGCCCGGCCTCGCGCAGCCGCCGCTCGACGTCGCGCCGGACCTCGTCGAAACGCGGTGGGCGCATCAGGCGGCCAGCGCCTCGAGGGTGCGTCGGTAGATTCCCGCCAGGGGTTCGAGGAACCGCAGCTCGATGCACTCGTCGACCTTGTGGATGCTGGAGTTCGGCGGCCCGAACTCGACCACCTGCTCGCAGATCCTGGCCAGGAAGCGCGCGTCGGACGTGCCCCCGGTGGTCGACAGCGCCGCCTGCACCCCGGTCTCGGCGGCGATCGCCTGCTGCAGGGTGCGCGACAGCGCCCCCGCCGGGGTCAGGAAGGGTTCGGCCCCCAGCGTCCACTCCAGGCTGTGGTCGACGCCGTGCCGGCGCAGCACGTCGAGCAGCCGCGCCTGCAGGCTGGCCACCGACGACGCCGGCCCGAAGCGGAAGTTGAACTGCAGCTCCAGCGCGCCGGGGATCACGTTGCCGGCGCCAGTTCCGGCGTGGATGTTGGACACCTGCCAGGTGGTCGGCGGGAAATCGGCGTCGCCGGCGTCCCAGGTGGTCGACGCCAGTTCGGCCAGCGCCGGCGCGGCCAGGTGCACCGGGTTGCGCGCCTGGTCGGGGTAGGCGACGTGGCCCTGCACGCCGTGCACCAGCAGCCTGCCCGACAGCGAGCCGCGGCGGCCGTTCTTGATCACGTCGCCCAGCGTGGCGCTGCTCGTCGGCTCGCCGACGAGGCACCAGTCGGGGCGCAGGCCGCGCCGCTGCAGCTGTTCGCACACCCGCACCGTGCCGTCGCGCGCCGGGCCCTCCTCGTCGCTGGTCAGCAGCAAGGCGATGGACGCGCGCGGCAGCGGGTGGGCCGCCAGGAAGGCTTCGATCGCCACCACCATCGCCGCCAGCGAGCTTTTCATGTCGGCCGCGCCGCGGCCGTACAGCCTGCCCTCGCGCACCTCGGGGACGAAGGGGTCGCTGCTCCAGGCCTCGCGCGGGCCGGCGGGAACGACGTCGGTATGGCCGGCGAACACCAGCAGCGGCGGCTGCGCACCGGCGCCGCGGCGCAGCGCCCACAGGTTGCGCACCGGCCAGTCCTCGGGGCCGCACGGCAGGCTCTCGCATTCGAAGCCCAGCGGCTGCAGGCGCCGCGCCAGCAGGTCCTGGCAGCCGGCGTCCTGCGGGGTGACCGAGGGCAGGCGGATGAGTTCGCTGGCCAGCCGCAGCGTCGGGTTGTCGGCGCTCGGGGTCATCGCCTGTCCAGCTGCGCGCCCATGTCGAGGGAGATCTCGCGGAACGACGGCTCGTCGGCCTCGGCCAGCGGCGCCGGTGGGGCCGGCGGGGTGAAGTCGTTCTGCAGCCGCCACAGCAGGTTGGTCGGCGAATCGGCGTGGGCCAGCGCCTCGTCGCGCGCCACGCGGCCGTCGCGCACCATGTCCGCCAGGCATTGCTCGAAGGTCTGCGAGCCCTCGGCGAGCGACTTGTCCATCGCCTCGCGCACCCCCGACAGGTCGCCCTTGGCGATGAGTTCGCCGATCAGCTGGGTGTTGAGCAGCACCTCGGTGGCGGGCAGCCTGCCGCCCTGCGCCGACACCAGCAGGCGTTGCGAGACGATCGCCCGCAGTCCGGCCGACAGGTCCGACAGCAGCGACGGCCGCATGTCCAGCGGGAACAGCCCGAGGATGCGGTTGATCGCCTGGTGGCTGTTCGACGCGTGCAGCGTGGCCAGGCACAGGTGGCCCGACAGCGCGTAGTTCAGCGCC
>JAKBBQ010000123.1 GCA_021808405.1 Pseudomonadota bacterium | reverse complement strand
TACGACCTGGTGGCCAGCGACGCCAATGGCCACATCGGGATCAATTACGGCGTCTACGGCGTGCCCGAGACCTACCTCATCGACCGCCAGGGCCGCATCGTCTACAAGCAGATCGGCCCGCTGACGGTGGCCGTGCTGCAGGACAAGCTGTTGCCGATGATCCGGAAGCTATCGCAATGAAACGAATCCTTCTGCTGTTCGCGCTGGCGCTGGCGACCCTGCCGGCCTGGGCCGGCCTGGCGCGCCCGCTGGCGCACGACGAGGCGGCCGAGCAGCGCATGCTGGCCATCACCCGCAACCTGCGCTGCCTGGTGTGCCAGGACGAGTCGCTGGCCGCCTCGCAGGCCAGCCTGGCGCGCGACCTGCGCGCCGAGGTACGCAAGCTGATCGAGCGCGGCTACACCGACAAGCAGGTGGTCGACTACCTGGTCGCGCGCTACGGCAACTACGTGCGCTTCCGTCCGCCTTTCGACGCCGAGACCTGGGCGCTGTGGCTCGGCCCCTTCGCACTGCTGGCGCTGGGGCTGGGCGCGCTGGCCGCCACCATACGTCGTCGGCTGCGCCGCGCCGAAGCCCCGCTGGACGCCGCCCAGCTGGCGCGCGCCCAGGCCTTGCTGGCGCACCACGGAGAACTCGAATGACTTCCTTCCTGCTCGCCGCCACGCTGCTGACAGCGGTGGTGCTGTCCATCATGCTGCTGCCGCTGCTCGGGCAACGCAGCCGGCGCGGCGTCGACCGCGCGGCGGTCAACGCCCGCCTGCTGCGCGAGGACATGGCCGCGCTGGAGCGCGATCGCGCCTCGCTCGGCGAGGCCGAATACGAGCGCGCGCGCGAGGAACTGGCGCGCCGCGTGCTGGCCGACACCGCGCCGATGCCGCAGGCGCGCCGCGCCGGCAGCGCGCTGCCGACCGTCGCCGGGCTGCTGCTGAGCCTGCCCGTCTGCGCCGGGCTGTTGTACGAACTGCTGGGCACGCCGGCGGCGCTGGCTGGTGGCCAGGCGGTCGCGGCGACCTCCGCCCAGGCCGCCTCGCCGGCCGCTCCGACGCAGGTACAGAAGATGGTCGACTCGCTGGCCGCCAAGCTCGCCGCCCACCCCGACGACCCGGCCGGCTGGGCGATGCTCGGGCGCTCCTACGGGGTGCTGGGCGACTTCGGCAAGGCGGCCGCCGCCTATGCCCACGTCGGCCCGCAACTGCAGCGCCATGCGCGCTGGCTGGCCGAGTACGCCGACGCGCTGGCGATGACCGCCAACGGAAGCCCGCTGGGCAAGCCCGAGCAACTCGCGCGCCAGGCGCTGGCCATCGATCCGGGCAACCTGCTGGCGCTGATGCTCGCCGGCTACGCGGCGGCGTCGCGCGGCGACGACCGCGGCGCGCTGCCGCTGCTCGAGCGTGCCAGCCGCGAAGTGGCCGCCGGTTCCGAGGACGCGACCTTCCTCAGCCATGTGATCGCCCAGGTGCGCCGCCGCATGGGCCTGACGGCAGCCGAGAACGCGGCGATGCTGCCCGGCAAGGCGCCCGACGCGTCACCGGTGCCGGCGCGGACCGCGGCGCGGCCCCAGGCCGCGGTGTTGATGCAGGTGCACGTGGCCATCGCGCCGGCACTGCGCGCCGACGCGGCCGGGCGCACGCTGTTCGTCATCGCCCGCGTGCCGGGGCAGAGCATGCCGGTGGCGGCGCTCAAGCGCGCCGGGATCCAGCTGCCGCTGCAGGTCGGGCTGACCGATGCCGACTCGATGGAGCCCTCGGTGCCGTTGTCGAAGGTGGAGCGGGTGCAGATCGAGGCGCGGCTGTCGGCCACCGGCGACGCGATGCCGGCCCGCGGCGACCTCTACGGCACCGCCACCGTCGAGCGCGGCGGCAGCGTCGAGGTGGTCATCGACCACCGCAGGCCCTGAGCGCGGGGCCGCGGCGCGCTACACTGCCGCGGCCCGCCTTGCCGCCATCCCGCGGGGCGGGCGAAGCACCGCCCACGTGATCCGCCAAGTTCCCGCCAGCCGCGACTCCGCCAGCTCCGCGCCGGTCTACTCCGATCTCGGCCCGGAGCGGGTGCTCGACGCCGTCGACGGCGTGGGCCCGCGCTGCGACGGCAGCCTGCTGCAGCTCAACAGTTTCGAGAACCGCGTCTTCCTGCTCGGGCTCGACGACGGCCAGCAGGTGGTGGCCAAGTTCTACCGCCCCGGGCGCTGGAGCGACGAGGCCATCCTCGAGGAACACGCCTTCTGCCTGGAGCTGGCGCGCCGCGAGATCCCCGCGGTGCCGCCGCTGGAGTTCGGCGGGCGGACCCTGCATCACGCGCGGGGCCACCGTTTCGCGCTGTTTCCGAGGGCGCGCGGGCGCGCGCCCGAACTGGAGGACGAGGCGACGCTGGAGTGGCTGGGGCGCTTCCTCGGCCGCATCCACGCGGTGGGGCAGGCCGACGCCTACCGCATGCGCCCGGCGCTTGATCCGCAGACCTTCGGAGTCGAGTCGCGCGACTGGATCGCCGGCAGCGACTGGTTGCCTCTGGAGTTGCGCCAAGCCTGGCTGGCAGCCAGCGCGCAGGCGCTCGACGGCGTGCGCCAGGCGTGGGAGCACGCCGCCCCGGTGCGCAGCCTGCGGCTGCACGGCGACTGCCATCTGGGCAACCTGCAGTGGAGCGAGCAGGGGCCGTATTTCCTCGACTTCGACGACAGCCGCAGCGGCCCCGCGGTGCAGGACCTGTGGATGCTGCTGGCCGGCGAGCCGGCGCAGGCGCAGCGCCAGCTCGATGCGCTGCTGCGCGGCTACCGGGTGTTCCGCGACTTCGACCCGCGCGAACTCCATCTGATCGAGGCCCTGCGCACGCTGCGCCTGCTGCACTACAGCGCGTGGATCGCCCGCCGCTGGCAGGACCCGGCGTTCCCCGCTGCCTTCCCGTGGTTCGGCGACGCCCGCTACTGGGAGCAGAGGATGCTCGAGCTGCGCGAGCAGGTCGAGCTGATGCGCCAGCCCGCGCTGCACGCCGGCGCGGCCTGAGGGGGCGCGCTGCCGCGGCGAGCTTCCTACAATGAGGCCGCACTGACCACCAGCCGACGCGCCGCGATGTACGCCCTGATCCTGTCCACGCTGGCCTATCCGCTGGTCGCCTGGTGGCTGCACCGGCGGCTGGAGGACTGGCTGGAGCCCGGAATGGTGCGCCGCATGCTGGTGTTCCTGCTCGCCAGCATCGCCTGCTGGATGCTGGGCAGCGCGATCGACTGGGTTTTTCCGGGGCAGGCGATCCATCTGCTGAGCGCGATGCGGGCGGGTGCCGCGCGCGGTTGATCTGCGCCGCAACCGCCGTCCCGGCGGCTGATGTGGGTCAACGCGCCGCCGGGGCCCGGCGGCGTACAAATGGCGCATGGCCATGTCCCTGCGCAACCTGCTGCCGCGGCGCCGGCGAGCCCTGCTGGCAGGCGCGGGGCTGCTCGTGGTGGCTGTGCTGGCCGGCGGCGCATGGTGGAGCAGCCGTCGCCAGCCCGCGGTGCAGTACCTGACCGCGGTCGTCGGGCGCGGCGACGTCGCGCGCACGGTCAACGCCACCGGCAGCGTCAACCCGGTGATGACGGTGATCGTCGGGTCCTACGTGTCGGGGGTGGTGCAGTCCCAGTCCTGCGACTTCAATACCCGGGTGCGCAAGGGGCAGTTGTGCGCCCGCATCGATCCCCGTCCCTACCAGACGGTGGTCGACGAGAACGCCGCGCAGCTCGCGGTGGCGCGCGCGCAGGCGCTCAAGGACCAGGCCAACCTGGACTACGCGCGGATCAACCTGCGCCGGCAGTCCGGGCTGGTGGGTCGAGGCGTGGTGTCGCAGGACGTGGTGGATGCGGCGCGCAACGCCTTGCTGCAGGCGCAGGCGCAGGTCCGGCTCGACCAGGCGACGGTGCGCGAGCGCGAGGCCTCGCTGGAGGCGGCGAAGGTCAATCTGAGCTACACCGACATCGTCTCCCCGGTCGACGGAACCGTGGTGTCGCGCAACGTCACCATCGGCCAGACGGTGGCGGCGAGCTTCCAGACGCCCACGCTGTTCCTCATCGCCACCGACCTGACGCGCATGCAGGTCGACGCCAATGTCAGCGAAAGCGACATCGGCAGCGTGCACCAGGGCGACCCCGCGCGCTTCAGCGTCGAGGCCTATCCGGGCCGCAGCTTCCAGGCGAAGGTGGTCCAGGTGCGGCAGGCGCCGCAATCGGTGCAGAACGTCATCACCTACGACGTGGTGATCGCGGTCGACAACACCGCGCTGCTGCTCAAGCCGGGGATGACCGCCACCGTGGCCATCGTGACGGCGCAGCGCCAGGGCGTGCTTCGCGTTCCCGACCAGGCGCTGCGCTTTGCCCCCGGAGGGGTGGCCGCGCCGGCGCGCGCCGCCGCGGGCCGCCAGGTCTGGGTGCTGCGCGACGGCCGGCCGCAGGCGGTGGCCGTGCGCACCGGGCTCGACGATGACAACTACGCCGAACTGCTCGGCGGCCCGCTGCAGGCCGGCCAGAGAGTGATCGTCGGCGAGCAGCGCGGCGACGCGTCGGGCGCGCGCGCCTCGCGGCTGCGCTTCGGCCTCTAGAGCGGGCGGCTGCGATGGCTGCGCCGGTCATCGAACTGCAGCAGGTCAGCCGCATCTACCGGGCCGGTGACGTCGAGGTGCGCGCGCTCGACGGGGTCAGCCTGCGCGTGGAGCGCGGCGAGTTCGTCGCCATCATGGGCTCGTCGGGTTCGGGCAAGTCGACGCTGATGCACCTGTGCGGCTGCCTCGATCGCCCGAGCGGCGGCAGCTACCGGCTCGACGGAGTCGACGTGGCGGGCCTGCGCGAGCCCGATCTGGCGCGGCTGCGCGGCGAGCGCATCGGCTTCGTGTTCCAGAGCTTCAACCTGCTGGCTCGCACCAGCGCTCTGGACAATGTCGCGCTGCCGCTGCTGTACGGCAGCGCGGGGCCGGCCGGGCGCTCCGAGCGGCTGCGGCGGGCCCGCGAGTCGCTGGCCCGCCTCGGGCTGGCCGGGCGCGAGGGCAACACCGCGGGGCAGTTGTCCGGCGGGCAGCAACAGCGGGTGGCGATCGCCCGCGCGCTGATCAACCGGCCGCCGCTGCTGCTGGCCGACGAGCCCACCGGCAATCTCGACACCCGCACCTCGCACGACATCATGCGCATCCTGCGCGAGCTCAACAGCGAGCAGGCGCTGACCGTGGTCGTGGTCACCCACGAGAGCGACGTCGCCGCGTATGCGGGGCGGATCATCACCATGCGCGACGGCAGGATCGTCTCCGACGTCGCCAATCCGCGGCCGACCGAGGTCCAGTCGGCCGCGCCGGCGCCGGCCGGGCCCCAGGCGTCGGCGGCGGCGCCGGCGGCGACGCTGCTGGCCCCCGGCTCGGGCTTCGGCGCGATGATCGTGGCCGCCGCGGCGCAGGCCATCGTGCGCAACAAGATGCGCTCGGCGCTGACCATGCTCGGGGTGTTCATCGGCGTGGCGGCGCTGATCGTCATGGTCGCGGTCGGGCAGGGCGCCAACGCCGCGGTGCGCAAGCAGATCGAGAGCCTGGGCACCAACCTGCTGGTCGTCGTCCCCGGCGCGACCACGCGCTCGGGGGTGCGCGCCGGATTCGGCAGCGCCTCCACGCTGACCCAGGCCGACGCGAGGGCCTTGCGCCGCGACGCTCCGGCCGTGGCGCGCACCGCCTACATGATCCGCCAGCTCGGCCAGGTGCAGTACGGCGGCAACAACTGGACCACCAGCATCCAGGGCGTGACCCCGTCGTACCTGCCGATGACCAACTGGCAGATCGCCAGCGGCCGCGGACTGGAGCAGGCCGACGAGAGCAGCGCGGCGATGGTCGCGGTCATCGGGCAGACGGTGGCGCGCGAGCTGTTCGGCCCCTACGAGAACCCCATCGGCGCGCGCATGCTGGTCAAGGGCGCCAGCGTGCGGGTGGTGGGGGTGCTGGCGGCCAAGGGGCAGACGCCCTTCGGCCAGGACCAGGACGACCTGGTGATGCTGCCGTTCAGCGCGGCGCAACGCAAGATCCTCGGCGTGGCGGCGCCTTCGCAGGCGCAGGCCGGCGCGGTGACCGTGCTCGGCGGCGCCAGCGTGCCGGCGACGCAGACCGCGACTTCCTTCCCGCCCGGGCCCAACCCCTTCAACATCCCGCCGCGGCTGGTCGGCTATGTCAACACCCTGTTCGTGCAGGCCGCGAGCCCCGAGGCCGTGGAGCCCGCGATGCGCCAGATCACCGAGGTGCTGCGCCGTCGCCACCGCATCCGCCCCGGGGACGCCGCGGACTTCTCGGTGCGCAACCTCAGCCAGATCGCCGAGACCGCGCAGAGCTCGTCGGCCATCATGGCCGCGCTGCTCGCGGTGGTGGCGTCGATCTCGCTGCTCGTAGGCGGCATCGGAATCATGAACATCCTGCTGGTGTCGGTCACCGAGCGCACCCGCGAGATCGGCTTGCGCATGGCCATCGGCGCCAGGCGGCTGCACGTGCTGCTGCAATTCCTGGCCGAGGCGGTGTTCCTCAGCACCAGCGGCGGGCTGGCCGGCATCGCCTGCGGCGTCGCGGTGTCGGGCGCGGTGTCGGCGCTGGCGCATTGGCCGACCCTGTTGTCGCCCGGGGCGATGGCCGGCGGCTTCGGCTTCGCCGCCGCGGTGGGCATGTTCTTCGGCTACTACCCGGCGCGCAAGGCGGCGCGCCTGGACCCCATCGAGGCGCTGCGCTATGAGTAGCCGCCGGCGGCAAGCCCGGCCGGGCGGGGCGCGCGCGCTCTTCGCGGCGCTGGCCGCGGCCTGCCTGGCCGGCGGCTGCGCGGTCGGGCCCGACTACCAGCGGCCCGCCGCGCCGGCGCAGCAGGCCTACACCTGGCGCCCCGTGGACCTGCCGGCTGCCGCTTCGCAGCCGGCGCAGCGACTGCAGACGGTGCCGCAGCCGCCGGCGGCCTGGTGGCGGGAATTCGGCTCCGCCGAACTCGACCGCACGGTGCGCCTGGCGCTGGCCGACAGCCCCAGCCTGCAGCAGGCGCGCGCCAGCCTGCGGCAGGCGCGCGAGGCGGTGCTGGTGGCGCGCGGCGGGCTCGCGCCGCGGCTCGACCTGCAGGCGGCGGCGCAGCGCGCGCGCGCCGCCGGTGCGGCGTCCGCGGCCGAGCTGTACAGCGCCGGCCCGCTGGTCGGCTACTCGCCCGATGTGTTCGGCGCAACCCGCCGACTCGTCGAGCAGCAGCAGGCGCTGGCCGATGTGCAGGCCGAGCAGTTGCGGGCGGCCCGCCTGTCGCTGAGCGGCGAAGTCGTCGGCCAGGCCATCGCCGCGGCCGCGGCCCGCGAGCAGCTGGCCGCGCTGCGCCAGGTGCTGGACGCCGACTCCGAGAACCTGCGCCTGGTCGAGCTGGCGTTGCGCGCCGGCAGCGCCTCGCGCGCCGACCTGCTGAGCGCGCAAAGCCAGCTCGACGCCGACCGCGCGCTGGCGCCTGCGCTGCGCCAGCAGCTGGCCGCAGCCGACGACGCGCTGGCACGCCTGGTCGGGCGCAGCGCGGCGAGCTGGCGCAGCCCGGACTGGCGGCTCGACGGCTTGCGGCTTCCGAGCCGGCTGCCGCTGGTCGTGCCCTCGCAGCTGGTGCGCCAGCGTCCGGACATCCGTGCCGCCGAGGCGCAACTGCACGCAGCCGGCGCCGCGGTGGGGGTGGCGACCGCCGCGCTGTATCCCCAGCTGAGCTTGAGCGCCGACTGGACTGCCCAGGCCTCCAGCCTGGGCGGGCTGTTCGGCGCAGCCCCGGGCTGGGGGCTGTCGGCGGCGCTGACCGCGCCGCTGTGGCATGGCGGGGCGCTGCGCGCCCAGCGCCGCGGCGCGCTGCAGGCCTACGAGGCCCAGCTGGCGCTGTACCGGCAGACCGTGCTGCTGGCCTTCAACCAGGTGGCCGACGTGCTGCAGGCGCTGCGCCACGACGCCGAGCTGCTCGCCGCGCAGCAGCGGGCGCTGCGCAGCGCCGACGCCTCGCTGCAGCTGGCGCGCCAGGCCTATGCGGCCGGTTCGGGCAACGTGTTGCAGGTGCTGGCCGCGCAGCGCCTGCTGGCGCAGGCGCGGCTGGGGCAGGCGAGGGCACGCGCCCAGCGCCTGGCCGACAGCGCGCAGTGGTTCACCGCGATGGGGGCGGGTGGCGCCGCGCCGGCGCGGCGTTGAGACCGGCGAGCGCGCGCGCTCGGCGCTTCAGCCAGCCGCCTGCTCGCGCAGCCGCTCGATGCGCTGCAGGATCTTGTGGCGCCAGTTGTCGGCGATGCCGGGCATCGCGGCCAGTTCCCGCAGGCGCCCGGGTTCGGGTCGCGGCGCGTGCCAGTCCTGCAGCGCCTGCTGCAGGCTGGGAGCTGCCGCCGGCTCGATCAGCTGCAACTCGTCCGCGGGTTCCACGAGACCGGGCCGCAGCACCCGCAGATACCAGCCGGCGATGTGCTGCTCGGCGATGAAGGCGGCCATGCCGCCGCAGCCGTAGCGTTCGTCGATCTTCCAGCAGGGGTTGCGCGGCTGGCAGGGTTGCAGCAAGGCCTGGCCGAGGCGCCAGACGTCGCCGATGCGCACCTGGCTCTCGTCGAGCTGCCAGGTGCTGAGGTTTTCGCCGATCGAGCCCGGTTGCAGCCACGCCGCCGCTGCCGGGAACTGCCCGGCCAGCCTCGCGTAGTGGCGCGCGGGGTACAGGTGCACCGCCTTGTCCGGGCCGCCGTGCACCCGCAGGTCGGCCTGCTGGTCACCCTCGAAGCCTTGCGCGCCCAGTTGCAGCGGGCCGTGCACCGGCTGTTTGTAGATTCCCGACAGCCGGCCCGATTCGGGCAGCGGCCGCACGCCTCCGACATACACGCGCACGGCGGCAGCGCGGGTGGCGGTGGCATCGTGGTCGGTGCGGGACATGGGCGGATCGAAGTCGTTGGCGGGAGTATGCGCATTGTGCGATAGTTCGGTCCTGTGCCCGTGGCGGAGGCTGCGCGCCAGCGATGCCTCCCCCCGCCCCATGACCGAATTCGTCGATCCCGCAGTCGCCGTCGAGGACAACGGTGCGTCCCGCCAGTACATGCAAGGCGTCGCCGACGGCCTGGCGTCCATCGAACGCATGCGCGGGCGCATCGTGCAACTGCTGGAAGTCCACGAGCCCGATGCGGGGTGGCTGGACCGCCTGCAGCGCGCGCTCGACGACCTGCTGGCGGTGGCCGATGCGCAGCCCGACCTCGCGCTGTACTACCTGGTCAACGAAAAGGTCAACCACACCCAGCACTACAGCGCGGTGCACTCGATGTGCTGCGCGCTGGTGGTGGTGCTCGCGGCGAAGTGGCTGGAGTGGCCAGCCGACGAGGTGCGGGCCATCGCCGGCGCGGCGCTGACCATGAACCTGGGAATGGGGAGCTTGCAGGACCTGCTGGCCCGCCAGACCCATCCGCCCAGCGTCGCGCAACGCGAGGTCATCCGCCAGCATGCCGAACGTTCGGCGCAGATCCTGCAGGATGCCGGGATCGACGACCCGCTTTGGCTGCAAGCCGTGCGGTCCCACCATACCGAGCACGAGTCCGGCGATCCGGAGGTGCTGGAGCCCGCGGTGCGCGCGGCCGAGTTGCTGCGGCGGGTGGACGTCTACGCGGCGCGGCTGAGCAGCCGCAAGACGCGGCCGGCGCTGACCGCTGCGATGGCGGCTCGCGGCGCGCTGCTCGGGCCGTCGGACCAGCCCGATGCGCTGGGAGCCACGCTGCTGCGGGTGCTCGGCCTGTACCCGCCCGGGGTCTACGTGGAACTGGCCAAT
>JAKBBQ010000122.1 GCA_021808405.1 Pseudomonadota bacterium | reverse complement strand
CTAGGGGTTGATACAACATAGCCGCAACTTTCATGAAGGCTTCATGGTTTGTGCGCATGCTGTGGCGGGCTCAGCCGCGCGCGGCGGGATCGGCCAGCCAGGGAGCCACGCGTTGCATGCGCACGACCTGGCTGAGGGCGCCGATGCGCTGGATCAACGCGCGCTCGGCGTATTCGAAATGGTCGATGCGTATCCTCGCGACGGCGTCGAAGTAGTTGCTGGACACGCCGACCAGCGAAGGGTCGATCGGAGTCGGGGTGGCGGCCTGCAGCGCCTGGGTCACCTGCTGGAGGTTCTGGAAGTGCTGGTGGCTGCGCTGCGCGACCAGCCGCGCGGCCTGGTCGGCGCCGATTCCCAGCACCGCAGCCAGCACCTGCGGGCTGGCCGTGTTGACATTCACGGGCGTGGGCTGCGGCAGCACCGTGACCACGGCAGCCAGCCGGGGCAACGCCGCCGCCACCTGGGGCGACACCCGCGCCAGGTCCTGCAACTGGCGTATGGGCAGTTGCCGCGAACCCGGTGTCGTGGTCTCGGCGATGGCGTCGGCGACGGTCTGCGCCAGCTCGGGGTCGACCCCCACGGCCGAGCACAATTGCCGCAGCGCCTGCACCGCGGCGGGGACCGGCTTGCCGAACACCGCCAGGTCGGCCAGGTTCAGGCGGCTTTGCGCGTCCTCGATCCGCCCGGCCAGCCAGGCTTGGCCGAGCGCGCCTTGCTGGCCGGCGGCGAGGAAGCGCGTCAGGTCGGATTCGGCCAGCGGGACCGCCCACGGTTGGTCGAGGGCCACCACCTGGGAATGCTGGGCCGCTTCGTTGAGGATCAGTCGCGCCCAGTCGAGGGCGCCGCGCAGCAGCCAGCGCGCCTGCTCGCTCTGGCGCGCCGCCTGCTCGCGCTGGATCGCTCCCCATTCGCGCCACATCATGCCGGCCACCATGACGGCTGCCAGCGCCGCCAGCAGCAGCGCGGTGATCAGCGCGGCTCCGCGCTGCGAGCGCGGGACGCGGCTCATCGGCGAATCCTCATTGGCGTGCCTCGAGCAGGAATTCACGCTCGAGCGGGCCGCGCAGCGAACCGCCGACGAGACGCAGGTCCAGGCGCAGCCCGGCAGGGGTGCGCAGCAGCGCCAGCAGCGGGTTGCCGGCGCCGGTCTTGCCGTCGGCCGCGGTGTAGGGGTTGACCCAGGCACCCGACTGGCGCTGAAGCCCGGTGCCGGCGTAGCGGAACACCAGCACGCGCATCGAAGCGACATGGTCGAGCATGGGGATCGCGCGGCCCGCCGGCGCCGCCATGCCCTGCAGCAGCGGCCCGGCCGACACGGCGCCGGCGCTGGCCCAGCGCACCAGGTTGCCGTCGCGCAGGCCCCAGCGCACGACCTGCAGCGCGCCGGCCTGGGCGGGCAGCGCGTCGGCGGACCAGGCGCGCAGGTCGGCCCCCAACGGCTGTTCGACACGGCGCACGATCAGCAGGTCGCCATTGCCGGCCAGGCTGACCGCGCCCAGCTGGTTTCCGCCATCGACCGCCGAACCCAGGTCGGCGCTCATTTGCTGCATCGCCAGCTGCAACTGGGTGGCCGCGTGCATCCCGGCCTCGATGTCGGCGCGCGAGCGCGACACGCTGTCCAGTCCGCGCCAGCCCAGTGCCGCGACGATGGCCATCACGAAAGCCGCCACCAGCATTTCCAGCAGCGTGAAGCCGCGCTGCGCACGCGGCGGGCGCAGCCGGGCCCTGGGGGCTGTCGAAGCCAGCAAGCGCAGGGCCGCCCCGAGCTTGCTGGCCCCCCTCGGGGGGTGGGCCTGGCGCAGCCGGGCCCTGGGGGCCGTTTTCATTGATTCCATGCGATGGCCACGATCTTCCAGGCGGCCCAGCCCGAGGCGTCGAGCACCCGCAGGTCGATGCGACGGAAATTCGGGTTCGGCGTCGGACGCACGTCGACCTGCAGCGTGAAGTCGGCTCCGCCTTCGCTGCAGCTGGACACGCTGTTGCCGACTGCGACGAAGTTCTGGCGAAGCCGCTGCTCGACCAAGTAATTCTGCGCACATTGCTCGGCTAGCACCGAGTTGCGGTAGCGCCCGGCATCGTCCTGCAGCGCCCCCGACGCGCGCAGCGCGGCCAGCAGCGCCAGCGAGACCACGGCCAACGCGACCAGCACCTCCAGCAGCGTGAAGCCCGCGTCGCGGGGCGCGCGCACGGCTTGCGGGGCGGCGGTCATCGCACCTTCAGCGCTGCTGCTCGACGTGGAAAGGCTGCGCGCCGTCGCTGCTGACGGTCAGCCTCAGCCTGCCGGTTTCGATCCGCACCTGCATCGGTCGCGACACGGGTTCCGAGCCGAACACCAGCCAGCCCGGCGCAGCGTCCAGCGCACCGCCCCCGCCGAGCACCTGGACCCGTACCGAGCCGGCGTACCAACTGGCCGCAGCCGGGCGCGGGCGGTAGTCGCCTGGGACCTCGCCGTCGAGCCAGTACCAGGAGCGGGCCACCAGCGGAGGCTGGTCCAGCGGAACCCAGCCGCGCGGCGATGGCCGCAGGAAGTCGTAGCCTTCGCGCCCGGCCGCCCAGGCCACCGGCATCGACAGCGCCGCCGCCTGCTCGCGCGCGGTGTCCAGCAGCGCGGCCAGTCGCTGCGCTTCGGTGCGGGCGCCCTCGTCCTCGCCGCCCGGCAGCGCCAGCGCGACCAGGCCGGTGAGCAGGGCCATCACCACCAGGGTGACCAGGATCTCCAGCAGGGTGAAGCCCGCGTCGGCGGCCGGCGGCCGCAGCGTGGCGCGCGCGCTATTGCCAGCTGCCGATGTCGGCATTCGAACCCTCGCCTCCGGGCTTTCCGTCGGCGCCGTAGCTGAACACGTCGACCGGCCCCTTGATTCCCGGGTTCAGGTACTGGTAGGCGCGACCCCAGGGATCGGCGGGAAGCTTGTCCAGGTAGGGCTTCCAGTTGCCGGGGACCGGCGGCGTGTCCGGCTTGACCACCAGCGCCTGCAAGCCCTGCTGCTGGGTCGGATAGAAGCCGTTGTCCAGCTTGTAGAGTTTTAACGCCTGCATGATGGTGCCTATATCGGTTTTTGCCGCGGTGACCCGCGCTTCGTCGGTACGACCGATGATGTTGGGCACGATCAGCGCCGCCAGCACCCCCATGATCACCAGCACCACCATCAGCTCGATGAGGGTGAAGCCGCGTTGGCGGTCGGGGCTTTCCACTGGAATATTCAAGGCTTGCATGCGTGTGCTCGTCTTGCTGGGACCGGGGTGCGCGGCGGGCCGGAGGCTTCGCGGCGATCGGCATGCACCGATAATACGGGGGCCATGCGACCCTTTTCCGATCTCCGACGCCAGCGTGCGACGCGCGCTGCCGACCCCGCCGATGCGCTGGTGGCGCAGCGACGCTGGGCCGTCGCGGCGTATGGGGTGCGTCTGGCGCTTTTGTTCGGCTGCGCCGAGGTCGGCGTGCACTGGAGCCTGCGGCTGCTGGCGCGGCCGCTGCCGCTGCCGCCGGGCGCGCTGCAGGCCGGGGCCGACGCGGTCGACGCGCTGGCCGCCGAGTCCTCGCAGTTGCTGGGCGCGCCGGCTCTGCGCCAGGTCGCGCAGGCGCCGCAGCGCCTGCGGCTGTACGGGGTGATCGGCGGTGGCCGCAACGCGGGAGCGGCGCTGATCGGTGTCGACGGCAAGCCGCCGCGGGCCTTCGCGGTCGGCGCGAGCATCGAGCCGGGGGTGCGCCTGGTGTCCACCGGGTTCGGCCACGCGCAAGTCGAGCAGCAGGGGCGGCGGCTGGTGCTGGCCACCCAGCCCGGCGAGGTCGCGCAGACGCTGCCCGGTCCGGCTCCCGCTCCGGCCTTCCAGCTCGCGCCGTCCGGCCTGCCCGAGCAGGTGCCGCCACGGCCCTTCACCCAGGTCCAGGCGCAGTGAATTCGGCGTCGCACTTCGCTGCGACGCCGGTCGGTCAGAGGAACAGCCGCACCACCGGGTTGTGGGTTTCCTCGACATGCGAATAGCCGAGGGAGTCGAGAAACGCGGCGAAGCGCTTGCGATCCGCAGGCGGCACCTGGATTCCCACCAGCACCCGTCCGCTGTCGCCGCCCTGGTTGCGATAGTGGAACAGGCTGATGTTCCACTCGGGCTTGAGGTGTTCGAGGAAACGCATCAGCGCGCCGGGGCGCTCGGGAAAATCGAAGCGCAGCAGCCTTTCGTGCAGCGGCGCGCTGTCGCTGGCACGCGGCGCGCGGCCGCCGACCAGGTGGCGCACATGCTGCTTGGCCAGTTCGTCCTCGCTGAGGTCCAGCGTGGCATAGCCGGCACGCACCAGGTGGCCTGCGATGCGGCGGGCGTCGTCGCGGCTGCTGATGGACATGCCGACGAATACCTGGGCCTGCTGCGGGTCGCCCAGGCGGTAGTTGAATTCGGTGATCGCGCGCGCGCCCAGCAGCGAACACAGCTTGCGGAAACTGCCCGGCTGCTCGGGGATGGTCACCGCGAACAGCGCCTCGCGCGCCTCGCCGACCTCGGCGCGCTCGGCGACGAAGCGCAGGCGGTCGAAGTTCATGTTGGCGCCGCAAGTGATCGCCACCAGGGTCTGCGACTTCAGCTTGTGCGCGATGGCGTACTGCTTGAGCGCCGCGACGGCCATCGCGCCGGAGGGTTCGAGCACGCAGCGCGTGTCCTCGAACACATCCTTGATCGCCGCGCACACCGCATCGGTGTCGACCACCACGTAGTCGTCGACCACTTCGCGCGCCAGGCGGAAGGTCTCCTCGCCGACCCGCTTGACCGCGGTGCCGTCGGCGAACAGCCCGACCTCGGCGAGTTCGACCCGGCGTCCGGCGCGCACGCTGCGCAGCATGGCATCGGAGTCGACCGTCTGCACGCCGATCACCCGCACTTCGGGGCGCACGGCCTTGATGTAGCAACCCACGCCGGAAATCAGGCCGCCACCCCCGATGGCGCAGAACACCGCATGGATCGGGCCGGGGTGCTGGCGCAGGATTTCCATGCCGATCGTCCCCTGGCCGGCGATCACGTCCGGATCGTCGAAGGGATGCACGAAGCTCAGGCCGCGCTCGCGCTGCAGCTGCGTCGCGTGGGCCGCGGCGTCGCTGTAGCTCTCGCCTTCGAGCACCACCTCCACCGCCGCGGCGCCGAAGGCGCGCACCGCGTCGATCTTGACCTTGGGCGTGGTCGAGGGCATGACGATCACGGCCCGGCAGCCCAGCTTGCGCGCAGCCAGCGCGACGCCCTGCGCATGGTTTCCGGCCGACGCGCAGATCACCCCGCGCGCGCGCTCCTGGTCGCTCAGGCGCGACATCTTGTTGTAGGCGCCTCGCAGCTTGAAGCTGAATACCGGCTGCTGGTCCTCGCGCTTGAGGAGTACCGAGTTGTGCAAGCGGCGGCTGAGGTTGTGCGCGGTATCGAGGGCGGTTTCCTGCGCCACGTCGTACACCCGGGCGGTCAGGATGGCTTGCAGGTAATCGGCGGGTTTGCGGGTCACGGACGGGGCCGGAGGTCAAAAGACGCCATTCTACCCAGCGGGGGTTGGCCGCCCGCCGCAGCGGCAGCCAAAAAAAAGCCCAGGCCGAGCCTGGGCTTGAATCCACCTATGGAGGAGGGTGGAGGAGACAAGGGGCGCTGAGACAGCTTCCACCGAAGCTTTCATCAGCATGTGTCTATCTTAGTACAAACCCGAGTGCATGGCAAAACCCTTTGCGCTTTGTGGGATAGATTCGTTGCATCATCATGCGCTGATATCGCGGGGCTGCGCGCAGTGCGCCGGGCGTCCCGCGGAGCAGCCCGCGCGGGTGTCGGACAATGGTGCCCCGCGCGCCGCGCGCGCTTGGCCACAACCAGGAGACCGAATCGATGGAATGCACAGTGCAGTGGATGCAACCCGCTGGCGGGCAGGGAATGACCTTTGTCGCGGTGACGGGCAGCGGCCATGTGCTCGCGATGGACGGCGCACCCGCCGCGCGCCCGGGCGAGCCGGGAGGCCACAACCTGGCGCCGCGCCCGATGGAGACCGTGCTCGCCGGCACCGGCGGTTGCACCGCGTACGACCTGGTCTACATCCTGCACAAGAGTCGCCAGGACGTCCGCGGCTGCCACGTGCGGCTGCAGGCCGAGCGCGCGACCACCGAACCCAAGGTGTTCACCAGCATCCACATGCATTTCGTCGTGTCCGGCCGGGCGCTGGACCGCTCCAAGGTCGAGCACGCGGTCGAGCTGACCCGGGAGAAGTACTGCTCGGCGATCGCGATGCTCGGCGCCACCGCGACCATCACCACCGACGTCGAGGTGGTCGAGGTCTGAAGCGCCTGCGGCGGGCCGCGGGCCCGTCGCGGGTCGCGGCGTCAGATCCAGTGCGCGGTGGTGGTCATCACCCGCGCCGCCGCGCGCATCGCCAGGCGGACCGGCGCCGGCAGCGGCGCGGCGCCCAGCTTCTCGGCCGCCACCGCGTGCTGCACTTCGTCGCACTTCATCTGTTCGACCACCGCGCGCGAGTCCTGGTCGGCCTGGGGCAGGCGCTGCAGATGCGAGGCCAGGTGCTGCTCGACCTGGTTCTCGGTCTCGACCACGAAACCCAGGCTCAGCCGGCGGCCCAGGCTGCCTGCCAGCGCACCCAGCGTCAGCGCGCCGGCATACCACAGCGGGTCGAGCAGGCTGGGGCGGGAGTCGAGTTCGCGCAGCCGCTGGCTGCACCAGGCCAGGTGGTCGCATTCCTCGCGCGCCGCGCGGGTGAAGTGGGCGTGCAGTCCGGGGTCGCGCGCCACCAGCGCCTGCCCCTGGTAGAGCGCCTGGGCGCAGATCTCGCCGACGTGGTTCACCCGCATCAGCCGGCCCGACAGGTCGCGCTCGGAGGGCTCGAGCGCCTCGGCCGCCCGCGGCTGCAGCGCGGCCGGGGCGCGGGGCATCGCCCGCGACGCGTGCAGGCCGCCGGCGAGGGTCTTCAGCGCATTGTCGGCGACGCCGAGCAGCCGGTCCTGCAGCGAGGCCGGGAGGGCGGCAGCGCGGGGGTGCGACGGGGGGACGGGGGATCGCGGGTTCATGGTCGGCGGCGCGGGCTCGCGGCCCGCAGGGAACGCATGCCCGGCATTGTCGCGCAATCGGGGCGCCGGGCCACCGGGCCGTCGCGTGCCGACATGCCGGGCTCGAACAAAAAAAAGCCGCCCGAAGGCGGCTTGGTCCAGCCGCCGCCCGAAGGCGGCGGCGAGGAAGCTGCACCGATCGATACCCCGATCAGAACATGTGGCGGATGCCCACCGCGAAGCCGCTGGAGCCCTGGCCGGTGACGCCCGAGAAGGCGTCGGTCGACGAGGCCACGGCCAGCGCGGTGCCGGTCCGGGTCGCGGTCGCGCTGTCGTTGCTGATGTGGGCGTACGAGGCGTACAGGTTGGTCTGCTTGGACAGGCTGTAGGTGTAGCCGATCGCGTACTGCTTGGCCGTACCCATGCCGTCGCCCGTGCCGCCGTTGGCGACCAGGGTGTCCTTGTTCTCGCTGAACGAGGCCAGGATCGCGCCCGGACCCACCGGCACGGTCGCGCCCAGCATCCAGAACTTGGCGTTGCCGCTGTAGTAGTCCTGGGTCGCGTGCTCGTAGATGCCCGAGATCTTGGCCACGCCGAAGTCATAGGCGCCGTAGATCTGCCACAGCTTGAGCGCACCGTCGGCCGCCGAGGCGTTGGTCGTGACGGCCTTTCCGGTGATCGCGCCGGTCGCCGTGTTCAGGCTGTACTCGGTCGAGGCCGTGTTGAACGCCGGGTTCTGGTACAGGTTGGTCGTACGGGTGTAGTTCACGCCGACGGTGATCGGGCCGTTGCCGTATTGGCCGTTCAAGGTCCAGGCACGCGGAACGTTGCTGCCCGCGCCGCTGACGCTAGGCACGGTGCCCGAGCCGGCCGCGAACACGTAGGCGACCACGCCGGTGAAGCCCGACAGGTTCGGCGTGACGTAGGCCAGGGTCTGGTCGGCGCGGTACATGCCGTACTGGTGGACCAGGCCGATGTTGCCGATGTCGCCGTTCAAGCCGAAGCCGAACGGGTCCATGTTGGCTTCGTTGTCGAACGGCGCGGTGTACTGGCGGCCGCCGGTCACGGTACCGAAGCTACCCGTCAGGCCAGCCCACGCCTGGCGCTGCATGAAGCCGCCGCCGGTGCAATAGGTCTGGGGCGTCGCGCCGACGGTCGGCTTGTCCTGGCTCAGGCCCGAGCCGCAGAAGCCGGTTTCGACGTCGAAGATCGCCGACACGCCGCCGCCGAGGTCTTCGGTGCCCTTCAGGCCGATGCGGTCGCCGGACTGCACGCCCGAGCTCAGGCCGGTCGAGCTGACGGTCTGGCCGGGGCTGGCGGTACCCGCCGGCGCGAGGCCGGTGTAGTGGGTGATGCCTTCGTCGATCAAGCCGTACAGCTGCACGTTGCTGCCGCTAGCCATCGCGACGCCGGAGAAAGCGCCGAGCACGGCCAGCGCGATCAGGGATTTTTTCATCGTGAACATCTCCAGAGTTGTGATCCTTTCGGACCGTTTTGATGCTCCAGCCGCCCCCTGCAGGGCGGGCCACTGCCTTGTCCGGCCCGCAGCTGGGCTGGGGACGACCAATGCCAGACGTGATCAATGCTAAGCGCAGACTTCCGCAGAGCACCGTCCCCGGCGTCCGGGCGCAGGCTCTTCGTTGCATGGATGCAACATCGACCGGGCGGCGCCCCGGCTCAGGACTTGGCCAGCGACTGCACGATCAACTGCGTCACCCAGACGAAGCGCTGGAAGCTCTCGAACTGCCCGGCCCCGAGTTCGCGTGCCGACGGTTGGCAGTCGGCGTAGAAGCAACCCAGCCATTGGCCGTCGACCACCAGCGGCGCGACAAAGGCCTCGGCCGCGCCGCCGGCGGCCAGCAGGGCCGACGGCCGCCGGGTTTCGGTCGCTTTGCACCATCGTGGTGCGTCGACGCTGGACTGCAGGTCGCCTACGCTGTCTCCGTCCCATTGCAGGCTGTCCCGCAGCGCCGCGCTGGCCGGCCCGATGGCCATGCGCGCGGCGAGGCGACTGCGTGCCGGGTTGAGCAGGCACAGCACGCAGCGATCGAGGCCGACGCTGCGGTGCAGACCTTCCAGGCAGGTTTCGAACAACAGCGGGAGTTCCTTGCGGCTGCGCGCGGCCTGGCCCATTTCGCTGAGCACCCGCAGTTGCTGCTGGGGGTCGGGCTCGGTGTAGGCCGCCTGCGGGGCCTGGGGTTCGGGCTGCGCCAGCGGGCCGCCGGCCGCCGGGATGCTGTCGGCCGCCTCGAGCGCGCCGAGGGCGCGCGTCAGGCCCATGGCCTCGCCGGCGTTGTCCTGCAGGCGCGCCAGGGTCTCGGCTTCGCCCTGGCCGAGCAGCGTGGCGATCTGCCGTACCGTCTGCGTCACCGCAGCGCGCTGCCAGGGCTGCCCTCCGGAGTCTCCGCCGGCCAGTTGCCGGCTCAGGCGGCCGGCCAGCGTGACCTCGCGGCCTTCGCGAAGCACGGTGTCCAGGTTCCAGGCCCGCAGCAGTTCGCGCCCGAAGGACTGCAGGGAAATACCGAGGATGCGCTGCTGCGCCTGCAGCGCGTCCTCACCGGCACGCAGCGCCTCGTCGAGCGCCTGCGCGTGCACCCCGCCGAAGCACCAGAAGGCCAGTTCGCCCACATGGCCCAGCAGGGCCTCGACAAAACACTGCTCGGCCGCCGCCTTGCCCAGGCCCAGCCGCAGCCCGATGTCGCGCGCCTGCACCGCGGCGTGCAGCGCCCGCCCCAGCGTCTGCTGCACGCGGCGGTTCAGCCGCTCG
>JAKBBQ010000121.1 GCA_021808405.1 Pseudomonadota bacterium | reverse complement strand
CCCCGTGCATCAACATCAGCAGGTGCGCAGTCTGCCTGTCCTGCAGGTGCTGGAACTCGTCGGGGGTCAGCAGCGCGAGCACCGACTGGGTTTCGCGTGCCTGCATGAGCGAGCCGTAGAAGCGTGTCGCGAAGGTCAGGGTGATCTGCGTGGCGCATTGCTGAAAGGCGCGCAAGGGCGCGGCCACGGCCGCTCCGTAGATTTCCTCGGTGGAGAGCTGGGGGAGGACCATGGGTGGTGGCGCGGCGAGCTTCGAGGCGCGTGCGGGGTCAGCCCGTTGCGCCCGGGCCGCGTCGATCCGGCGCTGCGTGCGCTGCTGCGGCGGGCTGCCCGCGTTCGTCGATCGCGGTCCGCAGTAGCGCGGTCATGCCAGAACCTCCTCCAGGTGCCTGGCCGTGCCGAGCAGGTCGCTGGACAGGGTGCCGACGTTCTGGAACTGCGCAGAGACCGTCTGGATGGTGGATACGGCCTGCTGGGTGCTGCCGAGGCTCTTCTCGGTCTGCCCGGTGATGCCCTGTACTTCGTTGCCGATGGATTCGACGTGGTGCTGAACTTGCGCCGTGGCTTCCTGCACGCGCAGCGCCAGATTTCGAACCTCGTCGGCGACGACGGCAAATCCGCGCCCGTGTTCTCCCGCGCGAGCCGCCTCGATCGCTGCGTTCAGCGCGAGCAGGTTGGTTTGCGCCGCGATATCCCGGATGGTCTGGACGATTCCGGAAATGCTCTTGGCAGCCGAACTCAGCGAGCCGGCGCTTTGTGTGCTTTTTTCCGCCAGTTCATGCAGCGACTTCAGAACGTTGACCGTGCTGTCCAGACCGCGCAGGCTGTTGGCCATCTCGCCCTGGAGCGTTCCGGAAACCTCGAGGAGATTCTTGGAGAGATTTTCGACCTCGGTGCGCGCGGTGATATCCAGCCAGCTCGCGTGAAAGGCGACCAACAGCCCCGCGTCGTCCCGGACCGGATAGACGGAAATCCGATATCGCGATTTCGCGAGCTGCAGGGTGACCACGTATTCGGAACGCCGGCCCTCCATGATGTCGCGGAAGATCGCCTTTTGCACGCCGGGATCGCGATGGAATTGATGGATGCTCTTTCCGGCGGCCTGTGCGACATCGCCGCCATGCAGGTGGGCATTCAGTTCCGCGCGGTGCTCCGCGAACAGCCTGCGCGCCGCGTCGTTCATGAAGAGCAGGCGGTTCTCCAACTGCTGATCGGCCTCCGCCAGCATCTCCAGTGTGCTCAATGGGCCGAGCAGCGTCTCGGCCATATGCAATAACTGCTCTTGTTTCATGCTTCGTCCCTTGGGAAGGTTCGGAAAGGCGACAGCTCGGCGACGCGGGCGATCGGGGCAACCCTCGCGAATGATCCGCCCCAGCGTTTCATGCAAGCGGATCCGGCCGTATCCGACTTGGCGAATCGTTCCAGCTTCGACAGAAAGTCGCCGCGGACCCTGATAACCCGATGCCTCGGCGAAGCCAGGTACCGCCGCATCCTCTTGCGCTTTGTCAAACTCACGTAAGACTAACGGTGAGAAACCGGCGAGAGTGGACTGCGAGGTGCCGAAAATCGCCGAATCCGGCCAAGTTCAACGGATTGCATACACGAAGATGTAACATTTGTAATATACAGATTTTCGAATATATGGAGAATCTCCGCTTGGCCGGCGGGCGGAGCACGCAGCGCCGAACCACCGCCGCTGCGCCCACGCCGTCACGGTGGCTTTTGGCGGGCCGGTCGCAGTCGACCGCGGAGTCGATTTCGCGTCGGTATCCGCATGGATGGCTGCGCAGTCCAGCGCACGCCGTCCCGGTGGCGCCAGACGAGGGTGTCAGCGCCGGATCAATCGACGGTGAACTGGCGATGAGCGCGCTGCGCAGGCCCTTGCGGGCACGCCGGCAGGGTGGTGCCATCGGGGCTCGTCAATGCAAAAAGCAACGATTCGCAAAAACAAGTCACGTCGTTCCCGCAAGCCTGCAAGCGGCCCGGAGCGATTCGTCCGGTGCCTACGCCCCCGCGTCGTGGGTCGCCGCGTCGCCCGGGCCCGGCCAGGCAGCCGAGGCCTTGGACTCCATCCGTCCCGCCCGAAGGATCCGCCATGCCAGCACCGACCCGTCAACGCCAGCTCGCACCGCACCTGCCCGTGCCGACCCATGCGCGAGCGGCCGCACCGCGCTGCTTCGCGACGGCGCGCGGCGTGCTCGTCTGTGCGCTGTGCGTCGTGCTGGCGGGTTGCGGCGGCGGCGAGCCGGCCACGACCGCCCGCGGGCCTGGCCCGTTGCCCACCCGGCTGGCCGACGTGTCGGGGGCCTTTCGAATCGCCGGGGTCGCCGCCGGCCTGCGAGGCCGCGTCACCCTGAGCCTGAACGAGGGCTTCGACAGCGTGGTCGTAGGCCAGGCGGGGTCGTTCGCCTTCGGGCGGCGGCTCGCGGCGGGCCAGCGCTACGAGGTCCGCGTCGCAAGCCAGCCGCCGGGGCAGTCCTGCGAGGTGCTCGGCGGCAGCGGCATCGCCGACGCCGACGTCGAGGGCCTGCAGCTGCGCTGCCGCGAAGGCAGCCCGCAGAGCGTGCACGCGCTGGGTGCCGCGATGGGCGGAGCCGGCAACGCCAGCGCGCTGGTCGAGGACGCACAGGGCCGTCTGTTCGCATTGACCCGGAACGGCGGAGCGCACGGCCAAGGCGCGGTGATCCGCATCGCCGCCGACGGCGCCGCCAGCGTGCTGCATTCCTTCGATGGCGGAGCGATGGACGAGGAGCCGCAGCGACTCGGCCTGGGGCCGGACGGCAACCTGTACGGCGTCGCAACCCTCGACGAGCGCCACCCGCATGGCGTGGTGTTCCGGCTCAGCCCGCAGGGCGCCTACAGCGTGGTGCACGAGTTCGACGACGAGGTCGACGGCAGTTCCCCGAGTTCGCCGCTGCTGCTGGCCGGCGACGGCCGCTTCTACGGCCTGACCGGAACCGGCGGGCGCCACGGCGGAGGGACCCTGTACCGTTTCCTGCCGCACAGCGGCCGCGTCGAGGTGGTGCACGCCTTCCGCGACGTGCAGGCGCTGCAGCAGCGGGACCCCGACCGGACCTGCGACAGCGACGGCGAGGCCGACGCGCGGGTCGATGACCTGTATTCACCCGCCGGCCAGCTGGCCGAGGACCCGCGCACCCGCACGCTGTACGGCACGGCCATCGAAGGCGGCATGCACGGCCAGGGCGGAGTGTTCGGCTACGCGTTGCAATCACGCACGCTGCGCACCGTGGCGTCGATCCCGGACGACTTCCCGTCGCCGAGCTACGGCCTGGTGCGAACCCGCGCGGGCGAGCTGTTCGGCGTGCTGCAGCGGGCCGACGAGCCGCTGGCGATGTTCCGCGTCCAGACCGACGGAAGGCTGCGGGTGTATCGCTGGCGCGAGCGCGACCACGTGCCGCGGGTGCCGCGGGGCGTGCTCGCCGAAGGCAGCGACGGCAGGCTGTACGGAATCAGCGAACTCGGCGGCGAGCACGCAGCCGGCGCGCTCTACAGCTTCGACCCGGGCGGCGGCAGCGCGCTGCTCCACCACTCTTTCGGCGAGCCGGGCGACCCCTCGCGAGTCGGCGCCTACCCGGCGAGCAGCCCCTTGATCACCCGCGCCGACGTCATCCACGGAATCACCGGAGCCGGCGGTCCGCACGGCGATGGCGTGGTGTTTCGAATCCGCTGAACCGCGTCCGCCGGGCGAGCTGTTCGTCACCGATCGAGCGCCGGCGGGCGCCTCGACGGGCACCGGCCCCCTGTTTCCACTGTCACCGGAGCCCCCACCATGAACCCAGCTTGTCACTCCACGCTGCGCCTGGCCGCTGTGGCCCGCGCGCTGGCGATGCACAGCAGCCAGTCGCCAGGCGGCCTGCTGGCTGGCCAGCGACGGCGACCTCTACGGCATGACCAGCGCCTACGGCAGCCAGGGCGGCGGCGCGGTGTTCCGGATGCGTGGAAGTCCCGCCGCCGCGTCAGCTGCGCGAGCCCTGCATCTGCTGCAGCGTCTGGCGGGTGCTGATCTGCTCCATCGGCAGCATCAGCTCGAGCAGCGTGCCCCGCTCGTGCTGCAGCGCCTGGCGCAATGCGGGCTCGAAGTCGGCGGTGGCCTCGATGCGCCGCGCGCCCCAGCCGTAGGCGCGGGCCAGCGCGCAGAAGTCGGGGTTGGCCAGATCGGTGCCGCTGAGCCGCCCCGGGTAGCGCCTCTCCTGGTGCATGCGGATGGTGCCGTAGCCGCCGTTGTTGACCAGCACGATGATCGAGCGCGCGCCGTGCAGCGTGGCCGTGGCCAGCTCCTGCGAGGTCATCAGGAAGTCCCCGTCGCCGGTGAAGGTCAGGCTGGTGCGGCCGCTGGCCAGGTTGGCCGCGATTCCGGCCGGAACGCCGTAGCCCATCGCGCCGCTGGTCGGCGCGAGCTGGGTCTTCAGCCCGGCCGACAGCCCGCGGTAGCGGAAGAAGCGGTGCAGCCAGTTGGCGAAATTGCCCGCTCCGTTGCTCAGCACCGCGTCGGCGGGCAGCAGGCGCTGCACCACGGCCACCACCTCGCGCATGTCCAGCGCGCCGGCGGGCGGCAGCGGGCCCTGCAGGTTGGCCAGGTAGTCGGCGCAGCATTGCCGGGTCCAGGACTGCCACGCCGGCTCGGCCGGCGGCGCAAGCCCGGCCAGCAGCGAAGCCACCGCGTCGGGCGCTGCGCACAGCGCCAGCTCGGCCTGGTAGACCCGCTCGAGCTCGGTCGCGTCGGGGTGGACATGCACCAGCCGCTGGCGCGGTCGCGGCACCTGCAGCAAGGTGTAGCCGCTGGTGGTCATCTCTCCCAGCCGCGGGCCCAGCGCCAGCAGCAGGTCGGCTTCGCCGATGCGCCGTGCCAGTTGCGGGTTGATCGCGATGCCGACGTCCCCGGCGTATTGGGGATGCCAGTTGTCGAAGGTGTCCTGGAAGCGGAAGGCATTGGCCACCGGAACCTGCCACGCGGCGGCGAAGCGCTCGAGAGCGCGCGCCCCCGCCGGGCTGAACGCGCCGCCGGCGAGCACCAGCGGACGCTGCGCGGCGCGCAGCAGCTGCTCGAGCTGGCGGCCGGCCGCTGCGTCGCAGCCGGGGTGCGCGGCCACCACCGGCGGCAGCGGCGGCGGCACGGCGACCCGGCGCGTCAGCATGTCCTCGGGCAGCACCAGCACCACCGGCCCCGGGCGGCCGTTGACCGCGGTCGCGTAGGCGCGGCGCAGCGCCTCGGGAATTCGCGCGGGATCGTCGATGCGCTCGACCCGCTTGGCCATGCCCTTGGTGCTGGGGCCGAACATGGCCGCGAAATCGACTTCCTGGAAAGCCTCGCGCTCGCGCATCGAGCCGCCGACGTCGCCGACCAGCAGCAGCAGCGGCGTGGAGTCCTGGAACGCGGTATGCACCCCGATGGCCGCGTTGCTGGCGCCCGGGCCGCGCGTGACCAGGCATACCCCGGGCTTGCCGGTGAGCTTGCCGTAGGCCTCGGCCATGAACGCCGCGCCGCCCTCGTGGCGGCAGCTGACGAAGCGGATGCGGTCGCGCCGGGCGTACAGGCCGTCGAGCACCGCCAGGTAGCTCTCGCCAGGCACCCCGAAGCTCAGGTCCACCCCGAGGTCGATCAGGCACGACACCAGCAGGTGCCCGGCCAGGATATCGGTCATCGCTCAGTCCCCCGCGCCATCGCGGCCGACCGGGCCGCGCCGATCCATTGTGCTTCAACAGCCGGCGCCGGGCTGGCGTCATGGGCGCCCCGGGCGTACCCTTGGTGGGTGTATGGGTATTGTCCGCACACTGGCTGGGAGACCGACGATGGGTTTCGAAACCGACGCAGGGGCTTTTGTCGAGGCGCGGGATTTCCTGCTGCAGCACCGGAGCGACTACGAGGCCGCCTATGCCGGCTTTCGCTGGCCCGCCTTGCGGCATTTCAACTGGGCGCTGGACTACTTCGACCCGATGGCCCGCGGCAATCCGCGCACCGCGCTGTGGATCGTCGACGAGGGCGGCAGCGAGCATCGGCTGAGCTTCGACCAGATCTCGCGGCGTTCGCACCAGGTCGCGGGCTGGTTGCGCGCCCTGGGGGTGCGGCGCGGCGACCGCGTGCTGCTGCTGCTGCCCAACGAGGTGGCGCTGTGGGAAAGCATGCTGGCCTGCATCAAGCTCGGCGCGGTGATCGTGCCGACCACCACGCTGGTCAGTGTCGACGACCTGCGCGACCGCTTCGAGCGCGGCGGTGTGCGCCATGTGATCTGCAGCCTCGGCGCGGTCGAACGCTTCGCCGAGCTGCCCGGCGACTACACCCGCGTGGTCGTCGGCGGCTCGGCTGCCGGCTGGACCGACTACGCCGACTCGCAGGCAGCGCCGGACGACTTCGTCGCCGACGCTCCGACCCCGGCCGACGATCCGCTGCTGCTGTATTTCACCTCGGGCACCACGTCGCGCCCGAAGCTGGTGCTGCACAGCCACCAGAGCTATCCGGTGGGTCACCTGTCGACCATGTACTGGATCGGCCTGCGCCCCGGCGACGTGCACTGGAACATCAGCTCGCCGGGCTGGGCCAAGCATGCGTGGAGCTGCTTTTTCGCGCCCTGGAACGCCGGCGCGACGGTGTTCCTGTTCAATTTCCAGCGCTTCGACGCCTGCGCGGTGCTCGACGCCCTGCAGCGCTACGAGGTCAGCTCGCTGTGCGCCCCGCCGACCGTCTGGCGCATGCTGATCCTGCAGGACCTCGGGCGCTGGAAGGTCAAGCTGCGCGAACTCGTCGGCGCCGGCGAACCGCTGAACCCGGAGGTCATCGAGACCGTGCAACGCGCATGGGCCATCACCATCCGCGACGGCTATGGCCAGAGCGAAACCACGGCGATCATCGGCAACACCCCGGGGCAGCCGGTCAAGCCCGGCTCGATGGGGCGGCCGCTGCCCGGATACAAGGTGGCGCTGCTCGACCCGCAGGACGCGCCCAGCGACGACGGCGAGGTCGCGCTGGACCTGTCGCAGCGCCCGCTGGGGCTGATGCTGGGCTACGACGGCGACCCCGAGAAGACCGCGCAGGCCTGCCGGGGCGCCTACTACCGCACCTCCGACCTGGCCAGCCGCGACGCCGACGGCTACCTCAGCTACATCGGGCGCGCCGACGATGTGTTCAAGGCTTCCGACTACCGCATCAGCCCTTTCGAGCTCGAAAGCGTGCTGATCGAGCACGACGCGGTCGCCGAGGCGGCGGTGGTGCCGGCTCCCGACGCGCTGCGCGGATCGGTGCCCAAGGCGGTGGTCGCGCTGCGCGACGGCGTCGCGCCGAACCGCGAAACCGCGATGGACATCCTGGCCTTCGCCCGCGACCGCCTGGCGCCGTACAAGCGCATCCGCGTCGTCGAGTTTGCCGAACTGCCCAAGACCCTGTCGGGCAAGATCCGGCGCGTGCAGTTGCGCCAGCGCGAGCTCGCGCGCTCGCCGGGCGAGGCGCGCGAGCTGGAGTTCCGGGAGGAGCAGCATGGCGCGCAGTGAAGCCGGGGGCTGGGCGGTCGCGGCCGGCCATCGCCGGCGCACGCTGCTGGCCGCGCTGGGCCTGGGCTGCGGCTGGCTGGCGCCGGTCGCCTGGGGCTTCGACCTCGGGCAGTTGCAGCGCGGCTTGAGCTCGCTGCCCGGCCTGGGCTCGCAGCCGGCGGCCCCGGCTGCACCGGCCGCGCCCGGCGGCGCCACGCCGGCGCTGGGCGCGCTGAGCAACTCCCAGGTCGGGCAGGGACTGAAGGCGGCGCTGGCGCGCGGGGTCGACGTCGCGGTGTCCACCCTCGGGCGGCGCGACGGCTTCTGGGGCAGCCCGAAGTGGCGCATTGCCTTGCCGCCGGCGCTGCAGCAGGCCTCGTCGCTGATGCGCATGGCCGGCATGGGCGCGCAGGTCGACTCGCTGCACCTGGCCATCAACCGCGCCGCCGAGGCCGCAGTGCCGCAGGCACGCGGCCTGCTGGTGCAGGCGGTGCGCCAGATGACCCTGGCCGACGCCAAGGGCATCCTGACCGGCGGCCCGCATTCGGCCACCGACTACTTCCGCGCCCATACCCAGACCGAGTTGGAGGGCAGCTTCGAGCCCATCGTGCACCAGGCGACCGCTCGCATCGGGCTGGCGCAGACCTACGACCGTTACGCCGCGCAGGCCGCGCGCTTCGGCCTCGTGAAACAGGACCAGGCCAGCGTCGACCAGTACGTGACCCGGCAGGCGCTGGATCGGCTGTACCAGGCCATCGGCGACGAGGAACAGGCCATCCGCGCCGACCCTGCGGCGGCCGGCTCGGCGCTCATCCAGAAGGTGTTCGGCGCGCTGCGCGCGGGCTGAGGCCGCCGCCGACGGCCTCAGCGATCCTCGTCGGCCGCAGGGGCGGGGACGGGGACGGAGGCGGGGGCGCGGGCGCGGCGGGTTCCGAGCTTGCGATACACCGTGGCGCGGCTGATGCCCAGTGCGCGCGCCGCTTCGGCGACGTTGCCGCGCGCGGCCTCGACCGCCTGGCGCACCAGCGCGTCCTGCAGTTGCTGCAGGGACATGCGGCTGCGCGCCGAGGCCAGCGGCGCCGGCGCGTCGTGGCCGGCGCGGCGCGCCCGCACCTGCACCAGCAGCCCGGACCACAGCGGGGCTTCGAGCGGCCCGGTGTCCAGCAGCTCGCTGGCGCGGGCATGGTCGAACAGCCGTTGCGGCGCCAGCGCGAACACTTCTCCGGCGTGCAGCCGCGCGCCGATGCTGGCCAGTTGCGGCACCAGCGCGCGCGCAGCGCGGTTGGCCGCGCAGATCCAGCCGTCCGCGTCCAGGCACAGCAGCGCGTCGGTCGGACTGCCCGGCTCCTGCCCGGGCCAGTTGACGCGCAGCGCCAGCGCATGCGGCTGCCGCAGCACCAGCGCGTTGTCGATGCGTCGCGCCACCTGCGCGGCGAGGTCGGCGAGCTCGGGGCGTTCGAGCGCCTCCACGCCGGTCAGGTCGAGCATGCCGATGCAGCGCCCGTCCGGGCCGAACAGCGGCGCGCCGGCGCAGCTGTACACCGAGGTGTCGTGGTAGAAGTGCTCGCCGCGGTGCAGCCACACGCTGCGGTGTTCGCTCAGCGCGGCGCCGATCGCGCTGGTGCCGATGCTGGCTTCCGACAGGTCGACGCCCACGCGGGCGATGCAGTGCACCCGGCGGTCGGCATGGTCGAGCGCGCCGCGCACGTCGATGACCGTGCCCTGGGCGTCGGTGAGGATCGCGAAGTAGCGCGTGCGGGCGATGGCCCGCGCCAGTTCGTCGAGCAGCGGAGAGGCCACCTCCAGCAACCGCTGGTTGCGCTCCTGGCTGGCTCGCTGCGCGGAACGCGGGACACAATCGAACTCGACCTTTTCCTCGGGCGTGCGACCGCGCTGCAGGCAGCGCAGCCACGAGCGCTCGATCCAGTCGCGCTGCGCCCCCAGCACGGCCGCCGGCAAAGGCTGCCGTTCGGCCATCACCATGCGGCGCGCCTGGGCGATGTCCTGCAGGCGGCGGTCGGCGAAAACGGCGGGGACGGCGGGCATCGGGAACTCCTGGCTGCGACATCGAGCTGCTGTGATTGTTCTATTTTGAGAAATTTCCTGCTGCGCTGGCTGAAATTCAGTGTTTTCCCTAAAGAGCTTGGCTTGAGGCCGCAGGCACGGACCCCAACAATGGGCGGCGAATCCACGCTCTGGCTGCGGGCCCGGCGCCCGCTGCACCCATCAGGAGACCCGCGATGCAAGTCACCTTGACCGTCAATGGCCGCCGCGAGACCATCGACGTCGCCCC
>JAKBBQ010000002.1 GCA_021808405.1 Pseudomonadota bacterium | reverse complement strand
CGATCTCCACCGAGGCCCACGCCACGCTGGCGGTGGCGATGAACCGCATCGGCGGCAAGAGCAACACCGGCGAGGGCGGCGAGGACCCGCTGCGCTACCGCGGTGAAATGCGCAACGGCTCCTCGGGGATCGGCGACGGCGCGACCCTGGGCAGCGTGCTCGGGGCGCAGCGGGTGGTCAGCGACGTGCCGCTGCAGGCCGGCGATTCGCTGCGCTCGCGCATCAAGCAGGTGGCCTCGGGGCGCTTCGGAGTCACCGCCGAGTACCTGTCCAGCGCCGACCAGATCCAGATCAAGATGGCGCAAGGCGCCAAGCCGGGCGAGGGTGGCCAGCTGCCCGGCGGCAAGGTGTCCGACTACATCGGCATGCTGCGCTACTCGGTCCCCGGGGTCGGGCTGATCTCCCCGCCGCCGCACCATGACATCTATTCCATCGAGGACCTGGCGCAGCTGATCCACGACCTGAAGAACGCCAACCCTCGGGCCTCGATCAGCGTCAAGCTGGTGTCCGAGTCGGGGGTGGGCACGGTGGCGGCCGGCGTGGCCAAGGCCAAGGCCGACCACGTGGTGATCGCCGGCCACGACGGCGGCACCGGGGCGTCGCCGCTGTCGAGCATCAAGCACGCCGGCTCGCCGTGGGAGATCGGGCTGGCCGAGACCCAGCAGACCCTGGTGCTCAACCGGCTGCGCGGGCGCATCCGCGTGCAGGTCGACGGCCAGATCAAGACCGGGCGCGACGTGGTCATCGGCGCGCTGCTGGGCGCCGACGAGTTCGGCTTCGCCACCGCGCCGCTGGTCGTCGAGGGTTGCATCATGATGCGCAAGTGCCACCTCAACACCTGCCCGGTAGGGGTGGCCACCCAGGATCCGGAGCTGCGCCGGCGCTTCTCCGGCAAGCCCGAGCACGTGGTGAACTACTTCTTCTTCGTCGCCGAGGAAGTGCGCTCGATCATGGCCCAGCTCGGGGTGCGCCGCTTCGACGAACTGATCGGCCGCGTCGACCTGCTCGACACGCGCGCCGGCATCGACCACTGGAAGGCGCGCGGACTGGACTTCTCGCGGGTGTTCTACAAGCCGTCGCTGGGCCCGGAGGTCGCCGTGCGGCAGGTCGAGGAGCAGGACCACGGGCTGCAGCATGCGCTGGACCTGACCCTGATCGAGCGTTCGCGCGCGGCCCTGGACAAGGGCGAGAAGGTGCAGTTCATCCAGAACGTGCGAAACGTCAACCGCACGGTCGGCGCGATGCTGTCGGGCGAGGTGGCCCGGCGCCACGGGCACGAGGGACTGGCCGACAACACCATCCACATCCAGATGGAAGGCACCGGCGGCCAGAGCTTCGGCGCCTTCCTGGCGCGCGGCATCACGCTGTACCTGATCGGCGACGCCAACGACTACACCGGCAAGGGCCTGTCGGGCGGGCGCATCGTCGTGCGTCCGAGCATCGAGTTCGGCGGCGAGGCGCTCGACAACATCATCGTCGGCAACACCGTGCTGTACGGCGCGATCGAGGGCGAGGCCTTCTTCCGCGGCGTCGCCGGCGAGCGCTTCGCGGTGCGCAACTCCGGCGCCACCACGGTGGTCGAAGGCACCGGCGACCACGGTTGCGAATACATGACCGGCGGCACGGTGGTGGTGCTGGGGCAGACCGGGCGCAACTTCGCGGCCGGCATGAGCGGCGGCGTGGCCTATGTGTACGATCCCGACGGCGGTTTCGCGCGGCGCTGCAACCCGGCGATGGTGGCGCTGGACAAGGTGCTGCCCGACGCCGAGCAGCGCGCGACCCTGGCCGAGGCGCTGTGGCACCGCGGGCGCACCGACGAGGAGCAGTTGCGCACCCTGCTGCGCGACCACCACCGCTGGACCGGAAGCCTGCGCGCGCGCGAACTGCTGGACAACTGGGAGCACTCGCGCGGGCGCTTCGTCAAGGTGCTGCCCCACGAGTACAAGCGGGCGCTGGGGGAGATCGGCGCCCGTCGCGAAGCCGAGGCGGCGACCGCGAAGGCCCAGGCGGCGGTCCAGGTTGCGGCCAAGTGACACGAGCCGGGCCGGCGGCGCGCCGGCCCGCCAGCGAACAAGGAAACGATATGGGAAAGATCACCGGCTTCATGGAGTTCGAGCGGCAGGAGGAGAGCTACGAAGCGCCTGCCGCGCGGCTGAAGAACTGGAAGGAATTCGTCCACCAGCTGCCCGACGACAAGGCCAAGCTGCAGTCGGGGCGCTGCATGGACTGCGGCATTCCCTTCTGCAACAACGGTTGCCCGGTGAACAACGTCATACCGGACTTCAACGACCTGGTGTGGCGCGACCAGTGGCGCGAGGCGCTGGCGGTGCTGCACTCGACCAACAACTTCCCCGAGTTCACCGGCCGCATCTGCCCGGCGCCTTGCGAGGCCGCCTGCACGCTGGGGATCAACGCCGCGCCGGTGGGAATCAAGTCCATCGAGCACGCGATCATCGACAAGGGCTGGGAGATGGGCTGGGTGCAGCCGCAGCCGGCGGCGCCGCGCAGCGGCAAGCGGGTGGCGATCGTCGGCTCCGGGCCCGCCGGGCTGGCCGCCGCGCAGCAACTGGCGCGCGCCGGGCATGACGTGACGGTGTTCGAGAAGAACGACCGCATCGGCGGCCTGCTGCGCTACGGCATCCCGGATTTCAAGCTGGACAAGGGCCATATCGACCGCCGCATCGAGCAGATGCGCGCCGAAGGGGTCCGCTTCGAGCCCTCGACCCTGGTCGGCGACATGCCCGCCGACGGTCCTGGGGCCAGCGTGACCAACCTGGCGCGCAAGCGGCGCGGCGCGCGCGAACTGCTCGAGGACTTCGACGCCGTGCTGCTCGCCGGCGGCTCCGAGCAGCCGCGCGACCTGCCCGTCCCCGGGCGCGATCTCGACGGCGTCCATTTCGCGATGGAATTCCTGCCCCAGCAGAACCGGGTGAACGCCGGCGACAAGCTGCGCGGCCAGATCCACGCCGCGGGCAGGCATGTGGTGGTGATCGGCGGGGGCGATACCGGCAGCGACTGCGTGGGCACCAGCAACCGCCACGGCGCCGCCAGCGTGACCCAGTTCGAAGTGCTGCCGCAACCTCCCGAGCAGGAGAACAAGCCCCTGGTGTGGCCGTACTGGCCGATCAAGCTGCGCACCTCGAGCAGCCACGAGGAGGGTTGCGCGCGCGACTGGGCGGTGGCCACCAAGGCCTTCCTGCCCGGCACCGGCAAGGACAAGTCCCGGGTGCGCCAGTTGCAGGCCTGCAGGGTGGAGTGGAAGGACGGCCGCATGCAGGAGGTGCCGGGCAGCGAATTCACCCTGCAGGCCGACCTGGTGCTGCTGGCGATGGGCTTCGTGCATCCGCTGGCGACGCTGCTCGAGGCCTTCGGCGTGCAGCGCGACGCCCGCGGCAACGCGCAGGCCGGCACCGAGGATGCCGGCGGCTACGCGACCAACGTGCCCAAGGTGTTCGCCGCGGGCGACATGCGCCGCGGCCAGAGCCTGGTGGTGTGGGCGATCCGCGAGGGCCGACAGGCCGCCCGCGCGGTCGACCGCTTCCTCATGGGAACGACCGAACTTCCCCGCTGAGCGACCGGCCCGCGGACCCTGCCGACACCACGAGCGATGGACGAACTGGCCGCACTGCGCAAGGACTACAGCCGCGCCCAACTCGACGAGGCGCACGCCGACCCCGACCCGCTCAGGCAGTTCGAGCGCTGGCTGGACGAGGCCGTGCGGGCGCGGCTGGCCGAGCCCAACGCGATGACCCTGGCCACCGTCGGGGCCGACGGCAGGCCGTCGACCCGGGTGGTGCTGGTCAAGGCGGTGGATGCGCGGGGGATCGTCTGGTACACCAACTACCAGAGCCGCAAGGGGCGTGAACTGCAGCAGCACCCGTTCGCCGCCTTGCAGTTCCACTGGGTCGAGCTCGAGAGGGTGGTGCGCATCGAGGGCCGCGTCGAGCAGACGGCGGCCGAGGAGTCGGACGCCTACTTCGCCAGCCGCCCGCTGGCCTCGCGCATCGGCGCATGGGCCTCCGAGCAAAGCCAGCCGATCGCCGACCGCGGGGTGCTGGTCCAGCGCGCGGCGTCCTTCGGCGCGCGTTTCGGCCTGCACCCGCCGCGCCCGCCGCATTGGGGAGGCTACCGGCTGCTGCCCGAGGCCTGGGAGTTCTGGCAGGGCAGGCGGTCGCGGCTGCACGACCGCCTGGCCTATCGGCTCGACGCCCAGCGGGGATGGACGCGCCAGCGGCTGGCTCCCTGAACGCCCGGCCGCCGCGCGGCGCGGTCCCAGGCTGCGCGAACTCGCGGGCGATGCCACAATGCGCGGTAGCGACCTGAACGGAGATTCGTCGATGATCTGGCCCAGCCGGCATCCTGCCATCAGCCGACGTGCCTGGTTGCGCTCGCTGCTCGCGGGCGGCCTGGCCTTGCCGCTGGCCGAGGCGGCACGAGCGCAGTCCTCGTCGCGCGCCGCCTCGCTGCTGGCCGCGCTGGCCGGCGCGACCACCATCCGGCAAGGCGGCGGCCGCCACAGCCTGTACGTGTTCTTCGATCCCAATTGCCCCTACTGCCACCACCTGTACCTGGCCTTGCAGCCGCTGGTGGCCGGCGGCGACCTGCAGGTGCACTGGGTGGTGCTGGGCATGCTCACCGCCAGCAGCCTGCCCAAGGCCGCGGCGATCCTGCAGGCCCCCGATCGCCTGAAGGCTTTCGAGACCAACGAACGCGACTACGATTTCGCCGCCAACGGGCAGCCCGGAGGGGGCATCGAGCCGGCGCGGACCATCGAGCCGGCGACGCGCCGGCTGTTGCAGCGCAACCTGGAGATCTATCGCGGCCAGCGGCTGTTCGGGGTGCCCGTGATGGCTTGGAAGACGCGTGGCGGCCAGGCGCGGATGTTCATCGGGGTGCCGTCGCGCAGCCAGCTGCGGGGCTGGGTCGCCGACCTGGCCTGAAGGGGTGAACGCATCCACCCTGTCCGCTCGACCAGCCGCCCCCGTCGGCGTCGCGAAGGCTCGTCGTAGCGGGTGTTGCGACCGCGCGTGGCGCCTGGATGGGAACGCCCCTGGTCAGCCGCTCGGGCACGGCCGATCCATTCACACCTTCGGAGTGCGCTGCGCCGGCGGTGCCGGCCGGCTCAGGCCTGTTGCGCCAACTGTCCGGCGAAGTTCCGACGCAGCTTGGCCATCTTCGGGGCGATCACCACCTGGCAGTAGCCTTGTTCGGGGTGCTGTTCGAAATAGCGCTGGTGGTACGGCTCGGCGGGCCAGAACACCCTCAGGGGCTCGACCTCGGTGACGATCGGCTGCGAGCCGTAGACGCCTTCGCGCCGCAGCCCCTGCAGGTACTCGAGCGCCGCCGCCTGGTGCTGCGGCTGCTCGAAGTAGATGCCCGAGCGGTACTGCGGGCCCACGTCGGCGCCTTGGCGGTTCAGGGTCGTCGGGTCGTGGATGGTGAAGAACACGTCGAGCAGCCGTCGCAGGCTGAGCCGGCTCGGATCGAATCGCACCCGCACCGCCTCGGCGTGCCCGGTGCGGCCGCCGCACACCTGCTCGTAGCTCGGCTGCTCGACATGGCCCTGCGCGTAGCCGCTGGTGGCCTCGAGCACGCCGTCGAGCGCCAGCATCGCGGCCTCCACGCACCAGAAGCAGCCCCCGGCCAACGTGATGGTTTCGAGCATCGGAGCCGTGTCGATCGGGTCTTCGGCATGCATGGCGTCGAACTCCTGGCGGCGGCGCAGCGTGCAGCATCGATGCGCTGGGCCGGCCCATCAAACAGGAAGGCCGCGCGCCATCGAAGGCGACGCGGCCTGGTTCACCGCGATGCCCGGGTTTGCTGCCGGGTATCGCACCCGGCACCGAGTGCCGGGCTTGGCTTGCCTGGCCCGAGCTAGACCCGGGCCGTACGCCGCGGTGGCTGCACCTCCGCGACGGCTCCAATCTAGATCTGCGGCCGTGCGGAGTCAAGAGGCCATCGGCCACGCGGGCTGGGGATTTCCCCGGGACTTGCTCCCGCGCAAAGACCGGCCCCCCGAACGCCCCCGCTTCGCTTGCTCAGGGCAGGCTGACGCTCAGCCGCGCGCTGGGCTGGCAGTCCTTGTGGGAGGCGTCGAGCAGCAGCGGCGCGGCGATGAACTGGCGCAGCGCCGGCACGCCCAGATCGTTCAGCGCGTCGCGCAGCGCCACCGCGCGCCGCATCGCCAGCGCCTGCAGATAGCTGTTGCCGTCGGGGATGGACTGCAGCAGCAGGCGCTCCATCGTGGCCCCCGGGACGCTGCGCGCCAGCCCCAGCACGTCGTGCGGCTTGTCCGGCAGCGCGGTGCTGCGGTACAGCGCCGCCAGCGCCTGTTCGCGCGCCGAGGCCGGGACTTGCGTCGCCTTCGCATGGGCGTAGAGCTCGGCGCGCGGCGCGTTGCTCTTCCACTGGGCGAGCAGGCGGCGCTCCAGCACCTGCTGGCGATACGCCAGCGCCTCGCTGGCGCCGCACACCTGGCCGGTGATGGTCACCACCAGCTGCGGCTTGGCCTTGAGCAAGGTGGCGATGTCGGCCAGCTTCGGCCGCTCGGCGGCTTGCAGGCGCGCCGAGCCGGCCGGGAAGTCGACCACGTTGAGCCGCGGCGGCGGGGCCTTGCCCTGGAACACATGGGCCATCAGCGAGAACGGGGCCGTCACCGCGCGCAACAGCAGCTTGCCGACCGCCTCGGCGATCACCGAGCCCAGGTTGAACTCCGGGTCGCGCAGCGAGCCGGAGATCGGGATGTCCAGGTGGATGTTGCCGTTGCGGTCCTTGAGCAGCGACACCGCCAGCAGCACCGGCAGCTTGGTCGCGCTCGGGCTGGGCACTTGCGGGCCGAAGGTCAGTTGCCGCAGGATCAGCCGGTTGTCGGCCTGCAGCCGGCCGCCGGGGTCGATGTCGTAGTGCACGTCCATCGACAGCAGGCCGCGCTCGATGCCATAGCCGGCGTAGTGCACCGAATAGGGGGTCAACGGCGCGAGCTGCAGGTCGTCGACGCGCCCGTGCAGGTTGAGCTGGGGCGGGCTCAGCAGCGGGTTGACCTTGCCCGCGACGGCCACCGGCGCGGTGCCCTCGGCGATGCCCCGCAGGTCGACCTCGGCCTGGCGCGGGGAGTCGGAGGCAAAGCCGCCGATGTGCCCCTGCACCTTGGTGAGGCTGGCCGAGTAGTTCGGCTGCACGAAATGGTCGCTCCAGTCGATGCGTCCGCCGTCCAGCGTGATGCCGCCGATGCGCACCTGCATGCCGCCGGGTTTGCCGCCGGCGCGGCGTGACGGCGGCGCGGCGGCGGTGCCCGGCGTCGAGCCGCCAGGCGCCGGCGCGGCCGCGCCCGGGTGAAGGATTTCCGCGACGTTGAGTCGCGCCTGGCGGCTCAGCGCCAGCCGGGCATGGAAGTCGTGCAGCACGACCTGGCCGATGTCCAGTCGGGTCGCCGGGGTGGCCTGCGGTCGCATGCGCAGCCGCAGCTGCTGCAGTTGCAGCGAGCGCCAGCCGAACAGGCTGGAGTCGGGATGGACCGTGTCGACCGCGACGTCGCCCAGGCCCACCGTGCCGGCAAAAGACACCGCCGGCCCGCCCTTGGTCAGGCCCAGGTCGAGCTGGCCGTCGGCGCTGGCGCTGGCGCGCAGCAGCCGGGCGTTGACCGGCGGCAGGTAGTTGGCCACCACCTGCGCCGGCAGCGCCTGCGCATGCAGCGTGGCGCGCACCCGCCAGGGCGCGGCCTGCAGTTGTCCTTGCAGGCGCAACAGGCCGCCCGTCGGGGCGCGGCCCTGGGCCGCGGGCGCCTGGCGGGCATCGCGGATGCGCGCCTGCAGGCTGAAGGCCGCCGCGCCGCGCATCGGCCATTGCGCGTGGCGCAGATCGGCGTCGATCCCGCTGAACGCCAGCACCACCGGCTGCGCCGGGTAGGTGTCCGACAGGTAGGCGCTGCCGCCGCGCACCTGGGCATGGTCGAGCACCACGCTCCACGGCTTGCCGGACGCCCGCGCCGGCCCGGCTGGCGCGGCTGGCCGCACGGCCGGCGCTGCGGCCTTGCCCAGCAGGCCGGCCGGCAGCAGCTGGGCGAAACTCCAGCGCCCGCTGGAGTCGCGCGCCAGCGAGGCCTGCGGGCGCAGCACCTGCAGCATGCCCAGCTGCACGACATGGGACTGCAGGTCGATGCTGGCATGCTGCAGCTGCACATCGGCCGCGCGCACGCCCGAACCCGGTCCGCTGGCCGGTTGTTGCACGTCGAGTTCGCCGACGCTGATGCGCGGTGGCTGCGAGCGGGTCCAGTCCACGCGCGCCTGGCGCAGCACGATGCGGCTGGCGCGCGGTCCGCTGCCGGCGGCCGCTGTGCCGGGTTGCCAGCTGAAGCCCTGCCATTGCGCATCGGCGATGTCGATGCGCAGCGTCGGCGCGGTCCAGCGCAGGTCCAGGCGCGCGTCCAGCGTACCCGTCGGAAGCGCCCCGCCGTGCAGCAGCGCGGCGGCGTAGGGTCGGGCCAGGCGAGGGTCGAGTCCTTGCAGCTGGACTTGCGCGTCGTCGCCCGCGGCGCTGGCATGGCCCTGTAGTCGCAGTTGCAGGCCGTGCGGCCCCTGCAGCGTCGCGCTGGCCTGCACCTCGCCCGCCAGCGGCCACGCGGCGGCTCCCACCTGCAAGCGGGGAATGCCCAGTTCCCAATCGACGGCCGGGCTGACCGTGGCGTCCTGCCAGCGCAGCTGCGCGTCTTGCATGCGCAACCCGCCCAGGCGCAGCTGCCAGCCCGGCGAGGTCGCTGCAGCCGCCGCTCGTTCCCGGCCCGCTCCGGGGGGGCTGGCGGTCGCTGGCGCGGGCGGGGCGCTCGAGGCCGCGGCCCGGGTCGCTGCCGCGACGAAAGCGGGGGCGGAGGCGGAGGCGGTCGTTTGCCGCCGCGCCGGCGCCGCGGGCTGCGGCGCGGCCAGGGCCTGCAGCATCGAGCGCTGGAGCCGCGCGCGCACGCCGTCGATGCGCACCACGCCCAGGCTCAGGCGGCGCTGCAGCGGCTGCAGCGAGTCCACCGGCACGTCGATGCGTGCCACGTCCAGCAGGGGCTGGGCTGCGTGCTGCAGTTGCAGTTGCTGCAATCGCACCTCGCCGCCGAGCTGCGGTCCGGCTGTTTCGCGCAGTGCCCATTGCAGATGCACGCTGGCGCTCAGCCAGCCGCCGCTGAGCCGCGCCGGCAGCGACGCCGGTTGCAGAGCGCTCCAGGGCGCCAGCGGCAGGCGCTGCAGGGTCAACTGCGCGCGCAGCAGCGGGTGCGGCCCGAACACCGTGCCGGCGAGTTGCAGCCGCAGCGGCGCGCCGTCGAGCACCGCCGAGGCGCTGGCCTGCAGCGCGCCGGCGCCTCCCGCCAGGGTCGACAGATGGTGCAGATCCAGGTGCAGGTTGCGCAGCCGGCTGTGCAGCCCGCTGCCCAGGTCGGTATAGCTCAGGCTGCCGTCGCGCAGTTCCAGCTCGTCCACCGCGAACACGGGGGTCGCGCCGGACGGGCTGGGCGGCCGCCGCTGCAGCCGCCGCAGGATGTCCTCGAAGTCCAGTTGCCCGGCGGCGTCGCGCACCACGCGCAGCTGCAGGCCCTGCAGGCGGATCGACAGCAGGTGCGGGTGCAGCTGCCACAGGCTGCTCCAGCCCAGCCGCACGCTGCCCTGCGCCAGCCGCAGCGCGTCGGCGCGCCCGGACGCGTCCCGCAGCGCCAGGTCATGCAGCCGCAGCCGCAGCAGCAGGGGGTTGAAGTCGATCGCGCCGACCTTGAGCACCCGCCCGATCTGCTGCTGCGCCAGCCGCGGCAGCTCGCGCCTGAGCAGCGCCGGCACGCTCCACGGCGAACTGGCGAGCAGCAGCAGCAACAACAACGCCAGCGCCGCGACCAGACGCAGCAACCAGCGCACAATGGGGCGGGCGAGCTGGGGCATAGGTGCGCATTATCGGGAAAACCCGCTTGGGCGGTGTTGATGTAACACCCGGTTGCTCGGGCGGAGTCGGCTGCCGCGAGCCGCGCTACAAGGCTCGCCCGACCGGCCTTCCCGCCGGCCACAACTGTTCGACCAGCGATTGTGCGAGCTGGCTGGCGCGGGCATCGGGCTGGATCACCCGCCCCCACTCGCGGCGGGTCTCGCCCGGCCATTTGTGGGTCGCGTCCATTCCCATCTTGCCGCCGAGCCCGGGTTCGGGGGATGCGAAATCCAGGTAGTCGATCGGTGTGTGGTCGATCAGCGTGGTGTCGCGAACCGGATCCATGCGGGTGGTCATCGCCCAGATGACGTCGCGCCAGTTGCGGATGTCGATGTCGTCGTCGGTGACGATGACGAACTTGGTGTAGAGAAACTGCCTCAGGAAGCTCCACAGACCCATCATCACCCTCTTGCCATGGCCGGCGTACTGCTTGCGGATCGACACCACCGCCAGGCGATACGAACATCCCTCGGCCGGCAGGTGGACGTCGGTGATTTCAGGAAACTGCTGGCGCAGCAGCGGAACGAACACTTCGCCCAGCGCGGCGCCGAGCACCGCCGGTTCGTCGGGCGGCTTGCCGGTGTAGGTCGAGTGGTAGATCGGGTGCTCGCGATGGCTGAGGCACTGCACCTCGAAGACCGGGAACCACTCCTGCTCGTTGTAGTACCCGGTGTGGTCGCCGAAAGGGCCTTCGAGGGCGTGCAGCCAGCCGCCGACTTCCTTCAGCGGCACGCCGGTTTCGCTGTGGCCGCTGAAACCCTTGTCTGCCGGCGGAATGTGGCCTTCGAGGACGATCTCGGCCTGTGCCGGCACCTGCAGCGCCACGCTCAGGCAGTCGGCCACCTCGCTGGGCGAGCCCCGCAACAGCCCGGCGAACTGGTATTCGGACAGGCTGTCGGGGACCGGGGTCACCGCGCCCAGGATGGTCGCCGGGTCGGCCCCCAGCGCCACCGCGATGGGGAAGGGCTGGCCGGGGTGCATCGCCGCGTGGTCGTGGAAGTCCAGCGCGCCGCCGCGATGCGACAGCCAGCGCATGATCAATTGCCGGGCGCCGATCCGCTGCTGGCGGTAGATCCCCAGGTTCTGCCTGGTCTTGCGCGGGCCGCGGGTGACCACCAGTCCCCAGGTCAGCAGCGGCGCGGCATCGTCGGGCCAGCAGGTCTGCAGCGGCAGTCGGTTCAGGTCGACCTCGGCGCCGCGCCATTGCTGCTGCTGGCAGGGCGGGCGGCGCACCCGGCTGGGCCGCATGGTCCACACCGAGCGCGCCAGTCGCAGCAACTCGCCGGCATCGGCCAGTCCGCGCGGCGGCTCGGGCTGGCGCAACGCGGCCAGCACCTCGCCGACCCGCCGCAACTCGCCCGGCTGGCTCGCGCCCATCGCCAGCGCCACGCGGCGGGTGGTGCCGAACAGGTTGCCGAGCACCGGAATCGCATGGCCGGTGGGCTGCTGGAACAGCAGTGCCGGGCCGCCGCGCTGCAGCATGGCGTCGCACACCGCGGTCATTTCCAGGCGCGGGTCGACCGGCTGGGCCACGTCGACCAGGTCTTGCTGCGCCCTCAGCAACTCCAGGAAATCCCTGAGATCACGGTATCGCATAGATCAATAAGTTGGGTAATTCAAAGGCTTATGAATTGACACGATATAAGCAGACCTTAAAATGCGGCCACGTTCGTGCGTCGGCGCGCCCTGCTCCTCGGTGCAGGGTCCTGCGGGATGCGGGCTGGCAGCCCCCCGTTGCGCGGCGCGTGCGATCCAATCGCCCCGGAATCGTCCCGGCCCAGGCCGGCGGCAGGGTACCTGCAGCATCGTAGGCCAGGTACCCGCGCAGGGATGCGCAGGTTCCGGATCTGTGCCCAACCGCGGACTCGCGGCGCCTCGCGGCGCCGCCCGGTCCCCGGCCGATCGACACAGGAGAGCAAGATGTCGCAAGACACGCAGATCCAGCTTCCGAGCTGGCGCAGCATCGGTGCCGAGGTCCTGCAATGGACCCATTACACCTTGATGATGGTGGGTTTTTTCGTCGTCGCGGCGGGGACCTATCTGTACATCAACCCGCAGTCGGTGTTGTCGCTGGAACATGGGGTGGTGCAATGGGTCGCCGCCCGCAAGGCGGCGATGCGCCAGCTGCAGGCGCTCGGTCAGGTGGCCAGCGCGGCGCCCGTGCAGTCGGCGCCCGACGACACCGCGGCGCTGCAGCCGCCGCCGTTGGCCGCGCTCGACCCGGCGCAGATGGCGGTCGCCAGCTACCTGTCGCGGCGCTACAGCATCGCGCCGCTGGCCATGCGCGAGCTGGTGGCCGGCGCCTGGGCGGCCGGGAGCAGCGAGCATCTCGATCCGACGCTGATCCTGGCGGTCATGGCGGTGGAGTCCTCGTTCAATCCCTACGCCCAGAGCGCGGTCGGCGCGACCGGGCTGATGCAAGTGATGGCCGACGTGCATCGCGACAAGTTCGCTCCGTACGGCGGACCGCAGGCGAGCCTGGATCCGCTGGCCAACGTGCGCGTGGGCGCGATCGTGCTGCGCAATGCGATCCACCGCGGCGGCTCGCTGCAGGCCGGGCTGCGCATGTACGTCGGCGCGTCCTCGCGAGCCAGCTCCGGCGGCTATGCCTCCAAGGTGCTGGCCGAGCAGGCGCGGCTGCGCCAGGTCATCGCAGCCGCGCAGCCGAGCTCCCCGCGCCGCCCGCTGGGCTCGTCCACCCAGACCGCCAGCAACGACAGCGCGCAGCCGGCGTCGACCTGAGGCTGGCCGCGCCCTGAGGTACCATGGGCGGGTTGCGCGACTGGCGATCAGGCCGCGCTCGCCCGGCCGGCGCATTGGCGGCTCGCGGGCGGGCAGGCCGAGGTGGATGCAACCACCGGGGAGCGCAACCGTGCCGCCACCCGTGCCGCCGTTCGCCTGGGCTGATGCCGTAGCGCCGCCTTCGATTCCGGGGGCGGCGTTTTGCTGCTCGGATGCCGGTGCAGCGCTTGTGCGCCCATGCCACGCCAGGAGATAGCCATGTTCGACCGCTCGATTTCCATCGCCCAGACCGACCCCGAGCTGTGGTCGGCGATCCAGAATGAAAACCGCCGCCAGCACGACCACCTGGAACTGATCGCGTCGGAGAACTACGCCTCGCCCGCTGTGATGCAGGCGCAGGGAACCCAGCTGACCAACAAGTACGCCGAGGGCTACCCGGGGCGCCGCTACTACGGCGGCTGCGAGTACGTCGACGTGGCCGAGAGCCTGGCCATCGAGCGGGTCAAGCGACTGTTCGGCGCCGAGGCCGCCAACGTGCAGCCGCACTCGGGAGCCCAGGCCAACGAGGCGGTGTTCCTGGCCTTCCTGCAGCCCGGCGACACCATCATGGGCCTGAGCCTGGCCGAAGGTGGGCACCTGACCCACGGCATGGCGCTGAACATGAGCGGCAAATGGTTCCGGGTCGTGCCCTATGGCCTGGACGACCAGGAGCGCATCGACTACGAGCAGATGCGCCGGCTGGCGCTGCAGCACCGGCCCAAGCTGCTGATCGCCGGCGCCTCGGCCTACAGCCTGCACATCGATTTCGAGCGCTGCGCGAGCATCGCGCGCGAGGTCGGCGCCAAGCTGATGGTCGACATGGCGCACTACGCGGGGCTGGTCGCCGCCGGCATCTACCCCAACCCGGTGCCGCATGCCGATGTCGTGACCTCGACCACCCACAAGACCTTGCGCGGCCCGAGGGGCGGCATCATCTTGATGAAGGCCGAGCACGAGAAGGCCATCAATTCGGCGGTGTTCCCGGGGCTGCAGGGCGGCCCGCTGATGCATGTGATCGCCGCCAAGGCGGTGGCCTTCCAGGAGGCGCTGGCGCCGGCGTTCAAGGACTACCAGAGGCAGGTGCTGGCCAACGCGCAGGCGATGGCGGCGGCGCTGCAGCAGCGCGGGCTGCGCATCGTCTCCGGCGGCACGCAAAGCCACCTGATGCTGGTCGACCTGCGGGCCAAGGACATCACCGGCAAGCAGGCCGAGCAGCTGCTGGGGTCGGTGCACATCACGGTGAACAAGAACGCCATCCCGAACGATCCCCAGAAGCCCATGGTGACCTCGGGGATCCGACTGGGCACGCCGGCGATGACCACCCGCGGCTTCGGCGAGGCGCAGGTGGTGCGCACCGCCCACCTGATTGGCGACGTGCTCGACGCGCCGCAGGACGCCGCGGTGCTGCAGCGGGTGCGCGAGCAGGTGCGCGAGCTCGCCGACGCCCACCCGGTGTATTCGCCGACGGCCTGAGCGCGGGCGCGTCAGCGCAGGCCCTGGGGGTTGGCCTGCTGCCAGCGCCAGGCGTCGGCGCAGATGGTGTCCAGGTCGCGCCTCGCCTGCCAGTGCAGCAGCCGGTGCGCAGCCGACGCGTCGGCCCAGCATGCGGCGATGTCCCCCGCGCGACGCGGGACGATGCGATAGGGCACCCTGCGCCCGCTGTTGCGCTCGAAGGCCTGCACCATCTGCAGCACCGAGCAACCCTGCCCGGTGCCCAGGTTGACGGTGAACATGCCCGGCTCGCCGAGCAGGTGGGCAAGCGCAGCGACATGTCCCTCGGCGAGGTCCATGACGTGGATGAAGTCGCGCACCCCGGTTCCATCGGGGGTGGGCCAGTCGCCTCCGAAAACCTGCAGCTCGGGCAGCCTGCCGACCGCGACCTGGGTGATGTAGGGCATCAGGTTGTTCGGGATGCCGCGCGGATCCTCGCCGATCAGCCCGCTGGCGTGGGCGCCTACCGGGTTGAAATAGCGCAGCCGGGCCACGCGCCAGCGCGGATCGGCACCCACCAGGTCGCCCAGGATGTCCTCGATCATCAGCTTGCTGCGCCCGTAGGGGTTGGTCGCGCTGCGCGGGAAATCCTCGCTGATGGGCACCGACGCGGGGTTGCCGTAGACCGTCGCGGACGACGAGAAGATCAGGTTGCGCAAACCGGCCTCTTGCATGGCCTGCAGCAGGATGGTCGTTCCGCCGACGTTGTTGTCGTAGTACGCAAGGGGTTCGCGGACCGACTCGCCGACCGCCTTCAGCCCCGCGAAGTGGATCACCGCCTGCGGCCGATGCTCGGCCAGCACGCGCTGCAGCAGCGCGGCATCGCGGATGTCGCCCTCGACCCACAGCGGGCGCACTCCGGTGATGCGCTGCACCCGCGCGAGCGACTCGACGCTGCTGTTGCACAGGTTGTCCAGCACCAGCGGAACATGCCCGGCCTCGATCAGCGCGACGCAGGTGTGGGAGCCGATGTAGCCGGCGCCGCCGGTGACGAGGATCGGAAGGGGCATGGGCGGAATCTACGGGACTCGGCGAGGCGCCGCGTGGGGCATGCGGGGCGTGCAGGACGCGCGGGACGTGCAGGACGTTCAGGGGCCCAGCAAAAAAGCCGGAGGCCCTGGAATCTCTCGGGCTTTCCGGCTTTCCCGGAACCTCGCGGAACCTGGGTCTGGTGGGGGCACAAGGATTCGAACCTTGGACCTACTGATTAAGAGTCAGCTGCTCTACCAACTGAGCTATACCCCCGAAGCCGCCGAATGATACCCGATTGCTCGCGCAGCGGCCAGCCGGCACCGGCCGGGGCAAAGCCCTTCGGTCCGCGGTGCCTATGTGGCGGAGTCGGCCAGGCCCGCGAGGCGCTGCCTATACTGCACCGCTCTGCAACCCGCACAGGCTTCGGGCCTGCGCTCCGATGGACCATCCCAGTCGTTGCCCTGCCGGGTCTTGCGGCCCTGCCGGAATGACGGCCTGAGTACCGGCGCGTCGCTGGACGCACCGGAACCCGGGCCGGTGCACAGCGAAGTTCGCCTCGATGTTCCCGCACACGGCGTGTTCGCGCCTGCCGGGGTGTCGCGGGCTGCGCTGCCCACGATTCCGCGTCGCCGGCGCCCGCAGTGCGTCGCGTGGGCTGCCGGCATGCGCCGGTCGAGGAGGAACACCGATGAACCGATGGATCGCCCGGCTGTGCCGTTGGGCGCGGCCCCGCCGCGGCGTGCGCGGCACGCCGGACCGCGCTGCGCGCAGGCATGCCACCACGCTCGGCCCCACGCGCGGCCGCGCACCCGTGGCCGACCTGCTCGACGTGCGGCTGCCTTCGCTCGAACTGGCGCTCGACCGCAAGGGCCTGTTCGGCGAACCGCCCGACGCGCGCTGAGGCGGCGGCCGGGAACGGGCCATGCCACACGCCGTCGCCGCGGGCTGGCTGCCGTCGCCGCATGTCCAGGTGCTGCTCAGCCTGCTGGGCGCCTTCGCGCTGGGCGGGCTGATCGGCTGGGAGCGCCAGGTGCGCCAGCGCACCGCCGGGCTGCGCACCATCGTGCTGGTGGCGCTGGCCGCGTCGATGTTCGTCAGCATGAGCATGGCGCTGGCCGGCGGCGCGGGCGCGGTGCGGGTGATCGCCTATGTCGCCTCGGGAATCGGCTTCCTCGGCGCCGGGGTCATCCTGCGCGACCAGGGCACGGTGCGCGGAATCAACACCGCCGCCACGCTGTGGGGCGCCGCTGCGGTGGGCGCGGCCTGCGGCTGCGGCGAGTTCTTCGAGGCCCTGCTCGGCACCGCGCTGGTGCTGTGCGCCAATACCGCGCTGCGCCCGGTGGTCAGCGCGCTGCATCGCCCGCTGGCCGACCTGCGCGCGGCCGACGCGGCGGTCGGCGCGCCCGCGGTCGAGGCCGATCCGGCTGCGCTGTTCACGCTGTGGGCGGTGGTCGGCGTGGAGCACAGCCAGGCGCTGCTGGCATGGCTGCAGGAGCTCGCGGCCGGCGCCGGGTTCGCGGTGCCGGTGGTGCAGCAGCGCCTGCTCGGCAGCGACGTCGAGATCGCCGCCACGCTCGATGCGCGTCCCGGTCGCACGCAGGCACTCGACCGCCTGGTGCGCGAACTCGGCAGTCATCCCGGAGTGCACAAGACGGCCTGGGTGGCCGCCGGCGCCGAGTGAGCTCGCCGCGCCGCCGTGCTCAGGCGGGTTGCTGCGCAGCGGTCGGCGCGCCGTGCAGCTCGCGCTGGATGCGCTGGCGCAACTGGCCGATCTGCGCGGCTTCGCTGCCGATCAGGTGCAGGCGCGTGAGCAGCGGATCCTCGTCGGGCAGCCAGGACGGCGGCGTGCCTGCCGGGGCGACCGCGTCGACGCCGCGCTGGCTCGACAGTCCGTGCAGCACCTGGTCGCGGCAAGCCTGCATCTGCGCCCACTGGGGATCGCCCATGCGTCCCTGCGGCTCGAGCTGGGCGCGCAGCAGGCGCACCGAGGCCAGTTGCGAAGCCAGCAGGTAGGCGTGGGTGATCAACTGCGCCAGGTGCTGCGGCGCCCGTCGCCTGCCGCGCGGCTCCTCGAGCATGCGGCCATGCAGGCCGGTGATCCCGGCGAGGGTATCGAACAGCTGCTTGCGGGCCAGCCTGAATTCCCGCTCCTCGTGGGGCGCGCGCTCGAGCGCCACCGCGGCGTAGCGGGACAGCGCGGCCAGCAGATCGCGCAGTTGCTGCGGCGCGTCCAGGTATTCCCAGCGCGGCAGCAGGTGGCTGAAGCCCCAGGCCAGCGCCGCGCCGATCGCGGTGTCGAGCACGCGCTGCTCGGCCAGGAAGGGCGAGTTCTCGCGCAGCAGGTAGGCCAGCAGCAGCGCCAGCACGCTTCCGGCCATCGCGGTGAAGCGGTAGTTGGTGGTGACGAAGGTGCGCGCCAGCGCCAGCGCGAGGAAGATGCCGGCCAGCATCCAGTACAGCCCCGGGTGCAGCGCCAGGAAGGCCGCCGCCAGCAGGCAGCCGGCCACCGTGCCGAGCAGACGCTCGCGGATGCGCTGGCGGGTCACGCCGTAGTTCGGGCGCAGGATCACCGCGATCGTCAGGCCGATCCAGTAGGCATGTTCCTGGTGGGAGAACATCAGGCGCGACAGCAGCAGCGCACAGCCCAGCGCCAGCGCCAGGCGCACGGCATGGCGAAACACCGGCGAGCCCAGGCGCAGGTGCGCCAGCACCTGCCGCGGCTGGTAGCGCCACGGGCTGACGAACAGCCGCGCGTCGGGCAGTTCCGGGAAGGCCGGCGGCGCGTTGCGCAGCGCATAGGCCTGGTGCAGCGCGCCGACCAGCGCGTCGACCTGGCGCAGGCTGTGCAACTGCGCCTCGAGCATCGCGCGCGCCTGGCGCAGCTCGGACTCGGTGCGTTCGCCCAGCCAGGCCGCGGCCTGCTGTTGCAGGCCATCCCAGCGCTGCGGCCGCGGTGTTCGCACATGCAGTTCGCGGTCGTGCAGCAGCGCCAGCGCCAGCGTCTCCAGTGCCTCGGCGTTTTGCCGCAGGCCCAGCCCCAGCGCCTGCAGCACGTCGCTGCCGTCGAAGGCCTCGTGCAGCGGCGAGGCGTCGTTGTGCGCAGCCAGCTGGGCCTCGAACAGGTCGAGGGTCAGCAGCAGCATGTGGGTCCACAGCGCGTCGCGCGGCGCGCGCCCCTCGCGCAGCACCAGGTCGCGCGCCGACTGCAGCGCATCGTTGACGGCCCCCTGCAGCATCGCCGCCTGCGCCCCGTCGTCGTCCGGCGTCTGCGCAGCCGCGCGCGCATAGGCCTGGCCCTGCCAGCGCATGTAGGCGCCGATGGCGTCGATCACCTCGGCCAGCGCCTGCTGCTTGGTGCGGCCGCGCAGCACGCGGCCGAGCAGCAGCGCGTAGGCGGTGTAGGCCAGCGCGCCCAGCAGCAGCAGCACGCTGCCGGCGGCCAGCGCGGCCGAATTCGCCGGCGGCGGGATGCCCAGCGTGATGATGGTGATGAACAGCAGGCTGAACGCGATGCCCACCGCGCGCTTTCCCCACAGCGTGACCAGCCCGGCCAGGAAGCCCAGGACCGGGACGACCGCCAGTTGCAGCCAGGGGTGCCTGGCCGTGCCCCACACCGCGGCGAAGCACAGCGCGCCGGCGATCGATGCGAAGGACAGCTCCACGGCCTTCAGTCCGACCGGGGCCGGGTTGTCGGCGAAGCAAACCATCAGCGCGCCGCTGGCCAGGCTCAGCGCGTAGCCCATGCCGGCGATCGCGTAGCCGAGCAGGCCCAGCGCCAGGGTGCCGGTGGCCGACACCACGCCGCTGCTGAAATAGCGGCTGAAGACCACCCGGCTCAGGCGCGCCAGGGGTTTCATCGCGCGGGCCCGGGACGCTCGGCGGCGGGGAGGTGGCGGGACGAGGACATGACGGGGTCGAGGCTCGGTGCGCGGCCGCGCGAGCGAGCGACGGCAGGTCGCGCCGGCAGGGTGTGGCTGCCGATGGTAGAGGACAGACCGCCGGCGTGCACGCAGCGCGTGCCGATTCGCGGAGTGTGAAATCCTTGCTCGCCATCCGCGCCGGCGATGTTCTACGATGCGCTTTGTTGTGAACCCGCCACGCGTCGTGGCCTGCCTGCCGATGCTCCAGAAGATCCGCTCCCAGCAGTTGCGCAAGGGCATGTACGTCGAGCGCCTGGCCGGTTCCTGGCTCGACCACCCCTTCTGGCGCGGATCCTTCCTGGTGCGCCGCGACGCGGAGATCGACGCCATCGTCCAAAGCGGCATCGAGGAGTTGTGGATCGACCCGCACCGGGGACTGGCCGCGGGCGCGGACGACGACGAGGGCGGGGAGCGAGGGGCGTCGGCGCTCCAACCGGAATCGACCGAGCTGCAGGAGCGGCGTCAGGCGGTTGAGGCCACAGCCAGGGCAGTCGAGCCAACTACGGATTTCCATCAGGAAGTCCAGCGTGCTCGTCGCATCTATGACGGGTCGCGGCCGGTCCTGCTTTCGCTGTTCGAGCAGTCGCGGCTGGGCCGCGCGATCGACACCGCGGGTGCCGCCGAACTGGTCGAGGAAATTTCGGAGTCGGTGCAGCGCAACCCCTGGGCCCTGCTCAGCGTCGCGCGCCTGAAGGCCGCCGACGAGTACACCTACATGCACTCGGCGGCGGTGTGCGCGCTGATGATCGCGTTGTCGCGCCAGTTGCGGCTCGATGCCCGGCAGACCCGCGACGCCGGAATGGCCGGCCTGCTGCACGACGTGGGCAAGGCGATGATCCCGGCGGCGATCATCAACAAGCCGGCACGGCTGAGCGAAGACGAGCTGCGTACCGTGCGCACCCATCCGGAGCTCGGCTACGAGCTGCTGCGCCACCTCGAGGGCATCCCCGCGGCTGCGCTCGACGTGTGCCTGCACCACCACGAGAAGGTCGACGGAACCGGCTATCCCAAGGGCCTGCCTGGGCAGCGCATCTCCCTGGTCGCGCGCATGGGCGCGGTGTGTGACGTCTACGACGCGATCACCTCCAACCGACCCTACAAGGCGGGCTGGGATCCGGCGGGCTCACTGCGCCGGATGGCGGGCTGGACGGGCACGCATTTCGACGAGGCGGTGTTCCAGCATTTCGTCAAGAGCGTGGGCATCTACCCCATCGGCAGTTTCGTGCGCCTGGAATCGGGGCTGCTCGGAGTGGTGGTCGAGCAGGGCGAAGCTTCGCTGCTGGCGCCGCGCGTGCGGGTGCTGATGCACGCGCAGACGCGGGCCGCGCTGAGCCCGCGCCTGATCGACCTGGCGCTGCCCGGGTGCGACGAGCGCATCGTCGGCCTGGAGAACCCGGTGCAGTGGGGCGTGAGCCGGATCGGCGAGTACCTGTAGCCGCGGCGGCGCGCAGCGCCTCAGGCGGCGGCCTTGCGCAGCATCTGGTAGAGCTCGTCCTTGAGCTTGAGCTTTTGTTTCTTCAGGTTCTCGATGGTCAGGCCGTCGGCGGTCTGGACTCCCTCCTCGAAATGGCGGATGCGCTGATCCAGTTCGTTGTGTCGGTCGAACAGCCTGGCGAAATGGGCATCGGAGGTCTTGAGCCGGGAAATCAGGTCGCGATATTCGGGAAACACGTCATCCTCCTGGACATGAGCTGGGACCTGCCGCCGGGCGCCGCACCCGGCAACGCGCTGACCAGTATAGGCAGGAACGCCGGCGGCGGCGGCCGCGCGGCGCCTGCGCGGCGCTACCATGGTGGCGTTCGCGCGGCAGGCCGCGCCCGTCGACACCATGATGCAGCGCAGACCCGCCAGTTTCGACTTGCAACCCGACACCGTGGTCGACACCCTGGGGGCCGAGGTCGCGCCGGCGAGCGTGCTGCCGCAGCAGGCGGCGGCGACGCGGCCCGCCGGCGAGCCTGCGCTGCCGCAGCGCCAGCTGCGCCTGGAGGAGTTCTTCGACGGCAGGCTGTGGGCCGACGGCGTGGTGCTCGATCGTCGCGGAAAGGAACGCCGGCGCTTCCACGTCGACATGCAGGCGCTGTGGCAGGGCGACTGGGGCAGGCTGCAGGAGTCCTACGTGTTCGACGACGGCCAGCGCCAGCGCCGCACCTGGAGCCTGCGCCGGCTGTCCGAACGCCAGGGCCTGAGGCGCTACGAGGCCACCGCGGGCGACGTGGTCGGCACCGCGCGCGCCAGCGGCAGCGGCCACAGCCTGCGCTGGAACTACGTGTTGGCGCTGCCGATGGGCGAGCGGGTGCTGCGGGTGCGCATGGACGACCACATGTACCTGCTGGGCGACAAGCTGTTGCTCAACCACACCCGCATGCTCAAGTTCGGGCTGCACGTCGCCAGCCTGGTGGTCACCTTCGGCAAACCCTGAGTAGCCGGCGCCTCAGCGCGGCAGCGCTGCCTGCAGCGCCTGGCGGGCGGCCTGGAGCTCGTCCGGAACGCGAGGGGCGAGCTTGTCGAACAACTCGTCATGCAGCCGCAGTTCCTGCTGCCACTGTTCTGCGCTGGAATCGATCACGCTGGCGTAGCGCTGCTCGCTGAACTCCAGGCCGCCCCAGTCCAGGTCCTGGTAGCGCGGGCTGATTCCGAAGAAGTTGCCCTCGCCCTGCGCGACTCCCTCGATGCGCTCGATCATCCACTTGAGCACCCGGGCGTTCTCGCCGTAGCCGGGCCAGACGAAGCCGCCGTCGGCGCCCTTGCGGAACCAGTTGACGCAGAAGATGTGCGGCAGCCTGGATCCCTGGCCGCGCAGGCGGTTTTCCATGTCGACCCAGTGGCGGAAATAGTCCCCCATGTGGTAGCCGCAGAAGGGCAGCATCGCGAAGGGGTCGCGCCGCACCACGCCTTGCTGGCCAACCGCCGCCGCGGTGGTCTCCGAGCCCATGGTCGCCGCCATGTACACCCCCTCGAGCCAGTTGCGGGCCTCGGTGACCAGCGGCACCGTGGTCGAGCGCCGGCCGCCGAACACGAAGCCGTCGATGGGAACTCCGGCCGGGTCGTCCCATGCCGGGTCGAGCGCCGGGTTGTTGGTCGCCGCCACGGTGAAGCGGGCGTTCGGGTGCGCCGCCTTGGCGCCGCTGGCCGCGGCGATCTGCGGCGTCCAGTCGCGGCCCTGCCAGTCGATCGCGTGCGCGGGCGCCGGCCCCATGCCCTCCCACCAGACGTCGCCGTCGTCGGTCAGCGCGACGTTGGTGAAAATCACGTCGCGCTCGAGGCTGCGCATGCAGTTGGGGTTGGTCTGGTAGTTCGTTCCCGGGGCCACCCCGAAGTACCCGGCCTCGGGATTGATCGCGTACAGCCGGCCGTCGGCGCCGGGCTTGATCCAGGCGATGTCGTCGCCGATGGTGGTGATCTTCCAGCCGGGCATCGAGGCCGGCGGGATGAGCATCGCGAAATTGGTCTTGCCGCAGGCGCTGGGGAAGGCGGCCGCGATGTGGTACTTGCGCCCCGCCGGGTTGGTCACGCCCAGGATCAGCATGTGTTCGGCCAGCCAGCCCTGGTCGCGGCCCATCCGCGACGCGATGCGCAGCGCGAAGCACTTCTTGCCCAGCAGCGCGTTGCCGCCGTAGCCCGAGCCGTAGGACCAGATCTCCCCCGTCTCCGGGTAGTGGACGATGTACTTGCGCTGCGGGTCGCAGGGCCAGGCCACGTCGGCCTGCCCGGCTTGCAGCGGCGCTCCGACGCTGTGCACGCAGGGCACGAAGTCGCCGTCGGTGCCCAGCAGGTCGACCACCGCGCGCCCCATGCGGGTCATCAGGCGCATGTTCACCACCACATAGGGCGAGTCCGAGAGTTCGATGCCGACATGGGAAATCGGCGAGCCCAGCGGACCCATGCTGAAGGGAATCACGTACAGCGTGCGCCCGCGCATCGAGCCGCGGAACAGCGCCTGCTCGCCGGTCTGCAGCACCTCGCGCATCTCGGCCGGGGCGACCCAGTTGTTGGTCGGGCCGGCGTCCTCCTTGCGCACGCTGCAGATGAAGGTGCGGTCCTCGACCCGCGCCACGTCCGAGGGATCGGAGCAGGCCAGGTAGCTGCCCGGCCGCAGCGCCGGGTTCAACCGCTTGAACGTGCCGGCGTCGACCAGTTGCTGGCACAGGCGGTCGTATTCCTGCTGGCTGCCGTCGCACCAGTGCACGGCGGCGGGCTGGGTCAGGTGGGCGACGCGGGCGACCCAATCGATGAGCTTGGCGTTGCGCACATAGGCTGGAACCTGGCCTGCGGCGCTGGCCTGGACAGAGGCGTTCATAGGACTGCTGGCTCCGTGTTCGGCGCCACCCGCGGCCACCTTGCAGCTTCGCAGCGGGCCTCGCCGTCGTTGTGATTTGGCACGGCGCAGCGTCGCGCCGTGCCGGGCAGTTTAATCACCTTGGGCCGGGCCGGGACGGTGGCGGCTGTTTCCAGACGCGACATCGCGGCGCGCAGGGGCGGCGCGCGATCCGGGCGAGCCGCCCGGGCGGCGGCGTTTCAGCGCTGGTAGAAACCCCAGAAGAATTCGCGCTGCGACTTGGTCGCCTTCACTTGCTGCATCGCAGCACGGGCGTGCAGCAGCAGTTCCTCGGCGTCGACATCGTCATCGGGGAACAGGGTCACGCCCATGCTGATCGGGCATTGCCAGAACAGCGCGTCCGACAGCGCATAGGGCACGTCGAAGTCGAGTTGCAGCCGCTCGAGCAGCGGCGCGATGTTGCTGATGTCGCGGATGCCTTCGAGCACCAGCACGAATTCGTCGCCGTCGCTGCGCACCAGCAGGTCGGTCTTGCGCAGCGCGCGCTGCAGCCGCTGCGCGAACTGACGCAGCACCGAGTCGCCGGCGGCGCGGCCGTGGTTGCGGTTGAGCGATTCGAAATCGTCGAAATCGAGCGCCGCGAGCGCCAGTTTCGTGTGGTTGCGCCGCGTGCGTTCGAGCGCCAGCGGCAGCATTTCCTGCAGCGCGGCCAGGTTCAGCAGGCCGCTCAGGCCATCGCGCAGCGGGCTTTGCTCCAGGGTGCGGCGCACGCGTTCGCTGGCCAACCTGTAGCCCTCGAGCTGCCAGGCCTCGTCGCGCCGCAGCCTCTTGTACAGCGCGCCCATCAGCGGCCGGCGTTGCTGCAGCGACAACTCGGCAGCGAACATCTCGAAATCGGCGGCGAAGCCCGAGGACAGGGTCATGATCCACAGCGGAGCCAGTCCCCAGCGGTGGAACAGCTGGCCGACGCCGAGCATGCGCTGCTGCAATTGCGGCGTGTAGTGGGGGGCGAGCAGTTCCAGGTAATGCTCCTGGTGCAGTTCCAGCAACTGCTGCAGCGCCGCTTCGCCCAGCGGCTCCAGCAGTTCGCCGGCGACCTGCTGGGCGCGCGCCTGTTTCTCGAAGTGCGCGCAGGCCGCGGCGGCGCGCTGCCTCAACGCCGGCGCGTGGGTTTGCAGCGCGCGCGTTTCGTCATCGCTGAGTTGCAGGAAGTCGAGCAAGGTTTCCATTGCGGATCCAACGGGTGCATACGGTGGCCATCACAGTATGGACCGCGGCGCGGGCGCCAGGGCCGCCGTCGGATGACAAAAGGCGCATTTGTGTGAACTGCGTCACGCTTGCGCGCGCCGACCGCAGGCGCCTCAGGCCAGGTGCCTGCGGATCCCGTCACAAATCGTGTCGAATCCGCTGGCCGCCAGCGGCAGCGCCCGCGCCATCGCGACAAAGCCGTGCAGCACCCCGGGGCAGCGCACCACCCGGCAGCTGACCCCGGCCTGCTGCAGGCGCTGGCCGTAGCGCTCGCCCTCGTCGCGCAGCGGGTCGAATTCGGCGCTGAACAGCAGCGTCGGTGGCAGGCCCGACAGGTCGGCGGCGCGCAGCGGCGACGCGTCGGGGTCGGCGCGCAGCGACGGGTCCGGGCAGTACTGGCCCCAGAACCAGCGCATGTCGGCCGCGCTGAGCAGGTAGCCCTGCGCGTAATCGCGGTAGCTCGGGGTGTCGAAGCCGGCGTCGGTGACCGGATACAGCAGCACCTGCAGGTCGGGCTGGCGCAGCCCGACCTGCGTGGCGCGCTTGCGCGCGGCGACCGTGGCCAACGCGGCCCCGGCGCTGTCGCCCATCACCACCAGGCGGCGCATCGGCCGCCCCAGCAGGCTGGCGCCCTGCTCGGCCGCGTACTGCAGAGCCGCCTGCGCGTCATGCAGCGGTGCCGGGAAGGGGTGTTCGGGGGCCAGCCGGTAGTCGACCGACAGCACCGCGCTGCCGGTGCGCTGGGCGAGCAGCGCGGTGTAGGGCTCGTAGCCGGCCACCGAGCCCAGCACCCAGCCGCCGCCGTGCAGGTACACCACCAGGCTGTCGGGGTCCGGCCGGTCGGCGTACAGCCGCGCGTGCAGGCGCGCTCCGTCGGCGCCCGGGATGTCCACGTCGCGCATGACGGCCAGCCGCGGCGCCGGCCCGAACAGCAGTTCGAACCAACTCGGGAACTCTCGCGCCTGCCGGGCGCTGAGGCCGTCGAGCGGCGGGCGGCCGCGGCTGCGCGCCTGCTGCAGCAGATCGAGGGTGGGCTGGTCCAGGGTCCGGGCCCGGGGAGCTTGCGGTGGCTGGGACATCGGCGTCGGCGGTGCGGTAAACAGAGGCGGTCGCGGAGACACTGGGGCGAAGTCTCGCACGAGCGGCGCCGGCCGGCCAGGCACCAGCCGCCCGCCGCCCCAGCCGCGCGGAACCGGTTTGGCAGCCTGCCAGCCCTGCGCCAGCACGCGGCGCCAGACCGCGCCTCGCTCGGCCTCGCCCATCGATCGCCAGCGGGCGATTTCGTCCAGGGTGCGCAGGCATCCGACGCACACCCCGTTGGATCCGACGCTGCAGATCCCCACGCAGGGGCTGGCGGGCAGCCCCTGCGGCACGGGCGGCGGGGTGGGACTCATCGTCATGCGGGCAGCTCCAGAGCCGCGCCGCACCCGTCGGCCTCGAGGAGGTCGACCCCGCACAGCGCGGGCAGTTGCTGCCTGCAGGCGTCGAACACCCAGGCGGCCACGCTGCAGGTGTCGGCGTCCTCCAGCCCTTCGACCTGTTGCAGCGCCTGGTGGTCCAGGCGTTCGAACAGCGGGCGGAACAGTGACTTGACGTCGCCGTAGTCGACCACCCAGCCCAGCACCTGGTGCAGCGGCGCGCTCAGCCGCAGCCGCAGTCGAAAGGTCTGACCGTGCAAGCGCGCCGCCGCGCTGCCCGCGGCGGCGCGGCGCACGCGCAGCGCGCAGTCGAGGTTGAACTCCTTCCAGATGACAAAGGCGCTGCCGTCGAAGCGGGCGCCGGAGGAGGCGGTCTCCAGCACCGTCACCGAGCGCAGTCCGGCCAGCTCCGGCTGCAGCCGCTGCCAGATCCAGGCCGCGAGAATTTCGCTGGTCGGGTTGTGCAGGCCGTCGATGTCGTTGAGCAGGCTGTGCTCGAGCCGGGGCGCGAGCGCCTGCCAATGGCCATCCAGCGTCGCGTAATCGGCCTGCGCGGCGCGCAGCTCGACTTCGAAGGCGTGTCCGTGCAGGCGGCCGCATTGGTGGCCGGCAGGCACGTTGGGCAGGAAGTGCGCGGCCAGGAAGCGGTAGCGCCGCAGGCTGTCGAATGCCTGCTCGAGCTGGCCGCACACCCCCTGCGTCGGAGTGCTGCGCAAGTCCAGCCGCGCCCGCGGCAGGTCTGCGCGGCGCAGCAGCCAGTCGGCCAGCCACGCATCGTCCGGGTGTTCGTGCAGGGCGTTCAGGTCGCCGTACTGCAGCGGCTGCATGGCCTGGGCCAGGCGCTCGCGCAGCGCCTGCACCGCCGCCGCGGCGGGGGTCGCGACGTGCTGCGCGCTCGCGCGCAGCCGCGCCTCGAAGCCATGGCCGTGCAGGCCGTGGCCGGGCGACCCAGGCGGCAGCCGCGGCAGGCGGCGCGCGGCCTCGAAACGGCCGTGGGCGATGACGAACCGGGATGGGGTCATGCGGCTGGGTGTTGCGTGCGGCTCGGCCGGGCAGGCAGCCGCGGCCGTCAGGGATCGGGGTGCGCCCGCGCGCAGGCCACCAGGTGGCCGCGCGCGGCTGCTGCTCCACGCCGCAGTGTAGCCAGCGCCGGCGCGCCGCGTCGTCCGGCCGCACTACACTGCGCCGGATGCCTCGCATCGCCCGCACCGCGGGGGCCCGCATCGCTCCCGACTCCGCGCTGTTCCTGGTCGTGCTGGGTTCGCTCAGCGCGATGCTCGTGCTGTCCATCGACATGGGGCTGCCGGCGCTGCCGGCGATCGCCGCCGGCCTGGGAGTTCCGCAGCGCGACGCCACGCTGACCCTCAGCCTGTTCCTGGCCGGCTTCGCCTCGGCGCAACTGGTCTTCGGCCCGCTGTCGGATGCGTTGGGCAGGCGCCGCGCGCTGCTGGCGGGCTGCGCCTTGTTCACCGGCGCCAGCGCCGCCTGCGCGCTCGCGCCGGGAATCGCCAGCCTGCTGGTGGCGCGCCTGCTCGCCGGTTGCGGCGCCGGCGCCGGCATGGTGGTGGTGCTGGCGATGGTGCGCGACCTGTTCGACGGCGCCAGTGCGCGCAGCCGGCTGTCGGTGCTGAACCTGGTGCGCGCCACGGCGCCCATCGTCGCGCCGTCGCTGGGAGCGTGGATCCTGCGCGTCGGTTCCTGGCGCTGGATCTACGGCTTCCTGGCGGTGTTCGGGGTCCTGCTGAGCGGGGTGGTCCATTGGGGCCTGCAGGAAAGCCTGCGCCAGCCCGACCCCCATGCGCTGCGGCTGCGGCGGCTGCTCGGCAACTACCGCCAGGTGGTGTGCGACCGCGAGGCCTTCGGCCACGCCGCGGTCAATGGCCTGAGCTTCGGCTGCCTGTTCGCCTACATCTCGGGTTCGCCGCTGCTGATGACCCGGGTGCTCGGGTTGAGCCTGCTGCAGTACGCCGCCGTGTTCGCCTGCACCGCGGCGGGAATCGTCGCCGGAGCGACCACCAGCGCCTACCTCGGCCGGCGGCGGATCGCGGGCCACCTGCCGCTGGGCGTCGGGCTGGCGGCGATGCTGCTGGCTTCCTGCCTGCTGCTGGGATTGAGCCTGGACAGCCGCGCCGGGCTGGCGCAATACCTGCCGCTGCTGCTGCTGGCCACCTGCGGCTACGGGCTGGCCGCGCCGAACGCCGTGCACGGCGCGCTGCATCCGATGCCCCACATCGCCGGTGTGGCGGGCGCCGCGTTGGGCTTCACCCAGATGGGCAGCGGGGCGGCGGCGTCGGCGGTCGTGGCCTGGCTGGACGACGGTCGCAGCGCGCGCTCGATGAGCCTGACCATGCTGGCTTGCGCGGCCGCCGCGCTGCTGGTGTACCTGGCGGTGGCGCGGCCCGCGCAGCGCAGGCGCGAGGCCATGTAGCATGGCGGTCCCTTCGGCAGGATCGACGATGAGAATCTCCGCACGCGCACAGGCCATAGCCCCGTTTCTCGCGATGGAGTTCGCCAAGCGGGCGGCCGCGCTCGAGGCGCAGGGGCGGCAGGTGATCCGCATGAACATCGGCGAACCCGATTTCGGCGCCCCGCCCGCGGTGCTGCGCGCGGCCCAGCAGGTCGCGCGCGACACGCCGCTGGCCTATACGGGGGCGCTCGGTCTGCCGGCGCTGCGCGAGGCCATCGCCGACTTCTACCAGCGCGCGCACGGCGTGCGGGTCGACGCGCAGCGGGTGGTGGTCACTGCCGGCGCGTCGGCCGCGCTGCTGCTGGCCACCGCGGCGCTGGTCGACCCCGGCGACGAGGTGCTGGTGGCCGACCCCTCGTATCCCTGCAACCGTCAGCTGCTCGCCGGTTTCGGAGCGCAGGTGCGGCTGGTTCCCACCGACGCCGCGAGCCGCTTCCAGCTCGATTCGCGGCTGGTGCGCCAGCACTGGGGCGAACGCACCCGCGGGCTGATGATCGCCACGCCGTCCAATCCCACCGGTACCTCGGTGCCGTGGCCCGAGCTGCAGGCCATCTGCGAATTCGCCGGCCGGCAGGGCGCATGGCGGGTGGTCGACGAGATCTATCTCGACCTGGCCGACGGCGACGGCGCCGGCGCCGGCGGCGCGCCGCGCAGCGTGCTGGCGGCCGACGACCAGGCGCTGGTGATCAACAGCTTTTCCAAGTATTTCGGCATGACCGGCTGGCGCCTGGGCTGGTGCGTGGTGCCGCAGCCGCTGGTGCAGGCGGTCGAGCGCCTGGCGCAGAACTACTACATCTGCGCTTCCACGCTGGCCCAGCACTCCGCGCTGCAGTGCTTCAGCGAGGAATCGATCGCCGTGTGCGAGCAGCGCAGGGCCGAATTCGTGGCGCGCCGATCGCTGGTCCTGCAGGGGCTGCGGCAGGCGGGGCTGGACGTGCCGGTGCTGCCCGACGGCGCGTTCTACGTCTATGTCGACGTCGCATCGACCGGGCTCGACTCGATGCGCTTTTGCGAACGCGCGCTGGAGGAGGCCGGGGTCGCGTTGACCCCGGGCCACGATTTCGGCGACTGCAGCGCGCAGCGCCATGTGCGCCTGTCCTACGCGGCTTCGCGCGAGCAGCTGCAGCAGGGGCTCGAGCGCCTGGGCGAGTTCGTGCGGCGGCTGCGGGCGTAGCGAGGGGCCGTCCAGCCATGACCATGCAGGCAGTGCGGGAGTTCCTGCTCCATCACGCCCCGGATATCGAAGTCGTCGAGAAGCCGGTCAGCACGGCCACCGTGGCCGAGGCCGCCGCGGCGCATGGCGTGGCGCCGGCGCAGATCGCCAAGACCTTGTCGCTGTGGCTGGGCCCCCAGGCGGTGCTGCTGGTGCTGGCCGGCGACGCGCGCATCGACAACCGCAAGTTCAAGGACCGCTTCGGCAGCAAGCCGAAGATGCTGGCGGCCGACGAGGTCGAGCAGTGGACCGGGCACGCGGTCGGTGGGGTCTGCCCGTTCGGGTTGAGCCGGGCGCTGCCGGTCTATGCCGACGTGTCGCTGCAGCGTTTCGCCCAGGTGTTGCCGGCGGCCGGCTCGACCCGCTCGGCGCTGCGCATCGAGCCCCGTCGCCTGGCCGAGCTGACGCGGGCGCAGTGGGTCGACGTCGCGGCGCTGCCCGCCTGAGCGACCCGGGGAACGCGCGCGCCTCGTCGAGCGGGCCGCTGCACGATCGCGCGACAGCCGCTATGGTTCCGTCTGGAACGGTAGCCGGAGGCTTGCGCATGAGCGATGATTCGTCCTACACCCCGCCTCGCGTCTGGTCGTGGACTGCGGGCCACGGCGGGCGTTTCGCGGCGATCAACCGCCCGGTGGCCGGCGCGACCCACGAGCGCGAACTGCCGCGCGGGCGCCATCCGCTGCAGCTGTATTCCCTCGGCACCCCCAACGGCGTGAAGGTCACGGTGATGCTCGAGGAGCTGCTGGCGGCCGGCCACCAGGGCGCCGAGTACGACGCCTGGCTGGTGCGCATCCGCGACGGCGAGCAGTTCGGCAGCGGCTTTGTCGAGATCAATCCCAATTCCAAGATTCCGGCGCTGGTGGACCATGGCGGCGAGCAGCCGATCCGGGTGTTCGAATCGGGGGCGATCCTGCTGTACCTGGCCGAGCGCTTCGGCGCCTTCGTCCCCACCTCGGCGGCCGAGCGTGCCGAGTGCCTGTCGTGGCTGTTCTGGCAGATGGGCAGCGCGCCGTTCCTGGGCGGCGGCTTCGGACATTTCTACGCCTACGCGCCACAGAAGATCGAGTACGCGATCGACCGCTACGCGATGGAGACCAAGCGCCAGCTCGACGTGCTCGATCGCCGGCTGGCGCACACGCCCTACGTCGCCGGCGAGGCCTATACCATCGCCGACATGGCGATCTGGCCCTGGTATGGCCAGCTGGTGCTGGGCGAGCTCTACGGTGCGGCCGAGTTCCTGCAGGTGCGGGACTACACCCATGTGCTGCGCTGGGCGCGGCAACTGGCCGCGCGCGACGCCGTGCAGCGCGGCCGCCGGGTCAACCGCCTGCACGGCGACCCGGCGCTGCAGCTGGCCGAGCGCCACGACCCCTCCGATTTCGATCGTCCGCAGCACGGGGCCTGAACCACTCCAGGGAGAACGCGATGCTGACCTTGTACGACTGCGCGACCGCGCCCAACCCGCGGCGTGCGCGCATCCTGCTGGCCGAGAAGGGCCTTTCGTGGGAGACGGTGGCCATCGACCTGCGAGGCGGCGAGCAGTTGGGCCAGGCCTACCGCGCGGTCAATCCGCAGTGCACGGTGCCGGCGCTGCGCACCGACGAAGGCGTGGTGCTGACCGACAACGCGGCGATCATCGCCTACCTGGATTCGCGCTACCCCGAGCCGCCGCTGCTGGGCACGACCCCGCTGGCGCGCGCCGAGATCGCCAGCTGGCACTGGCGCGCCGAATTCGAGGGACTGCTGGCGGTGGCCGAGGCGCTGCGCAACGGCTCGCCGGCGATGGCCGGGCGCGCGCTGTCGGGGCCGGTGGACTACGCGCAGATTCCCGAGCTGGCGCAGCGCGGCGTCGAGCGCGCCAGGCATTTCCTCGACACCCTGGAGCTGCGGCTGCAGCACAGCCCGTACCTCGGCGGGCCGCAGTTCAGCGTGGCCGACATCACCGCGGTGGTGGCGGTCGACTTCGGTCGCATCGTCAAGCTGCGCCCGGATCCGCAGCAGCATCCCCATCTGTTGCAGTGGCGCGAGCGCCTGGCGCAGCGACCGTCGATCGGGCCAGCCTGAGCGGCGGCCGTCGGCGCCGCGCTGCCGCCGTTCAATGCAGCGGCGGCGCGCGCCAGCGCAGTTGCGCCCATTGCTGCGGGCTTTGCTCGCGCAGCCAGTCGCGGATCTGCATGGCGTCGACGAACTGGTTGTAGGGGCCCCAGCTGTCGAGCAGAACCACCACCACCTGGCGCCCCCTGAGCACGGCATCGAAAGCCAGGCAATGCCCGGCCTCGTTGATGAACCCGGTCTTGGACACCACCATGTGCCAGCCGCCTCCATACAGCAGGTGGTCGCTGTTGCGGTAGGGCAGGGTCAGGCCCTGGGATTGCACCACGGTCGCGACGTGGGTCGTGTCGTCGCGGATGACCGGGTAGGCGGTGGCCGAATCCACCAGCAGCGCCAGGTCGTGGGCATCCGAGCGGTTCGACGGAGACAGCCCGGTGGGGTCGACGAAGCGGGTGTGCAGCATGCCCAGCCGCCGGGCGCGCAGGTTCATCGCCCGGATACAGGCGGCCAGGCCTCCCGGATAGTGGCGCGCCAGCGCATGCGCGGCGCGGTTCTCCGAGGACATCAGCGCGAGTTGCAGCAACTTGGCGCGGGTGAAGCGCATCCCGGGACGCAGCCGCGACTCGCTCCATTTCAGGGTGTCGATGTCGGCGCGGGTGATGGTGATCCACTGGTTCATCGGCTGGTGGGCGTCGAGCACCACCTCGGCCGTCATCAGCTTGGTCAGCGAGGCGATCGGCCGCACCACCGAGGCGTTCTTGCGCAGCAGCACGCGGTGGCTGCGCGCCTCCATCACCAGCGCCGACGCGGCGTGCAGTTCCAGCGGGTCGCGCAGCCACAGCCGCAGCACCCCCGCACCCGGCGCAGCCGGGTGGGGAACCGGCATCGCCCAGCCCGGAGCCATGCCCAGCAGCCACGAAGCCGCGAGGATCAGCAGTCTTCGCGCCGCCCACGGGCGGCATGCCGGCCGGCCCCCCCGTCCCTGCGTCCGTCCGCTGCTCCGCACCGCCACCGCCACCCCCCGCTGCCTGCCCGCCGCCACCGGCGGATGCCGCAGGCCCGCACCTTAGCAGAGGGTGCGGGCACAAGGGGGCAGCGAAGTGTTACCAGCCTCGACGCCGGTATTGCTGCAACTCCTGTCGCTGCTGCTCGGTCAGCACGGCGTCCACCTGCACGCGGGTCTCGAGCCGGTTGCGCATCATCTGCAGTCGCAGGTCGGCGGCCTGCCTGGCGATCTTCATGATCGCATCGATGTCCGGCTTGCCGCTGGCCGGGGCGTGCGGCGCCGACCACATCAACTGGTGCAGCTTGGTCATCAGCCCCCACTGCTTGTCCGACTGGGTGCGCTCGATGGCCTCGATCTTGTGGATCTGCGCCTGGCTGAGCTGGAGCTCGGCCCATGCGGGGTGGTGCCAGCCGCCCCCGCCGCCCATCATGCCGGGGCCGCCGCCCCAGCCGCCGCTCCAGCCGCCCATCCTGCCGGGGCCGCCGCCCCAGCCGCCACCCCCGCCGCCGCTCCAGCCGCCCATCCTGCCGGGGCCTCCACCCCAGCCTCCACCCCAGCCGCCGCCCGAGCCGCCGCCGCAGGGACCGTAGCCCTGCGCATAGCCGGCGCCCGGGCCCCAGCCACCCGGGCGCGCGGGCCCGCCGCGCATGCCGGCACCCGCGCCGGCGCCGTAGCCCGGGCCCATGCGCCCACCGGCGCCGTAGCCCGGGCCGGGTCCGTAGCCGGGGCCGTAGCCTGGTGCCGGTTCGCTGGCGGCGCTGGCCGCGCCGGCCGTGCCGGCTGCCTGCGCCGGCATGGCCAGCGCACCCGCACCGAGCACTACCGCGCCGATCAGCGCCGTCCAAGGATGGGCTTTCATGACATTCTCCAGCAAAGGGTTCGATGGTGGGTCGGGAGCGGCGCCCAGCGCATTCCGCCGCCAAGCGTGGCGTCCCGATGCGACGACTCTAGGTCGGCCGCGGCGGCTCGTCCTTGACCCAGCGCAGCCGTCGATGCGGCGCAATCCGGCCCGCTCCCGGGTTACCATGGCGCCCATGCGACAGAGTCCGTTTGCCAAGGCCGTGGGGATCTTCGTGCTGGCTGCCACCGCGGTGTCGGCGTGGATGCTGGTGCCCATGTCCCACCTGCCGCTGGGCTCGCTGACCGATTCGCAGGGCAACCGGGTCGTCTGGGGCTGGGCGCTGGCGACCCTGGCCTTCGGCATGGCCTGCCTGTGGGTGGTGCTGGTGGTGCACGGCTGGATCGCCGGCCGCCATCGGCAGGCCGGTCCGGCGCGCGCGGCCGAGCCGGGCTGACACCCGGCCTCGCCGAATCAGCCCGGCGGGCCGCCGCGGCGCGGTCCCGCGCCGGGCGCCGGAGCATACCCCCGCGTCGAGCCCATCGCGTTGGACAGATGGAAGGCCACTCGCACCACCAGCGGCCCGTACTCCCTCATGCGTGCCGCGCCGAGGCGATCCAGCGGTCCCGAGATCCCCAGCGCGGCCACCGCGTGCCCGGAACCGTCGAACACCGCGGCGGCGACGCCGCCCACCCCTTCGCGCCACTCGCCGCGGTTGACCGCGTAGCCCTGTTGGCGCAGCCTGGCGAATTCCCGCCGCAGGCTCGCCAGGTCGACCAGGGTCGACGGCGTGTGCCGCAGCAGGCGCCCGGCGTAGGGTTCCAGGTAGCCGTCGGGCTGCGCGCCGAGCAGCGCCTTGCCGGTGGCCACCGCGTAGGCCGGGGCGCGGCCGCCCAGCGAGGTGTAGGCGCGGATGGGCAGCGCGCTGTCGATCTTGTCGATGTAGACCACCTCGAGGCCGTCGAGCACCGACAGATGCACGGTCTCGTGGGTGGCCGCGGACAGGCGTTGCATGAACGGCAGCGCGACGGCGCGCAGGTCGAGCTTGCGCAGCGCGCGCGCGCCGAGTTCGAACAACCTGGTCGTCGCGCGCAGGCAGCCGTCGGCGTCGCGCTCGAGGTAGCCGGCATGGACCAGGGTCTGCGCGGTGCGGTGGGCATTGCTGCGGCTGAGCCCGACCAGCGCGGCAAGCCGGTCGATGGTCCGTACGCCCTCGGGCTCGTCGGCGATCGCCTCGAGCACCCGCAGGCCTTTGAGCAGGGTCTTGTCCATGGTGCCTGGGCCGGTTGCCGCCGCCGGTCGGGTGGCAGCGGCGGCCCGCTATGCGCTGTCGCGGTCCGGCATCTTAGGGCGCGCCGCCGCGGCCGTGGTGCGAAGGTACTCCTGCATGCGCTGCCGCAGCCCGGGCGCGGCCGCCGAGCGCACCAGCGCGGCGAGTTCGGAGTCGCCGTTCCCGCCTTGCAAGGCCTGGCGCAGCAGCCGGCGGCTGGGCTGGGGCAGCGCGTTGGAGCGAGCCACGGCCTGGCGCAGCACCTCGGGCCACTGCTGCGGCGCCGCCAGGCGTTCGACGAAGCCGTCGGCCAGCGCCTGCCCGGCGTCGAAGGTGGCGCTGGTCTCCAGCAGGCGCTGCGCCTGGCGGGTGCCGACGATGCGCGCGAAGCGCGCGCTGCCCAGCACCAGGCCGAACTGCAGCCCGGGCATGCGAAAGCTCGCGTCGGGCGCCGCCACGCGCAGGTCGCAGGCGGCGACGAGGTCGACCCCGGCCCCGAAATTGCGCCCATGGGCGAAGGCCACGCTCAGGCAGGGCGCGCTGGCGATGGTCTGCAGCAGGGTCTCGATGCGCACGAAGCGCAGCAGCAGGTCGCCGTCGCTGCAGGCCTGCAGCCCGCCGAGGTCGAAGCCGGCGCTGAAGCAGCGCCCGCTGCCCTGCAGCACGACCACCGGCACCTGCGCGTCGATCGCCTGCTCGAAGGCCTGCAGCAGCGCCTCGACGAGTTCGGCGTCGAGGGCGTTGAGGGCGTGCGGGCGATCGAGGGTCAGCGTCCAGTGGCTGGCGGACCTGTCCACGCGCAGCGGCGGGGTGCTTGCGGACCGGCTCATGCGCTGGCCTCGCGCGGCGCGCGCTGCAGCACCTGGGCGTTGTGTTCGCCCAGCGCCGGCGGCGGCAGTCGCACCGGCAGGGTCCGGCCGTCCAGGCGCACCGGCGAGACGAAGGTGCGGGTGCGCACCCCGTTGGGCAGTTGCAGAGGCTGCACCCACTGCATGTGCTCGACCTGGGGATCGGCGAGCACCTGCGAGTAGGTGTTGATCGGCGCGCACGGCACGCCGGCCTCGCGGAAGCGCTCGATCCAATGCGCGGCAGGGCGGGTGCCGAACACCCCTTCCAGGGTGTCGCGCAGTTCCGCCTGGTGGCGCGCGCGCAGCGTCGGCGTGGCGTAGCGCTCGTCGGCCAGCAGATCCTCGCGACCGACCACCTTGCAGACCGACTGCCACAACGCGTCGTTGCCCGCTGCCATGCCGAAATAGGTGTCGCCGGCGCGGAAGGCCTGGTAGGGGGCGTTGCGCGGATGCGCCGAGCCGAGCTTGACCGGGTCGCGCCCGGTGCCGAAGTACTCCGAGGTCTGCAGCGCGGCGATTCCCAGCGTCGCGCCGAGCATCGACACGTCGAGATGGCAACCCTGGCCGCGGGCCGCGGCCTCGCGCAGCGCGCACACCGTGGAGAATGCCGCGTACAGCCCGGCCGAGAAGTCGGCCAGCGGAACCCCGCACTTGACCGGCGGGCCGTCGGGTTCGCCGGTGACGCTCATGATGCCACTCATGGCCTGCAGGGTCAGGTCGAAGCCTCCCTCGCGCGATCGAGGTCCGCTCTGGCCGTAGGCCGAGATCGAGCAGTACACCAGCCGTGGAGCCAGGTCGTGCACCGCCGCGTAGCCCAGCCCCAGGCGCTCCATGACCCCTGGGCGATTGTTCTCGATCAGCGCGTCGGCGCCGCCGATCAGCCGCCGCGCGTGCTCGAGGTCGGCGGGCAGCTTCAGGTCCAGGGTCACCGAGCGCTTGTTGCGGTTCAGCGACGCGAAGTTCTCGCTGTAGCCCCCGCTCTGCGGAGGCCACGCCCTGAGCGTGTCGCCTCCCTGCGGGTTCTCGATCTTGATGACCTCGGCGCCCATGTCGGCCAGCAGCATGCCGCAATACGGCCCGGCGGCGACATTGCAGAATTCGATGACCTGGATTCCTTGCAGGGGCAATTGCATGTCCGGTTTTTCCTCGTGGCTTGCAGGGGCCGCCGGCCGCCGGAGCAGCCGCGACGCGACGGCCCGGCGATGGCCCGCGGGCTTGCCCGATTGTTGCAGCGCACACGGACGGCAGCACAGGAATTGCGACTTCCGGCCCACATGATGGGATCGGCGCGACCCCGCGAGACGGCCCGTGCGACAAAGTGTTCCAATGCGGAAGGGCCCGCTGGACCTGCCCACTTTGTCCATCCATCCACTGCGCGCGACTGGCCGTGGCGCCGGCGCCTCGACCCTGCCTTTCCCCATCATGTCCCTTGCCGAACCCGCCGTGGCCACGGCCGGCGCGCAGCCCCTGCTGGGCTGCGGCCAGCTGTTCTGGTTGTTCAGCCGCATCACCTTGCTGGGCTTCGGGGGCGTGCTGCCCTGGATGTACCGCGTGCTGGTCGAGCAGCGCAAGGTCCTCGGGGTGCGGGAATTCAACGAACTGGTGGCGCTCGGCCAGGTGTTGCCGGGGCCGTCGATCTGCAACATGGCGGTGATGATCGGCTACCGCCACGCCCGCGTCGCCGGCGGCGCCAGCGCGCTGGCCGGGATCATGCTCGGCCCGACGGTGCTGGTGATCCTGCTCGGCCTGGGCTATGCCAGCCGAGGGCGTTCGCCGGTGCTCGAGTCGATGCTCGCCGGCATGTCGGCCGCCGCCACCGGGCTGATCGTGGTGATGGCGCTGCGCATGGCCGCCAGCCTGCCGCGGCGCTGGCGCAGCGCGCTGCTGGCCGCACTGGCGCTGCTGGGAATCGCCGTGCTGCACCTGCCGCTGTGGGCGGTGCTGGGCGGGTTGGCGCCGGTGGGCATGGTGATGCTGCGGGGCCAGCCCGGAGGGGCCGCGCGATGAGCCGCCAGTTGCTGATCGCCTACGCGATCTTCAAGCACTTCTGCGCCATCTCGATGATGGCGGTCGGGGGCGGGGTGGTCGCGCTGACGCCCCAGATCTACCGCTACGCGGTGGTCGACCACCACTGGGTGACCCCGCAGGGTTTCGTCGCCGGCTTCACCATCGCCCAGGCCTCGCCGGGGCCGAACTTCCTGTATGCGACCCTGGTCGGCCTGCAGGCCGCCGGGGTGCTCGGCGCGCTGGCCGCGACCGTCGCGCTGGTCGTTCCGCCTGCGCTGCTCACCGTGGTGGCGCTCAAGGTGCGACTGAGCGGCCGCTGGCACGATGCGATGGTGCTGTTGCGGGCGTCGTTGTCGCATGTCGCGGTGGGCATGATGCTGGCCACCGCGATCTCCCTCATCCAGGCCGCCGACACCAACTGGTCCACCGCCGCGCTGACCGCGCTGACCGTGCTGGCGGTGCTGCGCTGGAAGGTCCACCCGCTGGCGCTGATCGCCGCCGGCGCCGCGCTGGGGCTGGTGGCCGCGCTGTGAGGGCCCCCGGGGCCGGGCTGTGCCCGGCTCGCCCCCCGAGGGGGGCGAGAAACCTGGGGCGGTCCGGCGCTTTCAGTACCCCATCGCAGCACCCGCCGGCCGGCGCCTGTCGTTGGCGCCCTCGATTCCCCGTGCCCCGACGACGATGACCTCGGCGGCGCCCCACGGCGCGCGCTGGCGCAGGGTGTAGCCCATGCGCCGCAGCGCAGAGGCGGTGGCGGGGTCGAGGTAGCCGGGTTCGACGTCGATGCGGTCGGGCTCCCATTGCATGTGCATGCGCGGCGCGTCGGCCGCCTGCTGAGCGTTCATCCCGAAATCCATCACGTCGAGCATGGTTTCGAGGGTGGTCGAGATGATGGTCGACCCTCCGGGACTGCCGGTGAGCATGAACGGCTTGCCGTGCCGGAGCACGATGCTCGGACACATCGACGACAACGGGCGCTTGCCCGGCGCGATGGCGTTGGCGCTGCCCTGCACCAGGCCGTACAGGTTGGGCACGCCCGGCTTGCTGGTGAAGTCGTCCATTTCGTTGTTGAGCAGGAAGCCGGTGTCGCCGGCCATCAACCCGGTTCCGAACAGGGTGTTGATGGTGTAGGTCACGTCCACCGCGTTGCCCGCGGCGTCGAGCACCGAGTAGTGGGTGGTGTGCCTGCCCTCGCGCACCACGACGCCGCCGTGGACCTGCGACGACGGCGTCGCGCGATCGGGCAGGATCGCCGCGCGGATGGCCTCGATATGCGAGGGCGACAGCAGGCGGTGCAGCGGGTCGGCGACGAAGGCGGGATCGCCGAGCAGGGTGTTGCGGTCGGCGAAGGCGTGGCGCTCGGCCTCGGCGATGACGTGGGTCGCGCGAACGCTGCCCCAGCCCCAGCGCGCCAGCGGGTAGGCCTGCAGCACCCGCAGCGCCTCGCACACCACGACCCCCGAGCCGGGCGGCGGCGGCGTCAGCACCGTGTAGCCGCGATACCCGCACTGCAGCGGGCGCCCCCACTGCACGCGGTAGTCGCGCAAGTCGGCCAGGTCGAGCAGCCCGCCGCCGCGCCGGCTGGCGCGCGCCAGCGCGCGCGCCACCGGGCCCGCGTAGAAGCCCCGGTCGCCTTCGGCGGCGATGCGCTGCAGGGTGCGCGCCAGTTGCGGCTGGCGCAGCACCCATCCGGGTCGTGGAACCCGCCCGTGGTCGAGGAAGATCGACGCCGCCGGCTGGTGGGAGGCGAGCAGGCCGGCGCTGTCGCGCAGGATCGCCACGTCCCCCGGTTGCAGCGCGAAGCCCCGGCGCGCCAGGGTGATCGCAGGTTGCATCACCTCGGCGCGCGGCAAGCTGCCCAGGCGGGCGAGCGCGGCGTCCAGCCCCTTGACCGTGCCGGGAACCCCCACCGCCAGCCAGCTGCGCAGGCTGCGCCCCGGCACCACCCGACCCCGGGCGTCGAGGAACATGCCCGGGCTGGCGCGCCGCGGCGCGGTTTCCCGGAAGTCCAGGAACAGGTTGCGCCCGTCCGCCATGTGGATGGTCATGAACCCGCCGCCACCGAGGTTGCCGCAGCAGGGGTCGACCACCGCCAGCGCGTAGCCGATGGCCACCGCGGCATCGATGGCGTTGCCGCCGCGACGCAGCATCCGCAGGCCGGCCGCGCTGGCCAGGTGCTGGGCGCTGACCACCATCGCATGCCGCGCGAGCACCGGGCGCGCGTCGCGCCACGGCTCGTTCGCCTGCGGCCGCGGTGCGGCCGCCGCCGCTGCGCACGCCAGCGCGAGCGCACACCCCGGCAGCGCGGTTCGCGCCGACCGCAGGAGTCTGGAACGAAGCATGGTGTTTCCCCGGGCGTCCGTAGGACTGTCGGCCCCGAGTCTAGTGTCCCCTGCCTGGCGGCCTCATCGCGAGGGTGCCCGGCAAAGAAAAAGCCCGGCGGTTGCCGGGCGAATACACCATTTGAGGAGATGCAGACACAGCGTAGGCGCCGGGGACGGCCCATGGCTTGACCAGGATCAAGGGTTTTCCACCATCGCGTTCGCAGGCTGCTCGAAGGCATCAGCCGGCCTTCAGCCGCGGCGCGGTGCAGGCAGCCCCGGCGGGCTGCGGCGCGGCCAGGCCATATTCCCCGACGATGCCGTCGATCCATTGCCTGGCGCGGGCGCCCAGCCGGTAGGACTCGTCGAGCCAGCGCCCGCGGGCCAGCACGATGCCCAGGTCGGCGCCCTGGTAGGCCCAGTCGCCGGCTCCGGCGATGCGCAGGAAAAACCCCTGCTGAGGCTGGTGCACTCCATCCGGGGTGGTGCTCAGGCGCTGCAGTTCCAGCCCCTTGCCGTCGTCGGCTGCCCGCCACAGCCCGCTGGGCGGGGCCTTCTCGATCCTGCGCAACTGCGGCGACGTGGATTTGATCACCAGCTGCGACCAGCTGTCGATGGCCTCGGCGCGGCTCCAGCGCCGGTTCAGCGCGGCGACGTCGAGGCTGTATTCGACCCCGCTGAACTCGAGCATGTGCAGCAGGAACAAGGGAACGTCGGCGTAGGCGAAGGCCGCCATGTTGGTCAGCGCGCTGATCCCGGTGATGCGCGGGTTGAGTTCTCCCAGGTAGACCTTGCCGTCGTCGGCGTCGATGAGGAAGTCCAGCTCGAAATAGCCGCGGTACCCCAGCGCGTGCAGCTTGCGCCCGATGCGCTCGGTCATCGAATGGGCCTGGCGTCGTGCCCGCGGGGTGAAGCTGTCGGCGAACATCTCGTTGCCGCACCAGCCGCCGCGGTAGGGCGTGGCCTCGGCAAATCCCACGAGTTCGGTCACCAGCGGACCGACGACGGTCCCGTCGCGGGTCACGCAAGCCTCGATGGCCCCGCTGCGGCAGTTCAGCCGCCGCATGATCTTCATTTCGCCCTGGCCGACGATCTGTTCGGCATGGCGGCGGAAGTCGCCCTCCTCGGAAATGAAGAACGTGGTGTGGCCGCTGTCGCCGTAGGCGCTTTGCAGCACCAGGTCGGGGCCGAGCCCGACCGCCACCGCGCGCAGCTGGTCGTAGGAATGGACCGCCGACAGCACGTTGGGAGCCGAAGGCACGCCCGCGGCGTCGCCGATCCGCACGGTCTCGATCTTGTCGTCCAGTCGCTGGCGCAGCTCGGCGGGCGGGAACCAGATTTCCAGCCCGAGTTCGCGCGCCAGCGCCTCGGTCGTCCGGTCGAACATGAGGAACACCGCCACCGGCTCGGGCCCGAAGGAGTGCAGGTACTCGGCGACCCGCGGCTGGCGCAGCAGGTGGTTGTTGATCGCCTCGATGCTGTCGAAGTCGCCTTCGTGCGCGCCGGGCGCAACGAACACCGTGGGGTCGCGCCCGTCGTAGCAGTCGATCAGGTTGACGTGGTGGAAGTTGTTGCACCAGCGCTCGATCCCCAGCAGGTTGAAGTTGGTCGGCCCGATGAAAAACACCGGGCGCTGCTGGCGATGGAAGTAGTCGCGGATGTCGGCGATGTCGTGCAGCCTGGTGCCGTCGCCTGCCAAGGTCTGCGCTGCATCGAGGAGGGCGCTGGGGGCGCGCCGGTGCCGCGTGCTCGACGTCATGCTGGGATCTCCGGTCGTCGTGGTCTGGGGGCAGTCCCGACGCGGCAGGGGCCCGCCGGGGCATGGCCACTGTGCCGCAGCGGAGCGCAGCGCGCCTTGAGCCAGCGCAGCCCTCGCGCCGCCAGTGCGGCAAGTTGATCGCGCGCATGGCCGGGCGAACCGGGGGGTCTCCACAATGGTCTGGAAGCGCCTGCGGCGCGACGCGAAGCTCCAACAACCCATCACAAGGCGGCGCGGGAACCTGGCCCGCCCGACAGGCACCATGCAACTCATCGACCTCAGCCAGTGGTCGGGCGACGCCGGCGCAGCGCCGGCTGGCCGTCTGACGCAGCCCACCGGGCTCGGCGACTATTTCGGCAGCGGGCGATTGCGCGCC
>JAKBBQ010000120.1 GCA_021808405.1 Pseudomonadota bacterium | reverse complement strand
GCTCTACCACTGAGCCACATGGGCGTATGCCTGTCGGTTCCCCAGGAACTGGCCGGGCGCATGACCTCCGGCTGCGGGGGAGTGGAGCGGGAGACGGGAATCGAACCCGCGCCATCAGCTTGGAAGGCTGAGGTTCTACCATTGAACTACTCCCGCCACGACCGCGGCCGCCGGACGATCATCGCGCATTCTGCCCAGCTTGCGCCAAGATCCTGCACGGCTGCGCAAACCCGCGTCCGTGCACGCCATGCCTGTGGATACGACTGCGAAACTGCCTCGAAATTGCGTCGAAACTGCCTCGAAACCGACTCGAAATCTTCCCTGCTCGTTCGGTGCCCTGGTGGAGGGGGTTGGATTCGAACCAACGTAGGCGTAAGCCAACAGATTTACAGTCTGCCCCCTTTAGCCACTCGGGCACCCCTCCGAGGCGAACCTACGATTCTCAAGGCATCGGGCCGCTTTGTCAACTGCCCGGGGAGGGGCGCGGCGCGAACAGCTCGCGCAGCGCCAGGCCCGGGTCGTCGCGGCGCATCAGCGCCTCGCCGACCAGGAAGGCGTGCACGCCGTGCGAGCGCATCAGCGCCACGTCCTGCGGGGTGGCGATCCCGCTTTCGGTGATCACCAGGCGCCCGGCTGGAACCTGCTGCAGCAGGTCCAGCGTGGTCTGCAGCCGGGTGTCGAAGCTGCGCAGGTTGCGGTTGTTGATCCCCAGCAACGGGGTGCGCAGGCGCAGCGCGCGTCGCAGTTCGGCGGCGTCGTGGACCTCGACCAGCACGTCGAGCCCCAGCCCGAGGGCGCAGTCCTCGAGTTCGGCCAGGCGCGCGTCGTCCAGCGCGGCGACGATCAGCAGCACGCAATCGGCGCCCATCGCCGCGGCCTCGTAGACCTGGTAGGGGTCGACCAGGAAGTCCTTGCGCAAGACCGGCAGATCGCAGGCGGCGCGCGCCTCGCGCAGGAAGTCCGGCGAGCCCTGGAAGTACTCGCGATCGGTCAGCACCGACAGGCAGGTCGCGCCGTGGGCGGCGTAGCCGGCGGCGATGCGCGCCGGGTGGAAGTCCGGGCGCAGCAGTCCCTTGGAGGGGCTGGCCTTCTTCACCTCGGCGATGACCGCCGCGCGCCCGTCGGCGATGCTGCGCGCCAGCGCGGCGGCGAAGCCGCGAGGCGCATCGGCGCGCTGGCGCGCCAGCTGCTGCATGCGCTGCAGCGGATGCGTGGCGCGCGCGGCCTCGACCTCGCGCGCCTTGGTCTGCAGGATGCGTTGCAGGATGTCGCTCATCGGCTCTCCCGCGTCAGGCCGCGCCGCCCAGGCGCCGGGTGCAGGCGATGAATTGCTCGGCCTTGGCACGCGCGGCGCCGCTGGCCAGCGCGCGGCGCGCCAGCTCGCAGCCGGCTCCCAGGCTGGGGGCGACGTCGGCGGCGTACAGCGCGAAGCCGGCGTTGAGCGTCACGACGTCGCGCGCCGGCCCGGGGGTGTCGTCCAGCACCTCGCGCAGGCGCCCCACCGACTCGGCCGGGGACGCCACCTGCAGTTGTCGCAACTCGCAGGTCGCAAGCCCGAAGTCGGCCGGCCGCACCGTGTACTCGCGCACCTGGCCGTCGCGCAGCTCGCCGACCAGTGTCGGCCCGCACAGCGAGACTTCGTCGAGCCCGTCCTCGCCATGCACCACCAGTACATGGCGGCTTCCCAGGCGTTGCAACACCCGCACCAGGATGCCCACCAGGTCGGGGTGGAACACCCCGAGCAACTGGTTGGGCGCACCGGCCGGGTTGGTCAGCGGGCCGAGGATGTTGAACAGGGTGCGCACGCCGAGTTCCTTGCGCACCGGCGCCGCGTGCTTCATCGCGCTGTGGTGGTTGGGGGCGAACATGAAGCCGATGCCGGTCTCGCCCAGGCACTGCGCCACCTGGTCGCAGTCCAGACGCAGGTCGCCGCCGAGGGCCTCGATGGCGTCGGCCGAGCCCGACGAGGAACTGACCGAGCGCCCGCCGTGCTTGGCCACCCGCGCCCCGGCGGCGGCGGCGACGAACATGCTGGCGGTGGAAATGTTGAAGGTATGCGCGCCGTCGCCTCCGGTGCCGACGATGTCCACCAGCCGCTCGGTGTCGGCCAGCGGCACCTGGGTGGCGAATTCGCGCATGACCATCGCCGCCGCGGTGATCTCGCCGATGGTTTCCTTCTTCACCCGCAGCCCGATGACCAGCGCGGCGATCATCACCGGGGACATCTCGCCGGTCATGATGCGGCGCATCAGCGCGAGCATTTCGTCGTGGAAGATTTCCCGGTGCTCGATCACCCGTACCAGGGCCTGTTGATCGGTGATGGTCATGATGGCGGGGTCCGTCAGCCGGCGGAAAGTTGCAGGAAGTTGCGCAGCAGCCTGTGGCCGTGCTCGCTTTCGATCGACTCGGGGTGGAACTGCACCCCCTCGATCGCGTGTTCGCGGTGGCGCACCCCCATGATCTCGCCGTCGTCGGTGCGCGCCGAAACCTCCAGGCACGCCGGCAGGCTGGCCTGCTCGATGGCCAGCGAGTGGTAGCGCACGACGGTGTAGGGGCTGGGCAGCCCGGCGAACACGCCGCGGCCGTCGTGTTCGATGGAACTCGTCTTGCCGTGCATGATGGTGCGCGCGCGCACCACCGCGCCGCCGAAGGCGGTGGCGATCGCCTGGTGCCCCAGGCAGACCCCCAGCATCGGCAGCCTGCCGGCGAAATGCCGCAGCACCGCGACGCTGATGCCCGCCTGCTCCGGCGCGCAGGGCCCGGGGGAGATCACGATGCGCTCGGGGCGCAGCGCCTCGATGTCCTGCAGGCTGAGCTGGTCGTTGCGCACGGTGTGCACGTCCTGGCCGAGTTCGCCCAGGTACTGCACCAGGTTGAACGTGAAACTGTCGTAATTGTCAATCATCAGCAGCATGGTCTGGCACTCCGGAAGCTGCGGGGATGCCCGAGGCGGGGGCGGTGGCGGCGCGTTCGCGAAGGCGCCGCGGGCGAGGCCGGGAGGGGGTCAGGCGGCTGGCTTGCGCCAGCGCCAGTGCCCCGGCGTGGCGCGCCGCCATGCCGGCGGGACGCCGGCGCAGCTGGGAAGGAGGGCGGACCGGGCTTGCATGAAGCGGGATTATCGCAATTGTCGGGGCGCGCCCGCTCAGCGCTTGTCGTGCACGCCCGAATGCACCCGCCCGGCGGGCACATGGCGCGCCGCCGACTCGACATGCCCGGTCTGGTCGTCGAAAAAGAAGTCGGGCTGGAATTCGCGCAGGAACGGCCCCTTGTCCAGGCCGCCGAGGAACATCGCCTCGTCGACCCCGATGTTCCAGGCCATCAGCGTGCGGATGGCGCGCTCATGCGCCGGCGCGCTGCGCGCGGTGACCAGCGCGGTGCGCAGGCGCATCGCCACCGCGCCGCTGCTGGCCGCGTGTTGCAGGCGGTGCAGCGCCTCGAGCAGCGGCTTGAAAGGCCCGGGCGGCAGCGGCAGCGCGGCCTTGCGCGCCTCGTGGCGGGCGAACGCCGGCAGTCCGTCGCGCTGGTAGATCTTCTCGGCCTCGTCGGAAAACAGCACGGCGTCGCCGTCGAAGGCGATGCGCACCTCCTGCGGGTGCGCCTGGCCGGCGCGCACCGATTGCGGATAGACCTGGGCCGCCGGAAAGCCGGCGGCCAGCGCCGCGCGCACGTCCTCGACATTGGTCGACAGGAACAGCCTGGCGCCCAGCGCCCGCAGGTAGTGGTAGGGCGGGCGACCGCGGGTGAACACCCCGCGCTCGATCGCGGTGGCGTGGTGGCGCGCCGAGCGGAACACCCGCAGACCCGACACCGGGTCGTTGCGCGACAGCAGCACGACTTCGACGCGGTCGCGCTCGCTGTCGCTGGTGTTGAAGGCCAGCAGCTTGCGCACGAGTTGCAGCGCCACCCCGGGCGCCGCCGGCACGTCCAGGCGGTCGAGCTGCAGCCGCATGTAGGCGGTGTCGTCGGCGGTCTCGAACACCCGGTTCTCCTCCTCGAAATCGAACAGCGCGCGCGAGGAGATCGCCACCACCAGGCGCTGCGAGGAGGCGTCCGCGGCGGCGGGGTCGGGGTCGGGATCGGCTTCCGGGCTGACGGGCGTGGTCATCGCGCGAGGGGGCTGCAGGCGGGTTGCCTGGCACTGTAGCCTACGCCGCCGCGACCCGGGGTGGCGTACAGGGGGCCGGCGGCCACCCCGCGCGGGGCGCCGCCGGCCGGGGCTTCAGCGGCCCTCGCGGCCCTGGTCGTCGTCGCCGCGGCCGCCGGCGAACATCGCCGACATGGTCGCGGTCGACGCGTCGCAGGCGTGGTTCAGGCACGGCAGCCCGAAGCCCCCCTCCAGCGTGCGCAGCAGCGAGAAGCTGGTGTACAGCGTCGGATCGGTGACCTGCGGCCCCGGGTGGTTGTTGAGCACCAGCGTCAGCACCCGGTTGGGCACGCCGGCGCTGTAGTCGTTCTCATCCCACGTGACCACGATCGCATTGTGGCCGTGGCGCCACGCCGGCGAAGCCTGGATGGCGTCGACCAGCCGGTGCACCATCACGTCGCCGCTGTACAGCAGCGCGGAGCCGCTGCAATCGGCGGTGGCGTTGCCGCGGCCATGCTGGTCGTTGCACTGGTTGGGCGCGATGAACGAGAAGGCGGGAACTTGGCCGCTGCGCAGGTCGGCGTACAGGCCATTCGCGCCGCCGAAGCCCACGATGTTCTTGCGGCCCGGGCCGTCCTGGATGCTGCGGAAGTAGATGAAGGGGTCGTGCTTGGCCGCGTACAACTGCACCATCGTTCCCGACGGGGTCGGCGAGCTCAGCACCCCGGCGGCGTTGGTCACGCTGTCGTTGCCGCTGTCGTTGCCGTTGACGAACACGCCGTCGCTGTAGTCGACGAGGTCCGGTCCGCCCAGCGGCAGGCTCTGCTGGTAGGTCTTCCAGGTCTTGCCGGCGCGCATCAGCTGGTCGGCGATGGTCATGCCGGTGGTCGGCGCCGAAGCGTAGGCGATCGTGCCGTCGACGTCCCACGAGCCGTTGCTCACGGTCTGCTGTGCGGGGTTGGTGATCGCCGGGTAGTCCTCGTTGGTCCAGTCGATGGCCGGGGTCGCCGCGTCATAGCCGCTGCCGGCGATCGGGCACACCACGGTGGCCTGCCCGGCGGGCTTGGCCTGGTCGAGGATCTGGTACTGGACCGACAGGGCCGCGCTGGGGGCCAGCGTGGTCTGGCAGGTGGTGCTGTGCCAGTCGGGCATGTCGTCGGCGCGCACGCCGAAGTTGGATCCGCCGACCATTTCCAGGTAGTTGGTCAGGCTCGGGTGACCCACGCCGTAGTAGTTGGTGGCCACGTTGGCCGTGCGCGCCAGGTGGTTGATGAAGGGCACGTCGGGGTTGCCCACCTCGACGCCGTAGGGCTCGTTCTCCATCATGATCACCCAGACGTGGTCCAGGTGGGGGACTCCGGCGGGAACCGCGCCGACATCGGCATGGGCGGCGCCGGCAGCCAGGCACATCGCGCCGGCAAGGGTGGCAAGGAATTGGCGTTTCATGGAATCGTCCTCGGGAAAGGTGTCGGAAAGGCGCTTCGTGGCATCCGGTTGCGCCTGGGGACGATTTGTAAGGAAGCTTCGCGGCAGTTTGATGACACGCCGCTGCCGTCCCGCAGTTGCGCACGGGCCGGCGGCGCTTCGAAGGCCGTCAGGGGCCTTCGAAGCGCCTGTGCTCCAGCGGGCCGCCGTGCGGGTCCAGCCGCTGCTCGAGCTGCAACGGCCGGGGCGCGCGCGGTTCGGCGTCCTGCGGCGCCGTGGCCGGCTGGAACGCCGCCTGGCGCGGCACGAGCGTCGGCGCCCCGATTCCGGGGGCGGCCGGCGGCAGCCCTGGCGCGGCGGCGCGCGCGCCGGAGTCGGCGCGCGCAGCCGCAGGCCGGGTGCGCAACACTTCCCGCCCGCCGTCGCGCGACAGCACCGCGCTGCCGAAGGCGGTGTCGACCAGGCGCACGCCCGGAGCGACTTCGGCGCCGACCGCGAAGGCCTGCGGGGGCTTGCCGTCGACGCCGATCAGCGCCGCGCCGGCACGGCTTCCGCCGCCGATCACCCCTTGCAGCGCAAAGCGACGCGGCGCCGACGCGGCGGACCTGGCGCGCGTCGCACCGAACACCCCGGCGGCCTGGGCTGCCAGCCCGGCGAGGTCGGCACCGGTGGCCGCCGGCGTCGCCGGCGCGTGGCGCAGTCGCCAGATGCTCAGCCCCCACTGCGCGCAGGTGGCCGCGCAGCCCAGTCCCAGCAGCAGCGCCGCGAGGTGCGCGGCCAGGCGGGCGCGTCGCGGCGCGGTCGCCGCTCCGGCGGGGGTTTCCAGGGTGGTGCGGGAAGGCATCGCGGGCGGGCTACTTGACCAGGTTGTTCATCTGGATGATGGGCATCATCACCGCCAGCACGATCAGCAGCACGACCACCCCCATGCCCAGGATCAGCAGCGGCTCCAGGATGGTCACCAGGGTGAAGGCCCGGCGCTGCACCTCCTGGGCGTGCTGGTCGGCAGCCCGGCGCAGCATTTCGGGCAGGGTTCCGGTCTGTTCGCCGAGACGGATGAAGGTGATCAAAACCGGCGGGTAGCGCTTGTGCAGGCTCAGCGAAGACGCCAGCGACGAACCCTCGCGCAGCAGCGCCAGCGCCTCCTGGGCGTCGGACTTCAGCACGCTGTTGCCCACGGTATCGATCGCCGCCTGCAGCGCGCGCAGGATCGGCACGCCGGCCGCGGTCAGGATGGCCAGCGTGGAGGCGAAGCGCGCGGTGTTGAGTCCGCGGATCAGCCGGCCGAGCTGCGGCACCCGCAGCAGCGCGGCATCGAAGCTCGCGCGCGGCCCGGGCAGCCGCAGCGCCTGGCGCAGCACCAGCGCGCCGCCGGCCAGCAGCACGCCGAGCAGCCAGCCCCAGCGACGCATGAAGCCGCTCAGCGCGATCAGCCCGATGGTCAGCAGCGGCAGCTTCTGGTGCGCGCCCTGGAACACCCCGACCACCTGCGGCACGACATAGGTCAGCAGCAGCACGATCACCGCGATGGCCACCAGCACGACGATCGCCGGGTAGGCCACCGCCTGCAGCAGCTTGGAGCGCAGCTGCTGGCTGCCTTCGAGGTAGTCGGCCAGACTGCCCAGCACCAGCCCGAGGTCGCCACTGCCCTCGCCGGCGGCGACCAGCGCGCGGTAGACATCGGAGAATTCGCGCGGATGGCGGGCCAGCGCGGCCGACAGGCTGTGGCCGCCGGAGACCTCGCTTTTCACCGACTGCAGCAGGTCGGCGATGTCGGCACGGTCGGCATCCTCCGCCAGCGCGAGCAGCGCGCGCTCCAGCGGCAACCCCGAGACCAGCAGCCCCGCGAGCTGGCGCGTCAGCAGCGCCAGTTCCTGGGTGTTCATGCGGCGGCGGGCGAAACGCCGCGGGCCGCCCGCCGCCGTCTCGGCGACGATGGGCTCGACCTGCAGGGGAATCAGCCCGCGCGAGCGCAGCATCGAGCGGGCGCCCCGCGCGCTGTCGGCCTCCAGCACCCCGCGCTGCTCGGCGGCGGTCGCATCCATCGCGACGAAGCGGTAGGCGGGCATCGCGGCGCGCCGGGCTATTCGCGGGTGACCCGCAGCAACTCGGCCAGCGAGGTCTGGCCCGATTGCACCCAGCGCATTCCGTCCTCGCGCATGCTGCGCAATCCGGCGGCGGTGGCCAGCCGGCGCAGCTCGGCTTCCGAGGCTCGTTCGTGCACCGCGGCGCGCAGCGCGTCGTCGGCCTCGAGCAGCTCGAACACCCCGGTGCGGCCGCGGTAGCCGGTCTGGTTGCACTCGGCGCAGCCGTCGGCCACGCAGCCCCGGCCGTCGGGCGCGGGCCGGCTGCAGTGCGGGCACAGCTTGCGCACCAGGCGCTGCGCCAGCACCCCCAGCAGCGAGGAGGCCAGCAGGAAGGGCTCGACCCCCATGTCGATCAGGCGCGTGACGGCGGCGGCCGAGTCGTTGGTGTGCAGCGTGGCCAGCACCAGGTGGCCGGTCAGCGAGGCCTGGATGGCGATCTGCGCCGTCTCGAAGTCGCGGATCTCGCCGATCATCACCACGTCGGGGTCCTGCCGCAGGATGGCGCGCAACGCGCGCCCGAAACTCAGATCGATGCGCGGGTTGACCTGCGTCTGGCCGATTCCCGGCAGGTCGTATTCCACCGGGTCCTCGACGGTCATGATGTTCATCTGGCTGGCGTCGAGCCGGCTCAGCGCCGAGTACAGCGTGGTGGTCTTGCCGCTGCCGGTGGGGCCGGTGACCAGCAGCAGGCCGTGGGGGTGGCGCACCAGGGCGTCGAAGCGCTCGAGCATCGGCGCCGCCATGCCCACCGCGCGCAGGTCCAGCCGCGCCGCCGACTTGTCGAGCAGGCGCAGCACCGCGCGCTCGCCATGGGCGCAGGGCAGGGTGGACACCCGCACGTCCAGCGCCCGCCCGCCGATGCGCAGGGAGATTCGCCCGTCCTGCGGCAGGCGCTTTTCGGCGATGTCCAGCTGGGCGAGGATCTTCACCCTGGAGATCATCGCCGCGTGCAGCGCCTTGTTCGGACGCACGACGTCGCGCAGCGCGCCGTCGATCCGGAAGCGCACCACCGAGGAGGCTTCGAAGGGCTCGACGTGGATGTCGCTGGCGCCGTCGCGAGCGGCCTGGGTGAACAAGGCGTTGAGCATGCGGATGATCGGCGCGTCGTCGGCCGTCTCCAGCAGGTCCTCGACCGCCGGCAGGTCCTGCAGCAGCCGCGACAGGTCGACGTCGCCCTCGACCTCGCTGACCACCTCGGCCGCGCTGCCGTCGCGCGCCGCGTAGGCGGCGCCGATGCGCTCGAGCAACTGCTCCTGCGGCACGCGCAGCACCTGCTGCACCGGGTGCAGGCGTTGCACCTCGGCGATTCCGCCGGCGCGCGTGGCCTCGCTGATCCACAGCCGCAGTTCCTCGCCGTCGCGCTCGGCCAGCAGCGCCTGGTCGCGGCAGAAGGCGTAGGGAAGGGGAAAGCGTGCCGACATCACGCGCTCCGCGTCAGGGCTTGGCGGCCGGCGGCGTCGCGGGGCCGAGGTCCGGCAGCACCGGGCCGGGCATTTCCGGCAGCCCGAACGAAGGCGTCAGCTGCGCGCCGCGCTCCAGCCCCTGCATGAAGCCGTAGCGCTGGCGGGTGAGCTCGCTGCCCCGACCTTCGTCGCGCACGATCACCGGGCGCAGGAACACCATGAGGTCGGTCTTGACCTCGGTATGCGCCTTGGCGCCGAACAGCAGCCCCAGCACCGGGATATCCCCCAAGCCGGGGACCTTGCTGTTGTTGCGGTCCACCTCGTTCGACATGAGCCCGCCCAGCACGATGGTCTGGCCGTTGTTGACCAGCACGGTCGTGCGGATCGAGCGCTTGTTGGTGATGTAGCCGGTGGCCGTGCTGCCGCTGGCGATGCTCGACACCTCCTGGTAGACCTCCATCTTGACCACGCCGCCGGCGGTGATCTGCGGGCGGATCTTCAGCGTCAGGCCGACGTCCTGCCGGTCGTAGGTCTGGAACGGCGTCACGCTGCTGCTGGCCGTTCCGGTCTGGGTGTAGGAGCCGGTGACAAAGGGCACGTTCTGGCCGACGACGATCTTGGCCGTCGCGTTGTCCAGGGTCATCAGGTTGGGTTGCGACAGGATGTTGGCGCCGACGTTGGTCTGCAGGAAATTGGCCAGCAGCCCCAGCGTGGTCACGCCGGCGATCTTGTGCAGCAGGCCGATGTTCAGCCCGGCGTTGGGCAGCACGCCGTTGCTGATCGCGGTGCCGGCGTTGCCGCTGGCGATCGCGGCCTGCAGGTTGATGATGTTGGAGCCGCCGCTGCCGAAGTTGCTGCCGCCGAAGAGCGCGTTGTTGCCGCTGGCGCTGCCGCCGGCGGTCTGCCATTGCACGCCCAGCTGGGCCGCCTTGGTCGCGTTGACCTCGGCGATCAGCGCCTCGACGTAGACCTCGGCGCGGCGCACGTCGAGCTGGCGGATCACG
>JAKBBQ010000119.1 GCA_021808405.1 Pseudomonadota bacterium | reverse complement strand
CCGCGCGGCGCGCGCTGCCGATTCCAAGTGCGCACAGGCCGAAGTCCCGCTCTGGCGGGCGCCTGTGAACATGTTCATTCCAACGGAGGCTTCGATGCCCAAGATGAAGACCAAGAAAAGCGCCGCCAAGCGCTTTCGTGTGCGGCCCGGCGGTACCGTCAAGCGCGGCCAGGCGTTCAAGCGCCACATCCTGACCAAGAAGACGACCAAGAACAAGAGGCATCTGCGAGGCAGCACCGCGGTGCATGCCACCAACATGGGCCATATCGCCCAGATGATGCCTTTCGCCTGAGCCCAGTGCCCAGGCGTCGTTGCCCGATTCCGGTATAGGAGAGTTCGAATGCCTCGCGTCAAACGTGGTGTGACGGCCCGCGCCCGCCACAAGAAAGTCCTCGATCAGGCCAAGGGGTTCCGCGGCCGCCGCAAGAATGTCTTCCGCATCGCCAAGCAGGCGGTGATGAAGGCCGGTCAGTACGCCTACCGTGACCGGCGCGCGAAAAAGCGCGAATTCCGCGCCCTGTGGATCACCCGCATCAATGCCGCGGTGCGCGAGCTCGGCATGAGCTACAGCGTGTTCGTCAACGGCATGAAGAAGGCCTCGATCGACATCGATCGCAAGGTCCTGGCCGACATGGCCGTGCACGACAGCGCGGCCTTCGGCAAGATCGTCGAGGCGGTGCGCGCCGCGCTGGCCTGAGCCGCGCGCGGGCGGGCCTGGCGGCCTGCCCGCGGGTTCGGGCCGTGCGGCACGGCGTTGCCGCTGGCTGCAGGCCTGGCATAGCCGGGCCTTTTTCGATTTCCCCGCCGCCGGCCCTGGCCGTGCGGCGGCCGCTTGCAGGTTTCGCAATGAGCACGACCACGCATGCACGGCAGTTGGTGGAGCAGGCCCGCGAACTCTTCGCGTCCTGCCATGGCGCTGCCGAACTGGAAGACGCCAAGGCGCGCTATCTCGGCAAGTCGGGGGCCATCACCGCGCTGATGAAGGAGCTGGCGCGCCTGCCCGCCGAGCAAAAGCGCGAGCAGGGCGCCGAGGTCAACCTGGCCAAGCAGGCCATCGAGCAGGCGCTGCAGGCGCGGCGCGATGCGCTGGCCGAGGCCGAGTTGCGCAAGCGCCTGGCCGAGGAGGCGATCGACGTCACGCTGGACGGGCGCGGCCAGCGGCGCGGCGGGTTGCACCCGGTGGTGCGTTCCTGGATGCGCATCGAGTCCCTGTTCCGCAGCATGGGATTCGAGGTCGCCGAAGGCCCGGAGATCGAGGACGACTGGACCAATTTCACCGCGTTGAACTCGCCGCAGGACCACCCGGCGCGTTCGATGCAGGACACCTTCTACGTCGACGTCGAGGACGAGCGCGGCCAACCGCTGTTGCTGCGCACCCATACCTCGCCGATGCAGGTGCGCCATGCCAGGGCCCATGTGCAGGCCTGCGCCGGCTCGCCCGACATGCCCGACATCCGGGTGATCGCGCCGGGGCGCACCTACCGCGTCGACAGCGATGCCACCCATTCGCCGATGTTCCACCAGTTCGAGGGACTGTGGATCGGGCGCGCCGTGTCGATGGCCGACCTCAAGGGCCTGTACACCGGCTTCCTCCACGGATTTTTCGAGCGCGACGACATCGAACTGCGTTTCCGGCCGTCGTACTTCCCGTTCACCGAGCCCTCCGCCGAAATCGACATGCGCTTCGACAGCGGGCCGCTGCGCGGACGCTGGCTGGAGATCTCCGGCGCCGGACAGGTGCACCCCACGGTGGTGCGCCATTTCGGCCTGGACCCCGAGGAGTTCATGGGCTTCGCCTTCGGCTCGGGGATCGAGCGCCTGACCATGCTGCGCTACGGAATCGGCGATCTGCGCCAGTTCTACGGCTCGGACTTGCGCTTTCTCGAGCAATTCAACGCGGCCTGACCCACACGGCCCCGAACCCGGAACCCGACCGACTTTCCCGCCCTGGTTGATCCATGCTAGTACCCGAATCCTGGCTGCGCAGTTTCTGTGACCCGAGCCTGGGCATCGCCCGCATCGCCGACGAGCTGACCATGGCCGGGCTGGAGGTCGAGGACATGCACGCCGCGGCTCCCGCCTTCAGCAAGGTGGTGGTCGCGCGGGTGCTGCAGGTACACAAGCACCCCGACGCGGACCGCCTGCGGGTATGCCGGGTCGACACCGGCGGCCCCGAGCCGCTGCAGATCGTCTGCGGCGCGCCGAACGCCCGCGAGGGCATCGTGGTTCCCTGCGCCGTCGTCGGCGCCGAGCTTCCCGCCGCGCAGCCGGGCGAGCCGCCGCTGCGCATCGGCGCGGCGCGCATGCGCGGAGTCGATTCCCAGGGCATGCTGTGCTCGGCGCGCGAACTCGGCCTGTCGGTCGACCACTCCGGGCTGCTGGAGCTCGACCAGGCGCTGCCCACCGGCTTGGACCTGCGGCAGGCACTGGAGCTCGACGAACAGGTGCTGGACATCAAGCTCACGCCCAACCTGGGCCACTGCATGAGCATCCACGGCGTCGCGCGCGAAGTCGCGGCGATCACCGGCACGCCGCTGCGCCAGCCGCGCTTCGAGCCGGTGGCCGCGGCCATCGACCAGATGCTGCCGGTGCGGGTGCTGGCGCCCGAGCTGTGCGGCCGATTCTCCGGACGGGTGATCCGCGGAGTCGACGCGCGCGCGCCGACCCCCGGATGGTTGCGCCGGCGGCTGGAGCGCGCCGGGCAGCGCAGCATTTCGGCACTGGTGGACATTTCCAACTACGTGATGCTCGAACTCGGCCGCCCCAGCCATGTGTTCGACCTCGACCGCATCGACGGCGGGCTGGAAGTGCGCTGGGGCCGCCCCGGCGAGTCGCTGCGCCTGCTCAACGGCCAGACCGTGCAGCTCGACTCCACGGTCGGGGTGATCGCCGCCGACAACGGCGTGGAGTCGCTGGCGGGGATCATGGGGGGCGAGGCCACGGCGGTGAGCCTGGACACCCGCCACGTCTACGTCGAGGCGGCATTCTGGTGGCCGCAGGCGATCCGCGGACGCGCCAGGCGCTACAACTTCAGCACCGACGCCGGGGCGCGCTTCGAGCGTGGGGTCGACCCGTCGACCACGGTCGAGCACCTGCACTACCTCACGCGCCTGATCGTGGACATCTGCGGCGGCCAGCCGGGGCCGGTCGACGACCACAGCCTGCGGCTGCCGCAGCGCCCCGCGGTGCGCATGCGGGTCGCGCGCTGCGAGCGCATCGTCGGCTGCGACATCGGTGCCGAGCGCATGGCCGAGATCTTCGCCCGCCTGGGGCTGCCGGCGACCCGCGAGGCGCAGGGCACGCCGCAGGAGGCCTTTGTCGTGACCCCGCCGAGCTACCGCTTCGACCTGGACATCGAGGAGGACCTGGTCGAGGAAGTGGCGCGCATCCACGGCTACGCCCACATTCCGGTGCGCCCGCCGCGGCTGCAGGCCCGGGTGCTGCCCGAGCCCGAGGGCCGGCGCGACCAGCATGCGTTGCGCCGGCTGCTGGTCGAGCGCGGCTACCAGGAAACCATCCAGTTCAGCTTCGCCCAGGCGGACTGGGAAAGCGACCTCGCCGGCAACGAGCGGCCGATCGCGCTGCGCAACCCGATCAGCGCCGAGGCCGCGGTGATGCGATCGAGCCTCGTCGGCGGCCTGCTGCAGACCCTGCGCTCCAACCTCAGCCACAAGGCGCGGCGGGTGCGCATTTTCGAACTCGGGCGGGTGTTCCTGCGCGCGCCGCAGCGCCAGGACCTCAGCCCGCGGGGGGTGGAGCAGCCGATGCGCATCGCCGCGCTGGCCTACGGGCCGGTGTGGCCCACCGGCTGGGCCGCCGCCGAGCGCGCGGTGGACTTCTACGACCTCAAGGCCGATCTGCAGCAGCTGTGCGCCGGCTGCGGGCGCTTGCAGTGGGAGGCCGCCGAGCACCCGGCGCTGCACCCCGGGCGCGCTGCGCGGGTGCTGCTGGACGGCCAGGACATCGGCTTCGTCGGCGAACTGCACCCGCGCTGGGTGCAACGCTACGACCTGCCGCAGGCCCCGCTGGTGTTCGAGGTCGACGCCGCGGCGCTGCAGCGCCAGCAACTGCCCCAGCCGCGACCGCTGCCGCGCACCCCGCAGGTGTCGCGCGACCTGGCCTTCGTGCTGCCGCGCGCGGTGCCGGCGGGCGAGGTGCTCGATCGGGTGCGGGCGCTGCGCGACACCGAGCCGCGCTGCTCGACGCTCGCCGACCTGGTGATTTTCGACGTGTTCGCGCTGCCCGACGGGGTGCACCGCAGCCTGGGGTTGCGCCTGACCCTGCAGGCCGAGGAAACCCTGACCGACGCCCAGGCCGACGCCGCCTGCGCGGCGGTGGTCGAAGCGATGCAACGCGACTTCGACGCGCGGCTGCGAGCCTGAGGCGTGCGAGCGCATATCCTGCTGCCCGACGGGAGCCGACCATGGAAAAACTGGTGACCAGCCTGCAGACGCCCAGCCTGACCAAGGCCGAGCTCGCCGAACTGCTGTACGAGCGCATCGGCCTGAACAAGCGCGAGTCCAAGGACATGGTCGACGCCTTCTTCGACCTCATCCGCGATGCGCTGGCGCGCGGCGAGGACGTCAAGCTGTCCAACTTCGGCAATTTCCAGCTGCGCGACAAGGCCCAGCGACCGGGGCGCAACCCGCGCACGGGGGAGATGATCCCCATCCGCGCGCGGCGGGTGGTCACCTTCCATCCCAGCCAGAAGTTCAAGGAACAGTTGCAGGCCGGAGTCGCGCAGCCACTGCCGGCCGCGGACACGCTGCTGCAACGTTGATTCGGCGCGCACCGGCCTGATCCCACCCAGCCCGCAGACCCTGCCCGCCGATGACATCCTCCTCGGACCTGCCGCCGATCCCGGCCAAGCGCTACTTCACCATCGGCGAGGTCAGCGAGCTGTGCGGTGTCAAGGCGCATGTGCTGCGCTACTGGGAACAGGAGTTCAGCCAGTTGCGGCCGATGAAGCGGCGCGGCAACCGGCGCTACTACCAGCACCACGAGGTGCTGCTGATCCGGCGCATCCGCGAACTGCTCTACGACCAGGGCTTCACCATCCACGGCGCCCGGGCCAAGCTCGGGCAGGTGGCCCCGGGCGAGGCCGCGCCGCGCCCCGAAGCGCCGCGCGAGGCGGCGCCGCCGCTGCCGTCCGGCGATCCACGGCAGTGGCCGCCGGCCAGCCGCGAGGAGCTGCTCGCCGAATTGCTGCTGTTGCGCGACCTGCTCGCCGGCGACTGAAACAGCGGCCGCTCGCCGCTGGCGCCCGCGGCCCCGGAGGCCTCGCTTGCGCCCCGGTGAGTCTGCTACACTCATCGTTTTTGGTCAGTCGGGGCGTAGCGCAGCCTGGTAGCGCACCTGCATGGGGTGCAGGGGGTCGGAGGTTCGAATCCTCTCGCCCCGACCATCAAGACCGAAGAAGATTCAAGGACTTGCACCCGGTCCTGAGAAGCCCGCCACGAGCGGGCTTTTTCGTGGGAGCGGATGGGTTGCCAATCCGTGGCCCATCCGTGGCCAATCGGCGCAGGTCGATGGCGATGGCGTTGCCGATCGCCGACCGTCGTGGCCACTGGTTGCCCGGCAGACCGACGCTCAGTGGCCAGAGCGTGCGACCTGCAGAGTCTGTCGGCACCCCTTGGGGTAGTTCCGGCATCCCCAGAACGGTCGCGTGCCGTCCTTGCCCTCCCGCAGCACCATCTTGATCCCGCACGCCGGGCAGGTGGGCGTCGTGTAGTCGCCGTCGGTGGCCAAGGCGAGCAGGCGCGCTTGAGCGTCGGCAGGCAGCGCCCTGATCCATCGCAAGAGATCGGAGCCGGCGATCAGCTCAAGGCGATTGCCTTGTGCGAATTCGGCGGCGTCCGTGGTGAAGGTGCCTGTGGTCATGAAGATTCCGCGCCCTACGTTGCGCGCGGTGACCACGCCGAGGAGTTCGCGAACGGGCTTCACGCCGACCTGAACGGCATTCCACGCCTTGCATTGCACGAGAGCGTCCAGTGCCTCGGCATCCGGTTTCCTGAGCTCGACGTCGACGCCACCGTCGGCGCCGAACGGCGTGGTGGTCGCGACCATCCCGGTTTCGCGCCAGTACGCCGCGCAGATCTGCTCGAATCGGTGCCACTCGACCTCGCGCAGCAAATCGAGCGACCAAGCCGTTGCGGGCACCTTCGGCGATGGTGGCGCAGTCGGGCTGCGCGCCGGAAACCCGGTCCGGACGCTGTCCAGGGATGGCAGCGGTCGTGTATCGCTGCACGCGACGTTGTGCCACGGGTCGACGGGCTTCGGAGCCGTGAGCGTCCGCCGCTTCGCCGCCCATTCCTGCAGCAGTCCCACGACAGCGAGCAGGGCGAACAGGGCGAGCGCGAAACCGCTGAGGTCGCGGATCAGCGCGGCAAGGAACACCGTGAGCGGACTGGCCTGCAAGGCTGCGCCGGCGATTCGCATGCCGACGAACAGCACCAGGCCGGCGACGGCGCGACCCCACCATGGCAGCGCCATGATGGCTTCGAGGTTGGAAGGCGGAGAGCGGCGTCGGCGGCGGGTCATGTATGAATCGGATTCGGCGAATGGATCGCGCGCATCACCGCTGTTCTGTCTTGGGTGCGCTACGCCGTCTATTGTCCACCAGTCAACGATGCCAGCAGCCGACCAGGCCATCGCAACACCACGTCGACGCCTTCCATGGCCTGAGCGCCCCGAAGCGCGCTGAACACGACCGTGAGCGGCTCAAGGAGTGGCGATGGAGAGGAAGGTTCGCAGAGCAAAGCGCATCGCAGAGTCCAGCCGTTGAGCGCTGCCCGCGGCAAGGTGCTGGGTGCTGGTGCGGCTACGGTAGGCGCAGGCGTGCGTCGTACGTCCACAGCCGCACCTTGGTTGCGACGATCTTCACCGCGTCGGCATGCGCGGGATTGATCAGGAAGATCGACTCGTCGGGCACGATGACCGACGGCACTTCGAGGATGCACGACGAGGCGTCGAGAACCCATCGATCGCCATAGTCGAGGCTGACCTTGCCGGGCGGCCTGCAGTCCCATCCGATCGGCGCTTGCGGCAAGAGGACGGACTGGCGCGCATTCCAGATGGCATCGGGAAGGTCGATGCGTACGAGATAGCGATTGAGCGGCAGCGTGCCCGCATTGAGATGGACGATTGTCTCCAGGCATGCGAGCGCTTGCGTGCTGGCGGCGTAGACGACGGACGTTCCCTGCCGGTTCCAGCGACCACCCGACATCTTTGCACCGATTCCGCGCATGTCCTCCGCGGTGTAGTCGGGCGTGTCGGTCCCGATGCGCCAAATGGCGTGCGAGCCAGTGCTCAAGCGTAGGCCCCGGATTGCATCTTGGACAGGACCGAGGACGCCAGCTCCTGGCCTTCCACCGTGTCCATGAAGCTTGCCGGCGTGGCGTTACCCAGGGCCGGATTGGGCTGCTCCAGCCAGTCAGCGACCCAGCGCGCGGCATCGAATCCGGCGGGATCGCCCGATTCGGCCACCATCGCTTCGACCTGGCCGATCAGCTTGTGCAAGCCGATGACGCGCTCGGAATAGTCCCTGGGCAAGGTTGCACCCTCTTTCAACCTGCGGTTGAACGTGGATCGCGTGAATTGGAGGATGGATAGAACACGCTCCTTCGTCATCCCCATCCGTTCCCCGGTCTTTACAAGAGCTCTCGCCGAGACACCTGCACGGATCCATTCAATGCGCTGCAGCGGCGTGGACTTGTAGGCGACGATGAAGGAAGTGGTGCCCTGCTCGGTCTCGTTGACCTCGATCGCGATGTGGCGGCGTGTACTCGATGTCGAGGTTCTCGACGAAGTCGTGGGGCTCTTGAGCGTGGGTGATGGACGAACGTTCTCCATGACGGGCTCCTTTGCGCCGTTGCATCGGCTCATACGGACACTATACGCCGCCTTCGGGCGTAGCGGTGTTCGGCGGCCCGGTGGTGCCCACCGCCATCCTGGACCGGCTGCTGCACCGCAGCCACGTCATCACCATCCGCGGCGACAGCTACCGCCTGCGGGCCTTGCGCCGAACTGGCCCGGTGCATGCACGAGGCCATGAGGGTTCTCGAGCCCGCCCATGCCAGCGATCGGTGAACACGCCATGGTGGTCGTTGCCACAAGCCAGGCCCAGCGCCCGCTCAGGCCGACCTCCAGCCGCTGACCCGACGTCGGCATGTCGGCCAAAGTGGCGCAATATGCCGACACCTACGTTACACTCCAGCGCTTCTACCACCGCCACACGCGCGGTTACCTTCCTTCACTGGAGGACACGGCACGGCCCGGCGTCTTCGACCCCGTCGAACGGCGCGCGCCGGAGTTCACACCCTGGAGTTCCACACAACTCTCGGTAGCGCAGTGAGTCGTTACGCCGGGTTGCCACGCAAGCGCACCGAGAGACCCCTGACGGCAACCTGGCGCTGTCGATCTGGAGACACCAATTGAAATTCTCGACCCTGATCCAAAGCCTGGGCCTCGGCCTTGTGCTCCTCGCGGGCGTCACGCAGGCCGCGCAGGCCAATGAACTCGAGGCCATCAAGCACCGCGGAACGCTGATCGTCGGTGTCAAGGCCGACTACCCGCCCTTCGGTTTTCGGGCTCCGGACGGCAAGATCGTCGGCATCGAGCCGACACTGGCCGCGCAGGCCGCGAAGAAGCTCGGGGTGAAGGTCGAGTACGTTCCGGTGACGGCTTCGAACCGCATGCAGTTCCTGGAGCAGGGCAAGATCGACCTGCTGATCGCGACGATGAACGTGACCCCGGAGCGGGCCAAGGTCGTATGGTTCGTCGAGCCCTCCTACTACGCGTCGGGCTACAACGTGCTGCTGTCCGACAAGGTGAAAGCGCACCAGTGGTCCGACCTGAAGGGCCAGCCGGTCTGCGGCATCCAGGGAACCTACTACAACAAGGATTCGGAGCAGAAGTTCGGGCTGCACATCGTCGCCTTCACCGGCACCGCCGAGGCGCTGACCGCCCTCCAGCAGGGCCGCTGCATCGGCTTCATCTTCGACAACACCTTCATCCAGGGCAAGCTGCTCGACAAGCAGTGGAGCGGCTACGGCATGCCGCTGGAAACCCTGGACGCGAAGCCCTGGGGAATGGCCACGCGCCTGGGCGACAAGAAGTTCCATGCGTTCATGGACCAGATGTCGGTCGACTGGGCGAAGACCGGCGAGGTGCTGAAGCTGGAAACCCAGTTCGGGATCGCCCAGCACTCGGCCTACGTCGAAAAGCTGCACGAGCAATACAAGGGCAAGTGACCTTGCGTCCTGCTGCTCCAGCAGCCGTCGCGACCCGCCTCCCGCTGCCCGCGCCCGCCGCGGGGCGGGGGGCCGCGACGGATGGCACGCGCCACCCGGGGGGGCGCGCACGATGAACGCCATCGCGGCGTGGTTCCGGCATCTGTACCAGACGACCGGGATCAACGTCACCATCGTCTACGACCCCTTCGATCGCGCCAGGTTCCTGCACGGCTTCCTGGTGACATGCGAACTGTCTGTGGTCTGTGTCGTCGGGTCGGTGATCGTCGGCGTCGTCGGCGCCTGGCTGCAGGGTTCGCGCCTCGTGTGGACGCGGCGGCTGGTGCAGGGCTACATCCAGCTGTTCCGCAACACGCCGCCGCTGGTGCAGATGTATTTCTTCTATTTCGGGGTCAGCAACCTGCTGCCCAAGACCACCGATTCCCTGGGCTTGTCGGTGCCGCTGGTCAGCGGCTTCGTGTGGGCCTGCATTTCCCTGACGTTCTTCGCGGGGGCCTTCAACGTGGAGATCTTCCGCGCCGGAATCGAGGCCGTCCCGTCGGCGACCATCGAAGCCGCGGAGGCCCTCGGATATACGCGGCTGCAGTCGTACCTGCACGTCGTGCTGCCGCTGGCGTTGCGGGTGAGCCTGCCGGCGTTGAACAACAACCTGGTCAACCTGATCAAGACCACGACCCTGGCCTATGCGATCGCGGTGCCCGAGTTGCTCTACGCTTCGGCCCAGATCTGGTCGGACGAAGCCAACGTGACGGTGATGATGACGGTGCTGCTGT
>JAKBBQ010000118.1 GCA_021808405.1 Pseudomonadota bacterium | reverse complement strand
CTGGTCAAGCGCCACGGCAAGGAGCTCGCCGGCTACGGCGTGGTCGCGCAATCCTTCCGCGAAGGCGCGCAGCAGCTGCAGGCGGCGGCCAGCGAGGTGCAAAAGGCCATCCACCCGCTGATGCTGGGTTTCATGCAGACCCTGCGCGACAGTTCGCTCACCGACAAGCTGCAGACGCTGCCTCAGGCGGTGCGCGAGCGCGCGCCGGGACTGGCGCAGACCCTGAAACGCCACCGGGCCGAGCGCCAGGCGCGCGACGACCGCAGCCGCCATGCCGGCACCCGGCTGCGCCAGGCGCTGGGCCGTTTCGAAGCGGTCGTCGCGGAACTGGAATACGTGGTGGTCAACGGCCGCATCGAGGCCGCGCTCAAGGGCGACGCCCGCGCCCAGCTGGCCCAGGTGTCGGCCGACATGGACAATGCCGTGGCGCAGGTGCGCGATCTGTTGCGCCAGTATGTCGAACACATCGAGAAGGTCCTGCCGTGAAAGCCCACAAGTTCTATTCCGAAGGCTCGCATCACTGGTACATCATCTACGACCAGGAGGAGCCGCGGGTCATCGACTCCAACGTGCTGGCCTGCCAGGTCGACGGCCATACCCTGCTTTGCGACCCGGGCGGCTTCGAGGTCTTCCCGCAGGTTTTCGCCGCGCTGGTCGACGTGCTGCCGCCCTCGAGCATCGAGGCGGCGCTGGTCAGCCACCAGGACCCCGACATCGCTTCCAGCCTGCCGCTGTGGAATGCGTGCACCCCCGGCATCACCTGGTACACCTCGCGCTTGTGGGTGAGCTTCGTGCGCCATTACGGTGCGCTCGATGCGACCATCCAGGGCATCCCCGACGAGGGGATGGAATTGCCGCTGGGCTCCGAGCGCCTGCAGGTGCTTGCGGCCCATTACCTGCACTCCTCGGCCAATTTCAATCTGTACGACCCGGGCGCCAAGGTGTTGTTCAGCGGCGACGTCGGCGCGGCGCTGCTGCCCCAGGGCCACGAGCCCTTCGTCAGCCGCCGCGAGGTCGACTCGCCCAAGGCCTTCGACGAGCATATCCGCCATGCCGAGTATTTCCACCGCCGCTGGATGCCCAGCAACCAGGCCAAGCGCGACTGGTGCGAGCGCGTGTCGCGGCTGGACATCGACTTCCTGTGCCCGCAGCACGGGGCGATCTACACCGGCGAGAACGTGCAGCGATTCATCGACTGGTTCGCCGCGCTGGATGTAGGCTCGGCAGTGACGTCGCGCTGATCGGCCATGCAATCGCCCGCAAGCCCCGAGGATCCCCGCGTGCCGGCCGCCGTCGGGCGCGCGGGCGCTGGCGTGTCGCAGGGCGGCGCGTCCGCCCCGCCGGAGGCCCAGGCGGGCTTGCTGCAGCGCTTGAAGGACGACCGCGATGCCTTGTTGCAGGCGGTGCTGTCGTGGCTGCGCGACGGCAGCGAGCAGGCGCTGCGCGACATCGGCCTGATCGACACCGAGGCGTGGTTGCAGCGCCTGCGGGCGCTGCGCCCGGCGCCGGGGGAACCGCCGCGCTCGCAGATCCGCGACGCAGCCGGTGCCGGCGCGCAGGCGGTCGAGCGCAGCAGCGAGACGTTGCACGGCGTCGAGGGCGAAGTCCGGGAGCTCAACGGGTTCATCGCCTCGACCCAGACCAGGCTGGCTTCCTTCGTCGAATCGGTCAAGACGGTCGAGCAGCTGACTGCCGGCATCCAGGAGGTCGCGAGCCAGACCAACCTGCTGGCGCTCAACGCGGCGATCGAGGCCGCGCGCGCCGGCGAAGCCGGTCGCGGCTTTGCCGTGGTGGCCGACGAAGTGCGCAACCTGGCGCGCAAGACGGCGTCGATCACCAGGCGCATCGACGACCTGACCCTTTCGATCCGCGAGGACTCCGGGGGGCTTGAACGCGACATGCTCAGCGCCGTGCAGCGCATCGAGCAATTGGGTGGCCTGCTCGGCCGCGCGCAAGGCGCGCTGCTGGACGCGCGACGAGCGATGCAGGCGCCCTCCCCCAGCCATCCGACCGGCGACGGCGTCGCCGCCTCCGGCATCCTGGAGAACCCATCATGAGCAGCGTGCTGCAGGAAGTCGACGAACGCTCCCGCCTGGCGGGGACCAACAAATTCGAGCTGCTGCTGTTCCGCCTGGGCGAGGATCCAGGAGGCCGGCGCGAGATCTTCGGCATCAACGTGTTCAAGGTGCGCGAGGCGCTGGTCATGCCCGCCGTCACGGCGATGCCCGGCGCGCCGCAACATGTGCTGGGCGTGGCCAACATCCGCGGCCAGATCGTCCCGGTCATCGACCTGCCGGCGGTGGTCGGCTGCAAGCCCAAGAGCCTGAGCATCCTCATCGTCACCGAGTACGAGCGCTCGGTGCAGGGCTTCGCCGTCGAGGAAGTCGAGGAGATCACCCGCCTGGAATGGAGCCGGGTGCTGTCGGCCGAGGCCAACGCGGTCGGCGGCATGGTCACCAGCATCGCCCGCCTGGATGCCGAGAGCGAAAAGAGCCGCCTCGCGCTGGTGCTCGACGTGGAGCGGGTACTGCGCGACGTGCTGCCCTCGCGCGTGGCCGATGTCGACCCCTCGCATGTCGGCCCGCGCCTGGAACTGCCGCCGGGATCGGTGGTGCTCGCGGCCGACGACTCCTTTGTCGCGCGCAACCAGATCGAAAAGGTCCTGCAGGCGATGCACGTCCCCTACATCATGACCAAGACCGGCAAGGAAGCCTGGGAGCGACTGCGCGCGCTGGCGCACGACGCCCAGGCCGAAGGCAAGCCGGTCACCGACAAGGTGGCCGTGGTGCTCAGCGACCTGGAGATGCCCGAGATGGACGGCTTCACGCTGACGCGCCAGATCAAGCAGGACGAGCGGCTGCGACAGATCCCGGTGGTCATCCATTCGTCGCTGACCGGCCAGGCCAACGAGGACCACGCGCGCCGTGTCGGCGCCGAAGGCTACGTACCCAAGTTCGTCGCCGAGGAACTCGGCACGGCGCTGCGCAAGGTGGTCGCCGCCGCGCAGCGCTCCTGACGCGCCCCCCGCCCCCCATCGCCTACCGTGATGAATCCCTCTCCCGAATCGACGGCCCTTGCGGCCTGGCTGGAACGGCGCCCGCTGGACCTGCGCCCGGCGGCGACCGCCGCGCTGGCCAGCGCCGAGCGCCAGTTGCTGCAAATGCAGCGCGAACTCGTCGACGTCGTGACCGAAGGCTCGACCGAGGTCGCCTTCGCGGTCGCGCGGGTGCGCTTCGACTCCAAGGCCGCGTTGGGCGCCAGTCAGCAACAGGCCGAACGACACACCACGCAACTAGCCGATGTTGGCGCGGAGTTCGACCAACTTGTCAGCGGCACCGAACAATTGTTGGGCGAACTGCGACAGCTCGACTCCCAGACCACCCGCATCGACGGGCTCGCGTCCGAGGGTTCGCAGCAGACCCAGGCGATGCGCGAGACCTTCGGCGAACTGGTCGCGCACAATGCCGGCAACCGCGCCGAGGTCGAGCGCCTGCAGGAGCGCTTCGGGGAAATCGTCAAGCACATGGCGGTGATCCGGGAAATCGCCCAGAAGACCAACCTGCTGGCGCTGAATGCCAACATCGAGGCAGCTCGCGTGGGCGACAAGGGCCGGGGCTTCGCGGTGGTCGCCGAGGAGATCCGCAAGCTGGCGCAGACCGCGGAAAAGTCGGTGGCCAGCATCGGCGAGTCGGTCGGATCCATCGAAAGCGCGTTGCGGCTCGTCGGGCGGGGTACCGAGGACTTTTCGTCGCGCATGGACGGCAGCCAGCAGCACATGCTGCAGATCGCCGAGCATTTCCAGCACATCGCCTCGGGCGTCAGCCAGGTGGCGCGACAAGGCAGCGAGGCCACCGCGCACCTGTCGCGACAGTCCGAACAGCTGCGCGGAGTCAACGAGCATTTCCGCTCGATGGCCGACCGGGTGCGCGGCGACGCCCGCAGTGCGGTCGAGCGCGGCGAGCGCATCGCCGAGTCGCTCGACCTGGCGCTGGACAAGACGCAGACGCTGTTCCATTTCGCCACCCACTTCCGCACCGACTCCCAGGTCAGCCAGGTGCTGAGCACCCTCGAACAGGTGACCGAGGAGCTGCAACAGCGCCTGCAACTCGCGCTGCAGCAGGGCGAACTTTCGGAGAGCGACCTGTTCGACGAGCAATACCAGGCCGTGCCTGGCACCCAACCGCAGAAGTACCAGACGCGGTTCACCCCCTGGTTCCAGCGCGAGATCCAGCCCATCGAGGACCGCTACCAGGCGCTTTCCGAGCGCTTCGTGTTCGTCCTGCTGGTCGACCGCAACGGTTATGCCGCAGTGCACAATTCGCGCTTCGACCAGCCCCTGACCGGCGATCCCCAGCGCGACCTGGTCGGCAACCGTTCGCGGCGGATGTTCAACGACCCGGTCGGGCTGGCCTCCGCGCGCAGTACCCAGGATTTCCTGCTGCAGGTCTACGCCCGCGATACCGGAGAGATCATGCGCGAATTGTCGCGACCGGTCAGCGTGAGCGGGCGCCACTGGGGCGCGGTGCGCTTCGGGTTCCTCTGAAAACGGCAGCGCGTCGATTCTCGCGACCATCGGCGCGCGGATTGCGTATGCTTGACCCATGAACCGCGCCGCCTCCCGCCGTCCCCGCTCGTCTTCCCCGCTGGGTTCGCTGCTGGCGCGGCTGCGCAGCTGGCTGCGCCCGGCTCCGGTGGACCGCAGCGGCTTCGCCGACGCCGGCGCGATGGACCGGCGCACGGTCATGCTGCCGATGATCGGCGACCAGCAGGGCAAGAGCTACTACGAGGTGGCCGAAATGTGGGCGCGCGAGCGGCTGCGTGCCAAGCGCCACCTGCAGGAGATCATCGACGGGGTCACCGACTACGGCGACCCCGGCCAGGCTTCCGGCTCCTTCGCCTGCGACGTCGGAGTGTGGCTGCGTTTCGTCGATCTCCCCGGGATGGCCGACACCCTCGACGACCTGCGCATGTGGCACGACCACTGGCACCAGGAACTGGCGCGCCTGATCGACCTGGCCAACCAGGGATCGCGCGCGCCGGTGGTCGACGCCCTCAAGCCCGGCCGCGGCGCCTGGAGCTACGCCGCGCGACGTGTCAATCAGTTGCTCGAGGCGCTTTGGCTGCAGCGCGAGCCGATGGGGCTGCAGCTCAGCCCGGACGGCACCGGCGAATGGCTCGAGGCGGCGCTGCTCGGCGGCTCGCCCGGCGAGCGCGAGCTCACCGTCTCGCTGGAGCGCATGCTGCCGGCCGCGTCCAGCGTGCTGGTGCGCCATACCGAGCGCCCGGACGCCCCGGCTCGCGCGTACAGGGTGCGGCTGTGCCGGCCCGGTCAGCGCGGTGCGCAGGACGAAGGGGTGTTCATCGCCTATCTGGTTTGACTGGACGCTGGCAGCCATGATCCGCAGGGACAACGACCCGACCGTGGGCAACATGACCGAAGTCGACTGGACCGACCCCCAGGTGAGCACCCTGCTGGCCGCGACGGACACCTTTCGGCTGGACAACCGCGGCACCCACGCCGCCGAGGCGGTGCAGTTGCGCAGCGGCGGCTCGGGACCCGAGCGCCCGGCCCTGCTCGTCGGCGAGGCCGCGGGCAGGGTGCTGCGGGTGCTGTACGACCAGGCGCTGCCTGCCGGCCACGTGGTCGCGCTCAAGCGCGAGCGCGGCGGCGCCATCGGCGCCGAATGGGAACTGTGCAGTGTGATTTCCTGCCGCGCCGGCGCGCGCGCGCAGGACACGGCGCTGGCCATCCACGTCATCGAACTGCAGGCCCAGCCGCTGCGGCCACCGCACCTGGGCTGAGAGGCCGACGCGGCCGCGGCGCGCTCGCGCCGCGTCAGCCGCCGTAGACCACGATGCGATTGCGCCCCTGGCGCTTGGCGCTCAGCAGCGCGTGGTCGGCCGCGCGCAGCATCGCGCCCACGGTATCGACATCGGCCGCGGAGGCCTGTGCAACCCCGCCCGACAGGGTCACCGCCGGCAGGTCGCCGTCGACTTGCTGCACGGCCAGGCGCATGCGCTCGGCCAGCCCGGCGGCCACCTCCCGCGCCACCCCGGGGCAGGCCAGCACCAGTTCCTCGCCGCCCCAGCGCGCCAGCAGGTCGTCGGCGCGGCACTGCTGCTGCAGCACCCGCGCCACCCGGCGCAGCACCTGGTCGCCCACGTCGTGCCCATGCGTATCGTTGACCAGCTTGAAGTGGTCGAGGTCGAGCAGCACGCAACTCAACGGGTGGCCCTGCGCCAGCGCGTCCTCCCAGGCGCGGGCGAGGAATTCGTCCAGCGCGCGGCGATTCGGCAGCCCGGTGAGATCGTCGCTGTAGGCGGCCTCGCGCAGCCGGGCATTGAGCGCGGTCAGCTCGCGCTGGCGGCCATGGGCGCGCGCGCGCTCGCGCTCGAGCGCGCCGATGAGCCGCACCACGCGCAGCCCCGGGCGCAGCTTGGCGACCACCAGATCGACCGCTGCGGCCGCCGGCAGCACATCGTTGGCCCCGGCCCGCAGCGCCTGCAGCGTGGCCTCGGCTCCCAGGCTGTCGCCCAGCAGCAGCAGGTACAAGCGCGCGCCTTCGTGGTCGCGCAACTGCCGGCACAGCTCGACCGCTTCCAGCGGCAGGTGGTCGGCGTCGAGCACCACGGCGTCGGGCAGGCTGGCGCGCGCGCGCTCGAAGGCCGCCGCCACATCGGATTCCACCAGCAGCGTCAGGCCCTCGGCGCGCAGCGCCTGCTGCAGATCCTCGCGCGCGCCGGCCAGCGGCCCGGCCAGCAGCACGCAGGCCGGTTGCAGAGACTCCTCGGCGGGCAGGCTGCCCAGGCTGCGCCGCAAACGGTCGAATTCCTCGTTCGCGTGCCGGCTCGAAACCGGCAGTTGCAGGATCGCCGCCAGTTCGCCGAAGTCGGCGCGCAGGCGATCGGTCAGGTCCACCAGCGCCGCGTCGTCGAGGCCCAGCCGCAACGCGCCGATGCACAGCGCCGGCAGGTCCCGCGCACCGTCGCGCGCGTCCAGCGCCACCGCCAGGCAGCGCGCGACCTCGACCATCGCGGGCAGTTCGCCATCGAGGCTGTCGGGAAGCAGCGCCGACCACAGGCGCTGCGGAAAGCTCCAGCCCTGCAGCAGCGCGGCGCTGGCCTCGGCCTGGTCGAAGCCCCAGCGCTCGCGCTGCCAGGCCCGCCGCTCGGTCGCCGCGGCCGCGTCGCCCAGGCCCTGCGAGCCCAGGGTCGCCAGCATCGACAATTCGCCGATTTCCGCCAGCAACCCCAGGCTGAAGGCTTCGGAAACCGGCAGGACGTGCAGCCGCCGGGCCAGTTGCTGCAGCGCCAGCGCGCGCGCCAGCGAGCGCCTCCAGTAGGGCTCGAGTTCGAAATCCCCCAGCCTCGCGCCGGGGCTGTGCACCAGGCTCAGGCCCACCGCCAGGCGCGCCAGCGCGGCCACGCCGATGCGCATCACCGCGTCCTCGATCGCTGCGGTCGGACGCAACCCGGAATACAGCGCGGAATTGGCCAGTTGCACCGTCTTGCCCACCAGCACCGGGTCACCCTTGGCCACCCGGCAGACCTCGAACACGCCTACGTCGCGGCGCTCGACCAGTCGCATGAGCTGCAGCGCCACGGCGTTCGGCGAAGGCAGCGGCCCCCGGCCGTCGCGCAGCACGGCGAGAATCCTGGCATGACGCTCTGCGAAGGGCTGGGGCTCTGGCATGGGTCAACGGCGGTCGAGCCATGGTAAGGCCCGCCCCGCCGCTCCGGCAACCGGAGCCCGGCGGCGCGCCGTCGGCGCGTCAGGCGTCGCCGGCCACGTCGGCCAGCGCCTGCTGCGCGGGCGCCACGCACACCCTCTGGCGCCCGCCCTCCTTGGCCTGCCGCAGCGCCGTGTCGGCTCGCCTGTACAGACAGGAGAAATCCTCCCCCGGCTGGAACTCGGCGACGCCGGCGCTGAAGCTCAGTTCCACGCGCTGGCCGGTGTTGCGCACCAGCATGCGGCGGTTGCGAAAGCCCTGCAGCAAACGCTCGACCGCGCGCTGCGCCGACACGGCATCGCTGTCGGGGAAGAGCACCATGAATTCCTCGCCCCCCATGCGGGCGATGCTGTCGCCAGGGCGCACCAGCTTGCGCGCGACCTGCACCAGGCCGCGCAGCGCCTCGTCGCCGAAGTCGTGCCCGTAGCTGTCGTTGACCCGCTTGAAGTGATCCAGGTCGAGCAGGGCCACCGAAAACGACCTCGTCGCCTGCGCCGCCTGCGCGCTGTCGCGCGCGAAGGCCGCGTCCAGCCCGCGACGGTTGAGCGCGCCGGTCAGCGGATCCTCCAGCAACTGACGGCTGGCCGCCTGCAATTCGCTTTCCAGGCTCTGGATGCGCTGCAGGGCCTGCTCGGCCTGCTGTTGCGCCTGTTCCAGCCGGGTCGCGAAATCCTCGCTGCTCCGATGCAGCTCGGTGCCTCGCCGCAGCAGCGCCTGCGCCAACTGCGCCAGCTGCTCGCCTTCCAATCCTCCCTGCAGGCGGTGCAGGTCGCCTTGCAGCGAGGTCGTGAAGGCCCGGTTCTCGCCGAGGAACGAATCCAGGCTGCGCAACACCTGGCCGACGACCTCGCGCGAGGTGCTGCGCGCATCCAGCGCGCCACGCTGCAGCGCGGCCTGCCTGCGCAGCCAGGGTTCGATCAGCGAGCGCGCAGCCTCGATGCGCGCAGCGTCGAGCGGGCGCGCGCCGGCCTGGCGCAGTTCGACGAATTCGGCGGCCCCACCCGCTTCGCCGCCGAAGACCTGGTCCAGATGGCCCACGATGGCCGCGAACAGCTCGAGCATGCGATCGACGGCAAGCTGCTCTTCGGCCCGCAGTCGTCGCCAGTCCTGCCACAGCTGGCGGTTGCCGGCCAGTACCGCCTGGAGCTGCGCAGTGGCCTGCGGAGCATGCGCTGCGGCCAGCAGCTGCGCGGCGCGCTGGCGCAGTGCCGGCGCCGCGGCAGGCGGCTGCAGCGCCAGCTGGACGGCCTGCTCCCAGAGCTGCCTCCACGGCGCCGCCGCGGCGTCCTCCGCGACCGCGGACGCTTGCGGCGCCCCGGGCGCAGCCGGCTCGCCGGGCGCCTGCGCCAAGCCGGCGTGCTCCAGTTCGGCCCATACGCGGCTGTAGTTCTGGGGAGTCGGCGGCAGCCGCAACGCCGCCAGGCGCCGGAACGCCGCGCGTGCCAGTTCCGCCGCGGAGGCCGCGCTCAACCCCGAGCTCATCGCGCCGGTCGCCCGCGGCGCGGGCCGGCCTTGCGGCCGCCGCGCGCTTCAGCGCGCATCGCCAGCCTGCGCGTCATGCTCCAGACGCCACAGCCAGGCCAGCAACTCGGCCACCGCAACGTACAAGGCTGGAGGGATTTGGGCATCGACGTCCACCTGCATCAGGAGCTGCACCAACTGGGGCGATTCATGCACATAGACGCCCGCCTCGCGGGCCCGCTGAATGATAGCCTCGGCGATCAACCCGCGCCCCTTGGCCACCACCTGCGGCGCGCCCTGCGAATCGCCCTGGTATTGCAGCGCGACCGCTTCGCGCGGCGGCAGCGCCCGCGGCGTCGGCGTATCAGCCATGGTCCTGCGCGCCCAGCGGCCGCAACGCCAGCCCGTCCAGGCGCAGGCCGGCCTGGGTCACGGACTCGCGCAGCGCGGCGCCGCCGGCGCGCAGCGCGCTGCCCGCCGGCGTGTCGTGCGCGACCTGCACCCTCAGCTCGGTGTGCCCGCTCAAGCGCAGATGAACCACCAGCCGCCCCAGGCGAGGCAGGTCCAGGCGCAGGACCGAGGTCCAGGCGCTGGGCACGGCTGCCTGCCCGCCGCCGGGCTGCGAGTCGTCGGGCTCGATGCGCCACTCCAGCTCCTGGCCCGGCCAGGCCTGTCCGGCCCAGACCACCGCGCCCTGCGCCAGCGTCGCCAGTTGTTGCTGCACCAGCGCCTGCAATTGCGAGGGAATCGCCGACGTGGCGGCGCCGGAGTTCGCCGCCAGCGAGAGGCCCTGCGCCTGCACGCTGGCGTAGGCGCCCGCCGCGGCATGCGCCGGCGGCGGCGTCGCGGCGCCCTGGCTGCCCGCGCCGCCCGCAAGCGACGCCTGCGGCTGAGCGCCGTGGCCCGCCGCGGCGCCTGCGGGGGCTGCGGGCGGCTCGCCGGTGACGCCCG
>JAKBBQ010000117.1 GCA_021808405.1 Pseudomonadota bacterium | reverse complement strand
GACGTCGGTGCCGCGGGCCACAGCGGTGTGGTAGGCGAGCAGCTGCAGCGGCACCACCTGCACCACCGGCGACAGCAGGCCGTAGTACTCGGGCAGGCGGATGACGTGCACGCCGTCGCTGTTGTCGATGCGCGTGCCGGCGTCGGTCAGCACGTACAGACGGCCGCCGCGCGCGCGCACCTCCTGCAGGTTGCTCTTGAGCTTGTCGAGCAGCGCGTCGTTGGGGGCGACGACCACCACCGGCATCGCGTCGGTGACCAGCGCCAGCGGGCCGTGCTTGAGCTCGCCCGCGGGGTAGGCCTCGGCGTGGATGTAGGAGATTTCCTTCAGCTTGAGCGCGCCTTCCTGGGCGATCGGGTAGTGCATGCCGCGGCCGAGGAACAGCGCGTTGTCGTGGCGGGTGAAGGTCTCGGCCCACGCGATGATCTGCGGCTCGGTGGCGAGCGCCGCCTGCAGCGCCACCGGCAGGTGGCGCAGTTGCTGCAGCAGTTGCTGCTCCTGCGATTCGTCGAGCCTGCCGCGCAGCCGCGCCAGGGTCAGCGCCAGCAGCGCCAGCGCCACCAGCTGGGTGGTGAAGGCCTTGGTCGAGGCCACGCCGATCTCCACCCCGGCCCGCGTGGCGAAGCTCAGCGAACACTCGCGCATCATCGCGCTGCCGGGGACGTTGCACACCGCCAGCTGGTGGTGCATGCCCAGGCTGCGCGCGTGGCGCAGCGCGGCCAGGGTGTCGGCGGTCTCGCCGCTTTGCGACACCCCGACCACCAGGGTGTCGGGGTCGGGCACGCTGTCGCGGGTGCGGTATTCGCTGGCCACCTCGACGTCCACCGGCAGCCGCGCCAGCGCCTCGATCCAGTGCCGCGCCACGCTGCCGGCGTAGTGGCTGGTTCCGCAGGCCAGGATCAGCACCCTGCGCACGCCCGCCAGCACGCCGCCGCGGTCGCCGAACAGCGCGGCGCTGGCGCCTTCGATTCCGTCCAGGGTGTCGCCCACCGCGCGCGGCTGCTCGAAGATCTCCTTTTGCATGTAGTGGCGATACGGCCCCAGCTCGGTGGCGCCGGCGTAGCCCTGCAGCGGGTTCCACGCGCGCTCGACGTCGCGCCCGCCGGCGTCGGCCACGCGCACGCCGTCGGGGTCGATGCGCACCACGTCGCCCTCCTCCAGGTAGGCCACGCGCTGCGCCGCGCCGGCCAGCGCGAGGGCGTCGGATGCCAGGTAGCAGCCGTCGTCGCCCTGCCCGAGCACCAGCGGGCTGCCGGCGCGCGCGCCCACCACCACCCCGGGCTCGGCCACGTGCAGCACCGCGATGGCGTAGGCGCCGCGCAGCCGCGCGGCCGCCTGGCGCACGGCCTGGTAGAGGTCGCCGCGGTACAGGTGATGCACCAGGTGGGCCACCACCTCGGTGTCGGTCTGGCTGTCGAAGGCGTAGCCGGCGGCCGTCAGTTCGGCGCGCAGCTCGTCGTGGTTCTCGATGATGCCGTTGTGCACCAGCGCGACCTCGCCGCGCGAGAACATCGGGTGGGCATTGTGGGTGGCCGGCGCGCCGTGGGTGGCCCAGCGGGTGTGGCAGATGCCGGTGACGGCCTGCAGGCCCGCGGCCTGCTCGCGCAGGTCGGCCACGCGCTGGGTGGTGCGCAGCCGCAGCAGGCTGCCGCCTTGCTGCACGGCGAGCCCGCAGGAGTCGTAGCCCCGGTACTCCAGGCGCTGCAGCCCCTCGAGCAGCACTGGCACGATGTTGTGGCGCGCCGCCGCGCCGACGATTCCGCACATGGATGGACTTTCAGGTGGAGGATTTCTTTTGCGGGCGGACCCAGCCCTCGATGCTCTGCTGGCGCGCCCTCGACAGGGTCAGCTGGCCGGCCGGAGCGTCGCGCGTCAGCGTCGTGCCGGCGCCCAGCGTGGCGCCGCGGCCGACCCGCACCGGGGCCACGAGCTGGGTGTCAGAGCCGATGAAGGCGTCGTCCTCGATGACGGTGCGGTACTTGTCCGCGCCGTCGTAGTTGCAGGTGATGGTGCCGGCGCCGATGTTCACCCTGGCGCCCACGCTGGCGTCGCCGACGTAGCTCAGGTGGTTGGCCTTGCTGCCCTCGCCCAGCGTGCTGTTCTTCACTTCGGTGAAATTGCCCACGTGCACGTCGCGCCCCAGTTCGCTGCCCGGGCGCAGCCTGGCGTAAGGGCCGATGCGCACGCCTTGCCCGCACACCGCGCCGTCGACGTGGGAGAAGGCCTCGATGCGGCTGTCGGCGCCGATGCGGCAGTTGCGCAGCACGCAGTGCGGCCCGACCTCGACCCCGTCGTCCAGCTCGACGCGGCCCTCGAACACGCAGCCGACGTCGATGCGCACGTCCTGCCCGCAGACCAGCTCGCCGCGCACGTCGATGCGCTGCGGGTCGAACAGGGTCACGCCGTCGCGCATCAGCTGCTCGGCGGTGCGCCGCTGCGCCAGGCGCTCGAGCTGGGCGAGCTGCAGGCGGTCGTTGACCCCGAGCAGCTCGTCGGCGTCGGCGGCCTGCACCGCCTGCACCGCAAACCCCTCGGCCTGCGCCATCTGCACGACGTCGGTGAGGTAGTACTCGCGCTGCGCGTTGTCGTCGCGCAGCCCGCCGACCCAGCGCTTGAGCGCCGCCGCGGGCGCTGCGAGGATTCCGCTGTTGACCTCGTCGATGCGCAGTTCCTCGGCCGAGGCGTCCTTGTGCTCGACGATGCGCAGCACCCGTCCCTGCGGGTCGCGCACGATGCGGCCGTAGCCAGCGGGCTGCGCGAGCCTGACGGTGAGCAGCGCAAGCGCCCCCGCGCGCGCCGCCTCGAGCAAGGGCTGCAGGGTCTGCGCTCGCACCAGCGGCACGTCGCCGTACAGCACCAGCACCACCCCGGCGTCGTCGAGCTGCGGGCAGGCCTGCTGCACCGCGTGGCCGGTTCCCAGTTGCGGCGACTGCTCGCAAAAGCGCAACTGCGGCCGCGCGGCGAAGGCCTGGCGCACCGCTTGCGCTTCATGGCCGATGACCACCACGCAGCGCGCGTCGTGCAGGCCATGCGCGGTGCGCAGCACATGCTCGAGCAGCGGGCGCCCGGCCAGCGGCTGCAGCACCTTGGGCAGGCGCGAACGCATGCGCGTTCCCTTGCCGGCAGCCAGGACCACCACCTGCAACGGGCCCGGCTGGCTGTCCGGGGCGTCGGAAGGATGCGCGCGTGTCGTCATGGCCCGCGATTCTAGGGTCCGCCGCAGGCTGTTACGGGGTGGTGCCGCGCCGGCGTGTACCGCACACGCCGCAAAAGACGCGAGCCGACGCTGCAGACGACAAGGCCGCCGGCACCCTCGGTCGGGCAGCGGCGGCCTTGGCGACCGTGGCCTGCCGCAAGGCAGGCCACGCGGCGGAGCTCAGGCGGACTTCTGACGCAGGAAGCCGGGGATGCCGACCCACATGTCGAAGAAGGACACGATCATCTCCAGCGCGGCGATCGGGCACGACAGTGCGCCGCCGATCAGCACGAACCACGCGAAGCTGGGGTTCTGCTTGGTCAGGAACCAGCCGGAGAAGTCGAGCAGCATGCCCAGGAAGGGCACGATCACCCCGATGGCCTTCAGCGGGCTGCTGATGCGGGTGCGCACGAACAGGTAGCCGGCCAGCCAGAAGATCACCCCGAGCATCGTCATGTGGACCATTCCGGTCAGCAGCATCGTGGTGAAGCTCATGCCGGTGTCGATCTTGGCCACCGCCTTGACGTCGTCGTAGGTGACCAGCGGCGGGTTGTGCAACTGCTTGCTCATCGCCACGCTGTGGCACATCAGGCAGTGGGTCGCGACGAAGGGCTTGATCTTCGCGTCGTACTCGGCCTGGGTCTCGCCGCCCTTGATCCAGTGGTCGAAGGTCGCGGTGGCCTCGGGCCACTGCGCCTTGGGCACGCCGGCGTTGGTCAGCATGGTCGGCAGCACCGTCTGCAGCTTGGTCGAGCTGCGGTTGCCGTAGTAGGAGATCTGGATGTCCTTCAGGGTCACGCCGGTCTTGCCGTCGAGCCCGGTGTGGGTGACGTACAGGTACAACTCTGCGGACAGCAGGCCGAAGCACACGAGAACGATGAAGCCGGTGTGCAGGAGCTTCTCAGCAACCGATAACTGGTGGAGTTGACGCATGATGGAAGATGGGTGGGCAAGGAAACAAGCTCCCTCGCGGCCAGCAGGCAGCCAGGAAGCGAAGACCCGGTTTGGCGCACTTAATGGTTTTCCCCCATGCTACTCCCGCGGCGCGCGGTGTCGCAATGCGAATGAGCGGGACGAGGCGTATCGGAATATTGCGATACACCGCTGCCCGGCGCGCGATGCCACCGCGCAGCGCCCGCTCGCGCAAGCCTGCCGGCCCGGGGCGGCGCGAAGCTTGCTGTTGCAAAACCGATACGGCCGCCGGGAGGCCGAGGTTTTCCCCACCGCCGCGCGGGATGTTGCGCGCGCGCACGACGGCCGCGACGCGTCATGCTTCAATCTCGATGGAATCAGGTAGCGTGCCCAGGCAGTTCGCAGCCACCGCGCAGGCCCTGCGCCCCGGATGCGACCTGCCCGACCCACCCTTGCCCGCGGCAGACCGCGCGCGTCGCGCCGCCGCGCAACCACCTTCGGAGACCGCAGCGATGAAGAAGAAATCCGCACCCGCCACCCCGGCCCTGCACCGCACCTCGAAGAACCTGGCCATCGGCATCGACGATCAGCACCTCGAGGCGATCGCCCAGGGCCTGTCGCGCCTGCTGGCCGACACCTACACGCTGTACCTGACGACCCACAATTTCCACTGGAACGTCACCGGACCGCTGTTCAACACCCTGCACCAGATGTTCATGACCCAGTACAACGAGTTGTGGACCGCGGTGGACCCGATCGCCGAGCGCATCCGCGCGCTGGGCTACAGCGCCCCTGGCTCGTACGCGGCCTTCGCCGCGCTGACCCGGCTGCAGGACGTGCCGGCGCAACCTCCGGCTGCCGAGGAGATGATCCGCATCCTGGTGCGGGGCAACGAGACGGTGGCGGCCACCGCGCGCGGCCTGCTGCCGCTGGTCGAGAAGGCCGGCGACCAGCCGACCACCGACCTGCTGTCGGCGCGCATGGACATCCACGAGAAGTCCGCGTGGATGCTGCGCTCGATGCTCGGAGAGTGAGTGCTCGCTTCGCAGCGCGCGGCCGGTTGCGCCGGCGCGGGCATCGGCTAGCATCGAGTCCCTCGAACGCTGCCGTCGCCTGACCGGCGAGCCCTGCCCGATGCCTTCGGCCACCCCGACCACCGCGATCGCCGCCCGCGCGCGCCGGCACCTGGCGCTGTGGCTCGACCTCGTGCGCTGGGACCGCCCCGCCGGCTGGCTGCTGTTGCTGTGGCCGACGCTGGCCGCGCTGTGGCTGGCGGCCGGGGGCTTTCCCGGCTGGCGGCTGCTGGCGGTGTTCAGCGCCGGCACCGTGCTGATGCGCTCGGCCGGTTGCGCGGTCAACGACGTGGCCGACGCCGAGTTCGACCGCCATGTGCAGCGCACCGCACGGCGCCCGGTGACCAGCGGGCGCATGCGCCGCGGCGAGGCGCTGGCGGTGGGCGCGGGGCTGGCGCTGCTGGCCTTCGCACTGGTGCTGCTGACCAACCCGCTGACCATCGCGCTGTCGGTGTCGGCGCTGCTGATCGCCATCGCCTACCCCTACACCAAGCGCTGGCTGGCGCTGCCCCAGGCCTACCTGGGCGTGGCCTTCAGTTTCGGCATCCCGATGGCCTTCGCCGCGGTGGACGACAGCGTGCCGCTGCTGGCGTGGTGGCTGCTGCTGGGCAACCTGTTCTGGGTGCTGGCCTACGACACCGAGTACGCGATGGTCGACCGCGCGGACGACCTGCGAATCGGCATCCGCACCTCGGCCATCACCTTCGGCCGCTTGGACGTCGCCGCGGTGATGGCCAGCTACGCGCTGTACCTGCTGGCCTGGCTGGCCGCCGGGCTGCGCCTGGGCCTGGGCTGGCCGCTGGTCGCCGGCGTGCTGGCCGCAGCGGCGATGGCGCTGTGGCACGGCAGCCTGATCCGCGGGCGCGACCCGGCGCGCTGCTTCACCGCCTTCCGCCACAACCACTGGCTGGGCTTCGCGGTGTTCGCCGGGATCGTCGCCTCCTACGCGCTGCGCTGACCCGCGGCCGCGGGTCGGCGCCCCGGGGTGCCAGGCCCCGGGCGGGCTTCAGGGGTACAGCCCGCGCTCGGCGCGCGCCTGCAGCACCCGCTCGCAGGCGACGACGAAGGCCGCGGTGCGCAGCGGCACCTTCAGGCGCTCGGCGGTGTCCCAGATCGCGACAAACGCGCCGACCAGGATCTTTTCCAGGCGGGCGTTGATCTCATCCTCGCTCCAGAAGAAGCTGGAGAAATCCTGCACCCACTCGAAGTAGCTGACCGTCACCCCGCCGGCGTTGCAGATCACGTCGGGGACGACCAGGATGCCGCGGTCGTTGAACACGTCGTCGGCCGCGGGCAGCGTCGGCCCGTTGGCCCCCTCGAGCACCATCTTCGCCTTGGTACGTCGCGCGCGCGCCTCGGTCAGCTGACCTTCCAGCGCCGCCGGAATCAGGATGTCGCAGTCGACACCCCAGAAGTCGTCGCCGCCGAGCACCTCGGCATCCTGGAAGCCGGCCACGCCATGGTGCTCGCGCACATGCGCGCTCAAGCGGACGACGTCCAGCCCGTCCTGCTTGTACAGCCCGCCGGTGTGGTCCTGCACTGCCACCACCTTGGCGCCGGCCTCGGCGAACAGCTCGGCGGCCACCCCGCCGACGTTGCCGAAACCCTGCACCGCGATGCGCGCGCCCTGCACCTGCAGCCCGATGCGCCGGGCCGCCTCGCGGCCGACCTCGAACACCCCGCGACCGGTGGCCTTGACCCGCCCCAGCGAGCCGCCAAGCTGGATGGGCTTGCCGGTGACCACCCCGGTCGCGGTCCCCCCGATGTTCATCGAGTAGGTGTCCATCATCCACGCCATGATCTGCGGGTTGGTATTGACGTCGGGTGCCGGAATGTCCTGCTGCGGCCCGATGACAATGCCGATCTCGCTGGTGTAGCGCCGGGTCATGCGCTCGAGTTCCTTGTGCGACAGCTGCGTGGGGTCGACGCGGATGCCCCCCTTGGCGCCGCCGTAGGGCAGGCCCACCGCGGCGTTCTTGACGGTCATCCACGCCGCCAGCGCCATCACCTCCTCCAGCGTGACCTGCGGGTGGTAGCGCACGCCGCCCTTGCCTGGGCCGCGCGACAGGTTGTGCTGCACCCGGAAACCCTCGAAGTGGCGCACCGTGCCGTCGTCCATCTCGATCGGCACGTCGACGATCAGCGCCCGCTTGGGGCGCCGCAGGGTCTCGGCCCAGCGCGCCAGCGGCCCCAGGTAGGGCACGACGCGGTCGACCTGCGCCAGGTAGGTCAGCCACGGACTGTCGGCGTGGCCGGTGATGTAGGACAGATGGTCCTGGCGGGTAGCGGGGGGGACTTGCTGCAGCATGGGCTCGGACTCCTCGGACGTTGTGCGTCGGCTGTTGTCGGGTGCCGGTGCGCGTGGCACCGGGCGCGCGCGCACGCCGTCCGGGGTGTCCGGCTTGCCCGGAATGCCGGGGCGTGCCGCGCAGGCCGCGGCGGCCATCGCTTGGCTCGCCGGGGCTGGCTCTGCACTCTACGCCGCCGCCCGGGGCGCTGCAAACCCCCGGGACAATCGGAAACATCCCGGCGGACGCCCACCCGCCCGCGGCGCCGCCGGCCTGGCGTCGGCTCAGCGGCTCAGCGGCTCAGCGGCTCAGCGGTTCAGCGGTTCAGCGGTTCAGCGGTTCAGCGCGCGCATCGCCGCTTCGGGGTAGCGCGTGCCCTGCGCCGCCCCCGCCGGCAGCTCGCGATCGAGCCGCGCCAGGTCGGCGGCGCCGAGCTCGACCTGCAGCGCGCCGAGGTTCTCCTCGAGGCGGGCGATGCTGCGGGTACCGGGGATGGGCACGATGTCCGGGCCCTGCGCGAGCAGCCAGGCCAGCGCCAGCTGCGCCGCGGTGCAACCCCGCTCGGCCGCCATCGCCTGCACGGTGTCGGCCAGGCGCACGTTGGCGGCGAAGGCCTCGCCCTGGAAGCGGGGATTGTGGCGCCGCCAGTCGTTGGCGGCCAGCTCCTCGAGCTTGCGGATGCTGCCGTCCAGTAACCCCCGGCCCAGCGGGCTGTAGGGTACGAAGGCGATTCCCAGTTCGCGCACCGTGCCCAGCAACTCGCCCTCGGGGTCGCGGGTCCACAGCGAGTACTCGGTCTGCAGCGCGCTGATCGGGTGCACCGCATGGGCGCGGCGGATGGTCGCCGGAGCCGCCTCCGACAGGCCCAGCCAGCGCACCTTGCCGGCGCGCACCAGATCGGACATCGCCCCCACCGTGTCCTCGATCGGCACGCTGGGGTCGACGCGGTGCTGGTAGTACAGGTCGATGTGCTCGACCCCCAGGCGCTTCAAGCTGGCGTCGCAGGCCTCGCGCACGTATTCGGGCTTGCCGTTGACCCCGAGGAACTCGCGGTTCGGCCCGCGCATGTTGCCGAACTTGGTCGCCAGCACGACCTGCGCGCGCCGCCCGCGGATCGCCCGCCCGACCAGCTGCTCGTTGTGGCCGGCGCCGTACATGTCGGCGGTGTCGAGGAAGTTCACGCCCAGGTCGAGGGCGCGCTGGATGGTGGCGATCGAGGCGGCCTCGTCGGACGGGCCGTAGAACTCGCTCATGCCCATGCAGCCGAGGCCGAGGGCGGAGACTTGGGGGCCGTTGCGGCCGAGGGTGCGGTGTTGCATGGTCTGGACTCCGGGTCACGAAGCGCCGTCACTGCGGCCGGCGCCACGGTTCGATGGTTCGAGGACTTGCCTGCAAGGGACTTCAAGCAAGATCTTAGGCAAGGCTGCGCGTTCGCGCTGCCGGCTCAGACTCGCCCGGGCCTGCGGGCCAGGCCCCATCGCAAGGCACCCAGCAAGGAGGCATCCACCGCCAGCCGGGACGTGATCTGCCACAGCATCAACAGGTTCCACACCACCATCGCGGTGCATGTCGCGATGGCCGCCCCCAGAGCGCCCCAGATCGGGATCAGGGCCAGATTCAGTGCCAGGTTGAGGGCCAGGCCCACCGCGGTGACCCGCGCGGCGACCCGCTCTGCGCCGGTCATGCCCAGGACCAGGCTGACCGATCCGAAGGCCACGTTGAGCAACTGCGCCAGGCACAGAACCAGCATCGCTGGGTAAGCCGGGACATAGACTCGCCCGAAGACCGTGCCGATCAGCGCACGGCCCCAGATCGCGATCGCCAGAGCCGCCAGGAGGGCCAGCAGCGAAGTGCTCGCCGCACTCAGCGCAAGCAGCCGTTGCAGCCCGGCGCGATCGCCTTGATGGTGAAACCGAACGATGCGGGCCGCGATGAAGGCATCGGCCGCGCTCAAAGGCATGCCCACCAGCACGGCTGCCTGGGTCGCGATGCGATACAGGCCGACATCCTGCGTCCCGGCCAGCCAACCGACCATCAGCAGGTCGACCTGCAGGTTGATCACGATCAGGCCGCTCAACATGCCGTAGGACAACGCCGAACCCCACCATGTGCGAAGGTCGTAACGGGCTGGCCAGGTCGCCAGCGCACCGGGCCGCAGCCGCAGGAACAGCCAGGCCGCCGCGGCCACGGAGCCGAGCGTGGCAATCGCCTGAAGCAACAGGACATGGGACGGCGCGAACCAGCGTGGAAGCCACGCCAGGCTGGCGAAAAGACCCAGATAGAAAACCCATGGGCGCAAGACGCCCTTGGGCACCTGCGAAGCCACGCCGTGGCCCGTGGCCTGCATCGCGGCAGCCAGCAAGCTGTCCAGCGGCAGCACCGCGGCCAGGGGCAGGGTCGCGTACACGAGGGCGCGAAGCATCGGCGTGCGATGGCCGAACGCGACCCAGGCCCAAAGCCCCAGCGCGGTGACCAGCCCACAGGCCAGGGACAACAGCACGCCCGTGCGCAGGAGCCCGCGCAGGCGGCCCCACTCACCCGCTACCGCGTACTGCGCCCCGAAGCGAAGCACGGCATTGTCGATGCCGCCCTGCGGCACGACCTGAAGCACCGCCACCGCCGCGATCATCAGGTTCACCATGCCGTAGCCCGAAGGGCCGAGCACGCGAGCCATCACCACCGCACCCAGCAGCTTCAGCGGCAGGAC
>JAKBBQ010000116.1 GCA_021808405.1 Pseudomonadota bacterium | reverse complement strand
GGCGCTGGCGGCACTGGCCATCCTGCTGGTCGGCGGCGCCGGGCTCGGGCTGCTGGCCTTCCACACCGACGCCTTCAAGTCGGTGCTCATCGACTCGGTACTGCAGCGCTACCACCGCCGGCTGGAACTGCCGGGCACGCTGCAGCTGCGGCTGTTCCCCCCTTTCACGCTGGAGACCGGCCCGATGCGGCTGAGCGCGGCCGACGGGCATTCGCCCTTCGCCGAGGCCGCCGACATGCGACTGCGCCTGGCGCCGCTGGCGCTGCTGCGCCGCCACGTCGAGATCGAAGCCATCGAGCTCGACGCGCCGCGGCTGCAGCTGCGGCGCGTCGCCGACGGGCAGTGGAATTTTTCCGACCTGCTGGCCGCCCCGGGCGCGCGCCTGCCGGCACTGGACGTGCGGCGCCTGGTCATCAAGGCAGCGACGATTCGCGTCAGCGACGCCGCGGGCCGGCTCGACGGCACGCTGCGCGGGGTCGACGCCGACATCGCGGGGATCGGCGTCGCCGGCTGGCATCCGCTGAGGGTGTCGGGCCAGGCGATGCTGCCGCAGGCGCGCTCGCAGGCGCGCTTCAACCTGGTCGGGCAGCTGCATACCGAAGCCTCGGGCCGCGCCTGGGTGCGCGACCTGGTGCTGCGCGGCGACGCGCGGCTGTCGGGCGGCGCGCGGCTGCTCGGCGACCTGCACGCCAACCTGCAGTGGAACACCGCTGCGCGCCAGCCCTGGCTGCAGCTGGCCGGCCTGCAACTGCGCGCCCAGGGCCGGTTGGCCGATGGCCAGCCGGCCCAGCTGCAACTGGCCGAGCCCCTGCTGCAGTGGCAGGGGCAGCGCACTCTGGGCGGCCCGCTGCACGGCTGGGCGCTGATCGGCGCGGCGCCGCGCACGCTGCGCCTGCAGCTGCGCAGCTCCGGCCTCGGCGGCCCGGACGCCGACCTGGCGCTGCCCTCGCTGCGCCTGAGCGTGGCGCGCTCCGCGCCGACTCCGCTGCAACTGCGGCTGCGGCTGGGGGGGCGACTCGACCTGGTCCACGGCAGCGCGGTGATCGACCACCTGCAGGCCGGCGCCAGCTGGGGCGCACCGACGCAATCGACGCATTGGCAGCTCAGCGGCAGCGGCACCTTCGCTCCCGACCAGGGACTGCAGCTGCAGTTGCAGGGCGACGATGCGGCCTCGGCACTGCGCCTGCAGGCACGCCGCGACCAGCAGGGTTGGAGCCTGGCCGCGCAGGCCGGCGCGATCGACCTGGGCGATGCCGACGGCACCAGCCTGCGACCGGCGCGCGAACTGCTGCGCGCGCTGCCCCCCGCGCGCCTGCAGTTGCAGGCCCGCTCGCTGCGCTGGGGGGTGCTGCAGTTGTCGGAGCTGACCCTGCAGGCGCACGACAGCGCATCGGCCCTGGTGCTCGACGAGTTGCGCTCGCGCGCCTGGGGAGGCGAGTTGCAGGCCAGCGGCCGGCTCGGGCTGGCGGCCGGCGAAGGCCAGGTGCAGGCGAGCTTGCAGCAGGCGTCGATGCCGCTGCTGCTGCAGGCGCTGTACGGCAAGGCGGCGCTCAGCGGCAGCGGCGACCTGCGCGCCGATCTGCGCTGGCAGCGGCCGGGCCCGATCCTGCGGCAGGCCCAGGGCAGCGCGCGTGTGCAGGTGGACGGTGGACGGCTGCTGGGCGTCGACCTGCTGCGGCCGCGGGCCGCGCAGACCCGGGCGTTCAGCTCCTTCAGGCAGCTCGACGCGCAGGCGGCGATCCGCGACGGGGTCGTCGAACTGACGCGGTTGCGGCTGCAGGCGGCCGACGGCGACTGGGCCGGCGGCGGTCGCTTCGACCTCGCGACCCGGCAGCTGCGGCTGCGGCTGCGCCCGGGGGCTTCGCCGCGCCAGCCGGCCTGGCTGGCCGCCGGCCACTGGCGGGTGCGCGGCGAGCCCGGCAGCCCCCGTTTCGAGTGGCGCGCCGGCGCCGCCGCGGCGACTCAGAGTCCGAAGTAGCTCTCGCGCACCGCGTCGCTGGCTTCGAGCTCCTCGCGCGTGCCGCTGGCGCGCACCTTGCCGTGGTCGAGCAGGTAGCCGCGGTCGGCCAGCGCGAGGAAGGCCACGTTCTGCTCGGCGATGAGCAGCGAGGTGCCGCCGCCGATGGTGGTGCGCAGCACGTCGATGACCTGCTTGACGAACACCGGCGCCAGGCCCGAAGAAGGCTCGTCCATCAGCAGCAGCCTGGGCTCGGCCACCAGCACCTTGGCGATGCCCAGCATCTTGCGCTGCCCGCCCGACAAGGTCGAGGCCGCGTCGCGGCGCTTCTTCGCGAGGTCCGGGAACACCGTGAACAACTCGTCGCGGCGGCGGCGCATCTTCGCCTCCGGCATGAAATAGCCGCCGAGGGCGATGTTCTCGTCGATCGACAAGGTCGGGAACACCCCGAGTTCGGACATGAAGGCCAGTCCGCGCCGGATGCGCTGGTCCGGGCGCAGCGAATCGATGCGCTCGCCGTCGAAGGTGATGCTTCCCGATCGGCAGGGCAGCAGGCCGATCAGGGTGCGCAGCAGCGTGGTCTTGCCGGCGCTGTTGGCGCCCAGCAGCAGCACGGTCTGCCCGGGCTGCACCTCCATGTCGATACCCCACAGCACCTGCATGGCGCCATAGCCGGCCTGCAGGCCCTGCACTTGCAGCGCGGCAGTCATGGTTCTGTCGTGGCTCCGATGAATGCGGCGACCACCTCGGGGTCGCGCGAGGCCGCCTGCAGCGGGCCTTCGAACAGCATGCGCCCGGCGCCGAGGACGATGACCCGCTCGGTGATGCGGTTCAGGAAATCCAGCAGGTGCTCGACGACGATCAGCGCGATGCCGCTGCGCGCAAGCTTGAGCAGCAGCTCGGCGATCACTCCCAGTTCGGCCGGGTTGAGGCCGGCGCCGATTTCGTCGATCAGCAGCAGCTTGGGGCGCGTGGCCAGCGCGCGCCCGAGGTCCAGCAGCTTTTGCTGGTTGACCGTCAGCGAGCCGGCGACCCGCCCGGCGACCCCCAGCAGGTCGATGTCGCGCAGGATGTCCTGCACCTGGGAATCGCTCAGGTGCGCGGTGCGCGCGGCGACCTCGACGTTTTCCAGCGCCGTCATGTCGCGGAATACCTTGGGGACCTGGAAGGTGCGGTTGATTCCGGCGCGTGCGCGCTTGAACATCGGCAGGCGGTTGATGTCGTGGCCGAGGAACTCGACGCGGCCGGCGTCGGCCTGCAGCAGCCCCGAGATCACGTTGATGGTCGTGGTCTTGCCCGAGCCGTTGGGGCCGACGAGGCCGACGATCTCCCCCGGCGCGACCTGGAAGGTGACGTCGTTGAGCACCACGTGGGCGCCGAACTGCTTGCGCACCCCGGAGAGTCGAAGCAGTTCAGAAGACATCGATCCCCCGGCGCTGGAACAGCGACAGCACGCCGCCCGGCAGGAACAGCACCAGCAACGCGATCAGTCCGCCGTAGATCAGCTGGAAGTACTGCGGGGTGGAGATGCCTATCGCCGAATACAGGGCATACAGCAGCGCGGCGCCGACCATCGGCCCGATCACCGTGCCCACCCCGCCGAACAGCGCGAACACGATCGCGAACACCGACAGCTGCAGGGTGAACACCGCATCCGGGTAGAACACCGACAGGTTCCACGCGTAGACGCCGCCGGCCAGCCCGGCGACTCCGGCCGACACCAGCCACACGATGAGCCTGGCGCGAACGACGTGGATTCCCGCCATCGCCGCGCTCAGCGGGTCCTGCTTGATCGCGCGCAGCGACATGCCGAAGCGCGAGGCGCGGAAATACGCCGCCAGCGCGCAGCTCAGCAACAACACCCCGAGCATGACGAAATAGCTGAGGTCGGGGTCGTAGACCTGCTCGATCTTCAGTCCGTAGGGCCCGCCGGTGATGTCCGACAGGTTGGGATTGGAGACGACGAAATACAGGATCTGCGAGGCCGCCAGGCTGGCGATCGAAAAGTACGCTCCCGACAGCCGCAGCAGCGGTCCCAGCACCAGCCCGAGCAGCACCGCCAGCAGCGCCCCGCCGGCCACGCACCCCAGCACCGGCAGATGGGTGTGCAGCACCAGCAGCGAGGTGGCGTAGGCGCCGCTGCCGAAGAAGCCGACGTAGCCGAAGGGCAGGTAGCCGGTGAAGCCGTACAGCAGGTTCAAGCCCTGCGCCAGCGCCATGAAGGTCATCATGGTGAACAGCAGCGACAGGTTGCCGTAGAGGTGCGGCGCGGCCGCGAAGGCCAGCGCGGTCACCGCCAGCACCAGCGCGCCGGCGCGCAGCCCGCGCAGCCGCGGGGAGCGGGAAGCGTGGATGTCAGGCAAGGCGCACCGCCTTTCCGAGCAGGCCCGAGGGCCGGATCAGCACGATCACCAGCAGCAGCGCGTAGGGAACCACGTTGGACCAGGAAGAGTAGTAGGTCTGCATCAGCATGGTGCCCAGCCCGAACACCAGCCCGCCGACGATGGTGCCCAGCGGGTTGCCCAGCGAGCCGATGATCACGATGGCGAACGCGGTGGTCGTCAGGCCGTCGCCGAGGTCGGGCGACACCGAGCCCAGCAGGTAGGGCACGAACACCCCGGCCATACCGGCCAGCGCCAGCCCGCCGACGAAGGCGATGGTCGAGACCTTGCGCACGTCGATCCCGGTGGCCACCGCCTCCTCGCGGTTGGCCATCACCGCGCGGGTCGCATAGCCCAGCCGGGAGTGGGAGAAATACAGCCACAGCAGCACCAGCGCGGCGATGCTCACCGCCGCCGCGACCCACCAGCTGTCGGGAAACTGCTGCCCCAGCACCCCCAGGTTGCCGCCGCCCAGCGCCGACTCGGGAAGCGAGCGCTGGTCGGCACCGAACGCCAGCTCGGTCAGCGACTCGACGATCTGCCCGATTCCGAAGAACAGGATGAACGACAGCATCTCCGGGTCGCCGCTGCGCTGCAGCCGCGGCACCACCCCGCGGTACAGCGGCCATCCCACCACGCACGCGCCCAGCACCGACAGCGGCACCGCCCACAGGGGGTTGAGCCCCAGGTGGCGCGACACCAGCCAGGCGCAGTAGCCGCCGAGCACGATGAACTGGCCGTGGGCGAGGTTGATGATGCGCATCACCCCGAAGATCAGGTTCAGACCGAGCCCGACCAGGGTGAAGAAGATCCCATAGAGGATTCCGCCGACGACGGCGTACTCGAGCAATTCCACGCTACCCCCCGCAGAGCGCGGCCCGGCCCGGGCCGCAGACCAAGCCGGGCCCCGCAGGGCCCGGCTGTCGGCGCCACTCGATCAGTGGCTGGGAGCCGGATACACCGCCTTGCCGGTGGCGTGTTCCTCGGGGTAGAGCACGACGAACTTCAGGCCCTTGCCTTCGGGCACCATCTGCGCGACCGGCAGCGGCTGGCCGAGCTGGGCGCCGTTTTCATTGATCTTGAACGGCCCGAGCAGGGTGGTGACCTTGCCCGACATGTCGTTGAGCAACGCGCTGTGGAAGGACTCCTGGGTGAACTTCGGCGCCTTGTCCAGCATGTACTGCATCACCAGCCCGGTGTTGTAGCCGGCCGAATCGAGGAAGGTCGGTCCCTTGTGGAACGAAGCCTCGAAAGCCTTCACGAACTGCGCGGTGTTCATGCCGTAGCTGACCTTGTCGTAGCGCACCAGCGGCGGCGTCGGGTAGGTGTAGGTGTAGGCCAGCCCGCCCACCCCGACGTTCTTCTCCATCAGCGCCAGCAGCTGCCCCGGGAAGATCGTGAAGGTCATGTTGAAGTGCAGGCCGCTTTGGGAAAGCGCCCGCAGGAAGGCGATGTCGTTGGGCGGGTAGCCGAACTCCAGCACTGCGTCGGGGTTCGTCGCCTTGATGGTGTGCAGCAGCACGGTGTAGTTGGACTCGCTGGTCGGCACCGCGTGGTAGTACACCGGCGTGACCCCGCCCTTGGCCAGCTGCGCCTTCATCGTCTCGGCCTGCGAGGCATCGAAGTCGTTGCCGTCGTAGACGATGGCCACGCGCTTGATGTGCTGCTTGAGCAGGTACTGGGCCAGCGGGACCGGCCACACGGTCGAAGCCGGAATGCTCACGTCGGCCAGGTAGTCGGTCTTCTTGGTGAAGAAATTGGCGCCCGACCCGGTGGGGTCGATCAGCAGCATGTGGTGCTCGGCGGCCAGCGGCACCGCCACCGACGTCAGCACCGAGCCGAAGTCGGCCACCAGCACGTCCACCTTGTCCTGGGTGATCAGCTGGTTGTACAGGGTGGTCGCTGTCGACGTCGAGCTCTGGTCGTCGTAGGCGACGATCTTCACCGGGATCTTCTTGCCGTAGGCCTTGACGTAGACCCCGCCGTCCTTGTTGACGGCGTCCGCCCAGAATTTCAACCCTTCGAACTGGCCCTGCGAAGCCACCGCGAACCCGCCGGTGCTGGCGTACAAGGTACCGATCTTGATTTCCGCCGGGGCGCCGGCCGCGTGGGCGCCGAAGCTGGCGGCTGCCAGCGCCACTGCCGCCGCGGCCGCCTTCAGCGGCTTGAGGGTCCTGCGGGCACGAGTCTGCATGCGAAATCTCCGTAAAAAAAGACCCCGCCCCATCCGGCCCGAAAGCCGGAGGTGGCGCTGGCCTGGAAGGTAATGATCAGGGCATTCTTGTGGACCGTGCGAATCCCAGTCAACGCGAGCATCCCGCGAAATTGCAACGCCATGTTACGTACGGCCGCGCGGCCGGTGCGATGACATGTCCGTGCAGAAAATCGAATCCGGCGTGAAATGATTCACGCCCCCCGGAGGGTCCCTCCCCTAGCATGTTGCACTGCAACGGCGCTCGCCGCGGCACCTCCCAGCCACCTGTTCCCGATCATGAAACGACTCGTCCTCGCCGTTGCGCTGCCGCTGGCCCTGGCCTGGGGCCCGAACGCGCTGGCCTGCAAGTACAACTTCACCTTCGTCGCCGGCAACGACCTGACCCAGCTGATCCTCAACCCCCAGCTCAAGGACCCGCCGATCACCGACCAGCAGTGCTCGACCTTCCAGCACTACTCGCCTTTCCTGCACGCCAACCAGCTCAAGTTCAACGTCAACGGCGACAACTTCGTCAGCCACGGCGTGGCCATCGGCTGGGCCTCGGTGCAGTTGATGGACTCGCACGGCATCGTGTCGTCGGAGTACTCGCAGCAGACCTCGGTCGTGCCCAACCCGGACGACATCCAGGCGCAGAAGAACGAGTACAAGTCGGTGGTGAACGCGGTGTTCGGGTTGAACCTGCGGCACGCGCTGGCCCAGCTGCGCCAGCGCGAGATCGCCGCCGGGATCCAGCCGATCCCGGCCGTGCGCTGACGCGCCGGGCGTGCCCCGGGGGGCACGCGCGTGCGCGGCCCCCAGCCGGCGGGCGCCGGCAGCGCACGCCGCCCGAGCGCCGCACCGGTTCCGCGCGCGGCGACTCCCGCGGCGCGACGCCCGGGCGCCTGCACGGCACCTCGGATTCCCCCATCGCCGAGGTCTTCTGGTCACGTCGCGGGAAGAGGCCGAGCAGCTGCAAAGGCGCCTGATCGCCAACGCCACCAAGGTCAAGGGCCTCCATGAGGCCGAGGGCAAGCAGGCACTGGGACGGCACTCGACCGGCATGACTGCGATCAACGCGCTGCTCGGCGGCGACGTCGCGCCGAGCCTGCAGGCGATGGAATCCGACTGCCAGCTCGGGCTGGACAAGCTCGACGGAATCGACCTCGCCGCAGGCAAGTCGGCGGTGACGCGGGCTCGGGACGCCGACATCCTCGACAAGCTCGGCGGCTGACTTCGGCCCGTCGCGTGAGCCCGATGTCAGCACGCGCGCAGTCCCGGGTGAGCCATCGCCCCGAGGTCTTGCCAGCGACGCCGTTCGCGGGTGTGATGCGGGCATGGACACGTTCGGCTACCTCTGGTTTCGTTTCGCTACTTCGGCGCTGCTGCGCCGGCTGGCGGGCTGCGCCTGGTGCGCGAGCCTGGCGGGCAGGCTGCTGCGCATCGCCCCCGACGGGACCGCGACCATGCGGGACTTTCCCGGCGACGCGGGCGCACCTCGCGAACCCCGGGGCACGCTGGTCGAAGGCCACGACGGCAGGTTGTACGGAGTCAGCCTGCGCGGCGGCGACCACGACCTGGGCAGCCTCTACAGCGTCGAGCCCGCCAGCGGGCGCATGGCGCTGCACCACTCCTTCGGCGAGGCCATCGACACCCTGGGGATGCTCCCGCAGAGCAGCCTGCTGCTGAGCAGCCAGGGGCTGCTGTATGGCAGCACCCGCCACGGCGGCCCCTACGCCGCCGGGGTGGTGTTCACCATCGACCGAGGTTTCGATGGGCCCATCCCCACCCGAACGCGGGCGCCAGGCGTCCGCCAACCAGGAGTCCCGACGATGACACCGACCCCACGCCTTCGAGCCTCGTTGCGCCGCGGCGGCGCCGCCTGCCTGGCCGCCGCGGGCCTTGCGCTGGCGCTGCCCGCCCCGGCCGCCGCCGGGCAATGCGCGAGTTCCTGCCTGCTCGGGCAGCGCCACCCCAGCTGGCGCATCGGAGGCAGCGCCGACGGCTTCGTCGGGCCCGGCCTGGAACTCAGCCTCAACAACGGCGTGGACACCCTGGCGCTGCAAGGCCCGGGAGCCTTCCGCTTCCAACGGCGGGTGCCCGACGGCCAGTCCTACTCGGTCCGCGTGACGCGCCACCCGGTGGGCAGGCACTGCACGCTCAGCCAGGACAGCGGGCTGGCGCTGGACCATGTGAGCGACCTGCAGGTGCACTGCACGGCCGGGCGCATGGCGGTGATGCGGCCGCCCGAGCAGGGCGAAGGCGCCGACGCCGGCCCGGTGGGCCCGTTGCGCATGGACCACCTGCAATACCTCTACGGCCTGGCGGCCACCGGGGGCCAGCACGGCTACGGGGCGCTGATCCGCATCGCCCCCTCCGGCGAACGCCGCGTGCTGCACTCCTTTGCCGTCGCCAGGGAAGTCGAGCAGACCTACCGCCTGGCATTCGCGCCCGACGGACAGCATCTGTACGGGGTCACCCAACGCGGGGGCGAGCACGACGGCGGGGTGATCTTCCGCGTGCGGCGCGACGGCGCGGACTACCAGGCGGTGCACAGCTTCGGCGGCCCGGGCGCGGGCGCGGTGCCCAGTTCGCCGTTGCTGCGGGCCAGCGACGGCCGCTACTACGGGGTCACCGCGACGGGCGGCGAGCGCGGCGGCGGCACGCTGTATCGCTACGACCCCGAAGCCGGCCATGAGCTGCTGCATGCCTTCGTCGGCGCCGACGCCCAGGGCGGCGACGCGCCTGCCGACCCCGACGTCGACGTCGAGGACCCGCAGCGGCCACTGCGCTTTCCCACCGGCGAGCTGGCCGAAGGCGCCGACGGCACGCTGTACGGCGCAGCGGCCTTCGGCGGCGCCAGCGGCCGCGGCGGGGTGTTCGCCTTCGGCTTGCAGAGCGGCCAGTTGGGCACGCTGGTCTCGCTGCCCGCGGGCACCATGCCGCCGTTGTCGGGGCTGACGCGCACCCGCGACGGGTCCCTGTACGGACTGACCACCAGCGATCCGCAATCGCGCTCCACGCTGTTGCGCGTCAGCCCCCAGGGCCAGCTCACGCGCTACGTGCTGGACCCGGCGCAGATCGGCATCCGCGAACCCCGCGGCGTGCTGGTCGAAGGCGGTGACGGGGTGCTGTACGGCACCAGCTCCGGCGGCGGAAGCCGCGACATCGGGACGGTGTTCGCGGTGAATCCCGAACAAGCCCAGGTGACGGTGATGTACAGCTTCGGAGGCCCGGGTTGGCAGGCCTTGGGCGCGGCTCCCGAGCACGGGCTGCTGCTCGCCTCCAACGGAGACCTCTACGGCAGCACCCGCCGCGCCGGCCACCACGACCAGGGCGCGGTGTTCCGCATCCATTGAAGCCCGTTCCGGCGCCACGCCCCCTCGAACCAGGATGGTCCCCATGTACCGCTTGCGATTTCCCGCGTTGCCGAGTGCGCTGCCGAGCCTGGCGCTGCTGGCCCTGGCGCTGCTGGCCTGCTGCGTTCCGACCGTCGCGCGCGCCGAGCCTTTCGCGCTCTCGGGCCGCGTCGAGGGACTGCGCGGCCGCCTGGTGCTGGCCAACCGCGGCGCCGACACGCTGCGGCTGTCGCAGGACGGGCCCTTCACCTTCGCCTGGCCGGTGGCCGACGGCCAGCGCTACGAGGTGACGGTACAGGTCCACGCCACCGCCCAGCACTGCACGGTGCTGGGCGGCAGCGGGGTGGCCACGGCCGACGTGGCCGACATCCGGGTGCTGTGCGAAGCCGCCGGAGCGGA
>JAKBBQ010000115.1 GCA_021808405.1 Pseudomonadota bacterium | reverse complement strand
CTGCTGCTGCTGCTCACCGTGGTGTGGGGCGGCATGCGGCTGCGGCTGGGCGCGCAGGCGCAGCCGGTGTTCCAGTCGCTGGCCTCGATCCAGGCCCCGGTGGCCAGCAACCTGCCGCCGCCGCCTCCTCCGCCGCCGGCACCCAGGCCGCGGCTGGCCGTGCTGCTGGCCCCGCAGATCCAGCAAGGGCTGATCCAGGTGGCCGACTACGCCGACCGCTCGGTGGTCACCATCCACGGCGACGGGTTCTTCGAGTCGGGCAGCGCGGACATCGCGCCGGCGGTGCGCAGCCTGCTGCCCGCGATCGGCCACGCGCTGGCCGAGGTCCCCGGACGCATCGAGATCGCGGGCAACACCGACAACCAGCCGATCCATACCCTGCGCTACCCATCGAACTACGTGCTTTCGAAGGACCGCGCCGACTCCGTGCGCGACGTGCTGGCCCGCTACGTCGAGCCCTCGCGCATGCAGGCCGAGGGCCTCGGCGACAGCCAACCGGTGGCCAGCAACGCCACGCCCGCCGGACGTGCGAAGAACCGCCGGGTGGTGATCACCCTGTACGTGCCCACCCAGGCTCGGGCGAACGCGCCGCAAGCGGCCCGCCAGTGATCCGCCCTTCTGCCGGAAGCCAAGCATGAAAAAGATCCTCCGACTGCTGTTGCAGCCCCTGTTGTTGGCGCTGTACGCCTTGATCGCCCTGTCGCTGGTGCTGTGGTGGCTGACCCCGCTGATCGGCTGGGGCACCCACCATCCCTTCGGCGGCGTCGGCGCCAGGCTGGCGCTGGTGGGCGCGCTGTTCGCGCTGTATGTCGCGCTGGTGCTGCTCGGCGCGCTGCATCGGCGCCGCCGCAACAAGGCGCTGGTGCACGGGCTCAAGGGCGCCTCGGCTGCCAACCGCGAGACCGAGGTGCTGCGCCAGCGCTTCGACGAAGCGCTGAAGGTCCTCGAGGACAGCCTGCGCAAGCGCGGGCGCCGCTCGCTGCTGCGGCGCGGCCAGCACCTGTACGAACTGCCCTGGTACGTCTTCATCGGCGCCCCCGGCTCGGGCAAGACCACCGCGCTGCTCAACGCCGGGCTGAATTTCCCGCTGGCGGCCAAGATGGGCCAGGCATCGATCAAGGGCGTCGGCGGCACGCGCAACTGCGACTGGTGGTTCACCGACGATGCGGTGCTGATCGACACCGCCGGACGCTACGCGCTGCAGCAGTCCGATGAAAAGGTCGACGCGGCGGCGTGGGCGCAGTTCCTGGAACTGTTGAAGAAGTCCCGCCCGCGCCGCCCGCTCAACGGCATCGTGCTGACGGTCAACGTGCAGGACCTGCTGCAGCAGGCACCCGCGGAGCGCAAGGATCATGCGGCGCGCCTTCGCGCCCGCGTGCAGGAACTGCATGCCAAGCTCGGCGTGCGGCCGCCGGTGTACGTGCTGGTCACCAAGTGCGACCTCATCGCCGGCTTCAACGAGACCTTCGACTCGCTGGGCCAGGAGCAACGCGACCAGGTGTGGGGCTTCACCTTTCCCTATGCGCCGCAGTCGCGCGAGCCCGCGCTGCGCGATTTCCCGAGCGAGTTCTCCGCCCTCGAGAAGCGCCTGCGCGAGCGCCTGCTGGCGCAGATGCAGGCCGAGCGCGACCCCCTGCGGCGCGCCGCGATCTTCGCCTTCCCGCAACAATTCGCCGGCCTCAAGGGCCTGCTCGGCGGCTTCCTCGAGCAGGTCTTCGGAGGCAGCGGAGCGCTCGACCAGGGCGGACTGCTGCGCGGGGTGTATTTCACCAGCGGCACGCAGGAAGGCACCCCGATCGACCGGGTGCTGGGGACGCTGGCGCGCACCTTCGGCGTGGACAACCGGGCCGCGTCGGTCGCCTCGTCGCGCGGCAAGAGCTACTTCCTCTCCCGCCTGCTGCGCGAGGTGATCTTCAGCGAGCAGGGACTGGTCGGCGAGGACCGCCAGGCCGAGTCGCGCCGGCGGCTGCGCCGCCGGCTGGGCATGGCGGCCATGGGGCTGGTCAGCCTGCTGGTGCTGGCCGGATGGAGCATCAGCTACCTGCGCAACAGCGCCTACATCGCCGAGGTCGCCGCGCGCGTGCCCAAGCTGCAGGCGGCGGCCAAGTCGCTGCCGCCGGCGCAGGGCAGTGACCTGGCGAACCTGCCGCAACTGCTCGACCAGCTCGACGCGGCCGCCAGCTCGAGTTCCTTCGCGGTCGCGCAGCCTCCGCTGCTGGCCACCCTCGGCCTGTACCAGGGCGGAACCCTGCAGGCGGGAGCGCGCATCGGCTATCGCGACCTGCTCGAGCACGCGCTGCTGCCGCGGGTCGCGGCACGACTGCAGGAGCGACTGCGCGCGGCGAACAAGGGCAATCTGGAATACGCCTACGACGCGCTGAAGGCCTACCTGATGCTGTACGAGCCCCAGCATTACGACCCCAAGTTCCTCTACGACTGGATCACCCTGGACTGGGACCAGAACCTGCGCTCGACCCTCGACCAGCAGCAGCTCGCTCAGCTGGCCGCGCACCTGGAGACGGCGTTGAAACTGGGGCCGCCGCGCGCCATCGCGGTGGAGGACAAACCACTCGTGGCCAGCGTGCGCAACATGCTGGCGTCGTACCCGTTGTCGTATCGGGTGCTCAGCGAAATCGAGCGCGAGGGTGTCGCCGGCAACATCCCCGCGTTCACCATCGACGGAGCCGCCGGGCCGAACGCCGCGCTGGTGTTCGCCCGCACCAGCGGCAAGCCGCTGACCAGCGGCGTACCCGGGCTGTACACCCGCAAGGGCTACTTCGACGCCTTCTCCCCGGCGGTGGACCGCGTCGCCAGGCAGCTGGCGGCCGAGCAGTCCTGGGTGCTGGGCATTGCCGCCGAAGGCGGCGCGCCTGGGCTGCTGCACGGCGACGCCCGGCTCGACCGCAGCGTGCGCCGCCTGTACCTGGAGAAGTACATCCAGCACTGGGACGACCTGCTTTCGGACCTCCGACTGGTCGAACTCGGCAGCCTGCACCAGAGCCTGGAAGTCGCGCGCACGCTGGCCGCGGCCGACTCGCCGCTGCTCGGCCTGCTGCGCGGCATCAGCCGCCAGACCCAGCTCGCCGCGATGGCCGCCGCGCAGGGCAAGCATCCGGGGCTGGACAAGCTTGCGCATGCCGGCGCCGCGGTGGCGACCAGGGTCAACCCGCTGGCGCGCATGTTCGGCGGCGGCGCTCCCGCCGGCGCGCAGGCCGGAGCGCCGGTCGAGCAGATGGTCGACGACCACTTCGCGTCGCTGCACCAACTGTTCGGCGGCCAGCCCGCGCCCATCCAGGCGAGCCTGCAACTGTTCAAGAACGCCTATGTGCAGCTGCATGCCATCGAGGTGGCCAAGCGTACCGACTCGCCGCCTCCGACCGCCGGCATCACCGCGCTGCGCGCGGCCGCCGGGTTGCAGCCGCAGCCCATCCGTTCGATGCTCGACGCCCTGCTCGACGCGGGGGCCAACCAGGGCAGCAGCGCGCAGCGGCAGAACCTGAACTCCCAGCTCAAGCCCGTCGCCCAGTTCTGCGCGCGGGCCATCGCCGGGCGCTTTCCCTTCGCCCCGGGCTCGTCGACCGACGTGCTGCCTGATGATTTCGGGCATTTCTTCGGCGTCGGCGGCATGCTCGACCAGTTCTTCCAGCAGAACCTGGCCGCCCAGGTCGACACCAACTCGACTCCCTGGCGCTACAAGCCGCTGCCGGACGGCACGGTGCCCCCCAGCGGCCCGGGGCTGATCGAGTTCGAGCGGGCGCAGCGCATCCGTCAGGCGTTCTTCCCGCAAGGCGGCGAGAAGCCGGGCTTCACCATCGACCTGCGCATGCTGTCGATGGACAGCGGGCTGCCGTCGGTCACCCTGGACGTCGACGGGCACAAGCTGGTGTTCGCCGCCGGCGACCACCAGGCCCAGCAGCTGAGCTGGCCGAGCCCGACCGTGGCGTCGCAGATCCAGCTCAGCGGTGGCGACGCGCCGGTGCAGACCTTCAACGGCCCGTGGGCGCTGTTCCGGCTGTTCGACCGCTTCCAGATCCTTCCCGGCAAGCAGCCGGAGGACTTCACCGTGGTGCTGAACCTCGGCGGCATGAAAGCGGACCTGGAGGTCCTGTCGACCAGCGCGATCAACCCGCTGCGAATGCCCGACCTGACGCGATTCCGCTGTCCGGGTGCCCTCTGAGACCGCTGCGATGCAAGCCATGCACGCCCCCGGTTGGTACGGCAAGCTCCCCTCGCTGGGCGACTTCGCGTCGCGCCGCGTGGACGACGCTTTCCTGCAGGCGTGGGACGAGTGGCTGGCGCGCGACCTCGCCGGCTGGCGCAGCTCCGACCCGCAGGGATGGCTGGAGCGGTACCTGCAGGCCGCCAGCTGCCTGTTCCTGGCCATGCCCGGCGCGCTGGGCCACCCGCACGGCACGCTGGCCGGGGTTCTGACGCCGTCTGTCGACCGGGTCGGACGCTACTTCCCCCTGACCCTGCGCGCGGCGCTGCCGCGCCTGCCGTGCGACCAGGAGGAGTGTGCCGGCCTGCTGGGCTGGCTGAGGGAGCTCGACGATGTCGCGGTGCAGGCCATGCAGGACGACTGGCCGATCCCGCGCCTGGAGGACGAACTGCTGGAACTGGCCCCGCGTGCCCCGCATTGGTGCGGAGGGGCCCGGCAAGCCGCCAGCGACGCCGACGCGCAGCCGACGCCGCCCGCAGGCGACCCGCTGGCCCGCTGGGTGGGGCAATGGACGGCGGACCGCGAGGCCCGGCCGTGCAGCCAGCGCATCTGGTGGTTCGGCACCGGCGACGACGGCGGCGCCCGCTTGCTCGGCAGCCAGGGGCTCGAACGCGACTGGCTGCCGGCGCTGCTAGGCGCGCATGTCACCGACGATTCCGCCGGCGCGATGGACGCCGGCGGGTGTTGATCCGACCCATCCCTATCGAAGGAAAGAACCATGGCCGAGGATGCAAGCTGGGAACCCGACTTTGGCACCATCGCCGGCGACGCACCGGACTGGCCCGCCAAGCGGCCGGTACGGGTGCTGCTGATGGGCGACTTCGGCGCCGCCGCGCTCAACGGGCGCCTCGACGACGCCGACGCGATCGCCGCGCGCAAGCCGATGAAAGTCGAATTCGACACCCTGGAGGATGCGCTCGGCCGCATGGACCTGCGCCTGAGCCTGCCGATCGGCGCCGATGCCATCCCGGTGGAGATCGCCATCGGCGATCTCGATGCCTTCCACCCCGACAGCCTGTACGCCAACGTGGAGATGTTCTCCGCGCTGTCGGCGCTGCGCAAGCGGCTGAACACGGCGTCGACCTTCGAGGCCGCGGCGCGCGAGGTGCGGGCCTGGGGCGAGCAGCCGCGGCGCAAGGCCTCCGGAGTGGCCAGGCGCAGCCGCTCGCGGGGCGCCAGCCTGCCCGCCAAGGCACACCGCGACACCTTCGCCAAGCTGCTGGAGCAGCCCGCGCGCGGCGGCGGCGAGGCCGGCGCGATCGACGAACTGCTGCGCAACGTCGTCGGGCCGCTGGTGCAACCCGCGCAGAATCCGGACAAGGCGCGGCTGCTGTCGATCGTCGACGAGGCGCTGGCCGACGCCATGCGAGCGGTGCTGCACCATGCCGACTTCCAGAACGTCGAGGCGTTGTGGCGAGGGGCCGATTTCCTGCTGCGGCGCATCGAGACCAGCCATCAGTTGCAGGTCGCGCTGCTCGACGTCAGCGCCGAGGAACTCGCCGCCGACCTCAGCAGCGTCGATGACCTCTCGGAGTCGGGCCTGCATCGCTTGCTGGTCGACAAGGCCGCCGAGGACGCCGACGGCGGATACACCTACCTGGTCGGATGCTATCGCTTCGAGGCCACGCCTCCGCAGTTCGAGTTGCTCGGCCGCATGGCGCGGGTGGCCGCGCGCGCCGGCGCGACCTTCGTGACCAGCGTGGACATCGACCCCTTCACCAACCGCAAGGAGCCGCCGCACCCGCTGGTGGGCTCGACCATCGAGAAGCTGCGCGCACTGCCCGAGGCGGCCTGCCTGGCGCTGGTCGGCCCCGGCTTCCTGCTGCGCCACCCCTACGGCAAGCGCACCGATCCGATCACCAGTTTCGCCTTCGAGGAATTCCAGCGCAGCGCCGGACTGCGCGGCATGCTGTGGGGCAACCCCTCGCTGCTGCTGGCCTGCGTGCTGTGCCAGCGCGGCACCCCCCAGGTGGTCGGCGACCTGCCCTTCTACACCTATGTCGACGACGACGGCGACCGCGTCGCGCTGCCCTGCACCGACCGCCTGGTCAACGCGGCGGCAGCGGCGTTGCTGCATGACTACGGCCTCCTCGGCCTGATGGCGCACAAGGGCGAACCCCTGGTTCGCCTGACGGGCATCGAGGCGCTCAACGGCTCGGCGCTCAGTGCCGCGCCGCTGGCGGCGCGTCCGCGCTTCGACGACTCGCGGGTGTCGCTGGGCAGCGGCCCCGGCGCCAAGGGCGCGGCTGCCGGCGGCGCCAAGGCGGCCTCAGGCGACGACGACGAGGACGCGACGGGCGACGAAACCTCCGACTCCTCCGACACCGCAGACGAGTCGGCGGACACCTCCTCCGACGGCGGCGGCGGCGACGACGACCTGCAGGCCATGCTGTCCAATCTGGGCGACGATTCGGATTCCTCCGCGGACGCGGGGGAATCCGGGGACGCGCCGTCCTCCGACGACGGCGACGCCGAGATGGATCCGGAGCTCGCCGCGCTGCTCAAGAACCTGGGGTGAGGCCCGGCGCTCGCCGCCGGAGCGCGATCACCTGTTTGCGGTGTTCCAGAAAACCGCCGATGATGCTGCAATGCACCGCATGAACGGTCCATATCCGTGCGAGACCGAAACGGGGGAGACTTCCAATTGCGCCAGTCCCGGCTACGCCGCCCGCGCAGGGCGACCGGCGAACACCACGGGCGGTCGTGCGCCGTGGCGCTGGCCGTCGCCGCGGCGTGCGCGCTGGCGAGCCGGGCCTTCGGCGCCGCGCCGCCCGCGGTGGTGCCGCAGGCCTCGCAGTTCACCACCCGGCAGGAACTGGGCGCGGGTGCGGTCGGCCATCCCGAGCTGCCCGAGCAGCGCCGCGCGCCCCCGCAGCTGGGCAAGCCGCAGCACGATGTGTACATGGATGTGGCGCGCTACGAGGTGCCGGCCGACGCCCCCAAGGCGTTGCGCGACGCGCTGCCCAGGCTGACGGCGCCGTTCGTCGGCAAGCATCGCGACTTCGAGGACCTGCAGGACGCCGCGCTGGCGGTGACCCGATACCTGCAGGGCACGCTGGGCTACTACCTGGGCTACGCCTACATCCCGCCGCAGGTTCCCCACCAGCACGTGGTGCGGATCGCGATCCTGCCGGGAAGGCTGGACCATGTGGAGCTGCGCTGGAACGACCAGATCCCGGTGAAGAAATCGGTGGTCATGGCCTACCTGAAGCGGCTGCACCCCGGCGCGATCATCACCGTGCGCAACATCGAGCGCAGCATCTTCCTGGTCAGCGACCTGTACGGCCTGAGGCTGCGGGTCGACGTCGAACCCGGCAGTCGACCCGGCACGGCGATCGTGGTCTTCAAGCCGGCGCCGGAATCGCGGGTGAGCGGACACGTGACGGTGGACGGCAACGGGTCGCGCTACATCGGGGTGTATCGCGTCAGCGCGTTGCTGACCATCGCCAGTCCGCTGGGAATCGGCGACGGGCTGTCGCTGTCGGGCCTGGAGTCGACCACCGGCGGACTGAAGTTCGGCCTGCTGGGCTACACCGTGCCGATCGGCGGCAGCGGCCTGAAGGCCGGCCTGGCGTTGACCACCCTGCGCTACTCGATCGACCGCAGCATCTTCCCCATCGGCTACTCGGGAACGGCCCACGCGGTGAACGTGTTCGCGCTGTATCCGTTGGTGCGCAGCCGCAACCTGAACGTGTTCATCGTCGGCGGCGCCGACGACAAGCACTATGACGACGTGGTCGCGTCGGCGGCGACCATGAAGACCATCCGCGACGTCACGCTGCAGTTCAGCGGCGACTACCACGACGCGTTCCTGTCCGGAGGCATCGGCACCTTCGACTTCAGCATCGAGCACGGACGCGTGGCCTTCGGCAGTTTCGAACCACTGGGCAACGACGACTCGCCGGCGTTCACCAAGATCGACTTCGGCGCCGCCCGCCTGCAGAACCTGGTGCCCTACCAGTACCAGCTCTACCTGTCGATGCACGGGCAGTGGGCGTTCAACAACCTGGACACCACCGAGCAGTTCCGCGTCGGTGGCCCCAACGGGGTGCGCGCCTTCGCTCCGGGCGAGGGCTCCAGCGACAGCGGCGTGGTCGCCTCGGCCGAGTTGCGCTGGCTGCCTCCGCGCAGCCTGTTCGGACACTACGCACGCCGCATGGTGCTGGCGGCGTTCTACGACGTCGGCTACGTGCAGTTCCGACGCAACCCCACGCTGGTCCCGCGCCCGCTCGGATACCAGAACACGGCCGACTACCAGGGCGTGGGTATCAGCCTGGCGATGTCCAGGCCGCATCGCTACGGCCTGACGCTGAGCCTGGCCGAACCGGTGCGCGGAGTGACCACGGCCGACACGGCCGCCCGCCATCCGCGCATTTTCGTGCAGTACACCCGGTATTTCTGAGCAGCCATGGACCGACAGCGAACAGTCAGGCAATGGGCGGCGCGCCTGGTCAGACATGCGCTGCTGACTCTGGGCGCGGCGGCCAGCGTGCAGGCCTGGGCGCTGCCCGGCGGCGCGCAGGTGGGCGCTGGCCAGGTCCAGGTGGGCACGCCGTCCGCGGGCCACATGCAGATCACCCAGAGCAGCAACCAGGCGCTGGTCAACTGGAACAGCTTTTCCATCGGCAGCGGCGAGTCGGTGGTGGTCAAGCAGCCGTCGACCCAGTCGGTGCTGGTCAACCGGGTGATCGGCGCGGACTCGTCGATGATCGACGGCTCGCTGAGCGCCAACGGCCGGGTGTTCCTGATCAATCCGCAGGGCATCGTGTTCGGCAAGGGCTCGACCATCGACGTCGGCGGTTTTCTCGGCTCCACGCTGCAATACCTGGGCACCGACTCCCTCGGCCGCGTGCTGCTCGGCGCCGGCGCCACCACGCCGGGGTCGCTGCAGATGAACGGCACGATCTCGGCGCCCGGCGGCAGCGTGGTCCTGGTCGCCCCGCAGATCGGTGTCGGCGGCAGCATCGACGCCGCGCGCGTCGGCCTGGCCGCGGCGGGATCGGTCGCGGTCGACGTCGATGGCAGCGGATTGATCTTCTTCGACGCCCGCACGGCGGGTCTGGCGGCCCGACTGGACATGCTCGGCAAGGTCCAGGCCGGAACCGTCGACATGCGCGCGGCGTCGGTGCGCGCCGACCTGGCCGGCAGCGTGCTCAATGTCGACGGCATCGTGCAGGCCAACGGGTTTTCGAGCCAGGGCGGCACGGTGGTCATCGACGGCGGCGCCGGCGGCGCGGTTGCGGTCGCCGGCAGCATCGATGCGTCGTCGGCGAGCGGCGGTGGCGGCAGCATCGCGCTGCTCGGGCGCAGCATCGTCGTGGCGCCGGGCGCGTCGCTGCGCGCCGACGGTGCCACTGCCGGCGGCAGCATCGGCGTCGGCGCGGCGGTCGGCGCCGCGGCGCCCGACGATGCGGCGGCGGCGCAGCGCGTCGACATCGCGGCCGGCGCCACGCTCGACGCGTCCGCTGGCGCAAGCGGGCACGGCGGGCACATCGTCGCCTACGCCGATCTGCTCGACCCGACGGCCCTGGTCCAGGTCGATGGCACGCTGCGCACCGACGGCGGCAGCGGCGGCGGATCCATCGAGACCTCGGGCTACAGCGTGGGCATCGGCGGGCAGATCGACCCGGGCGCGGGCGGAACGTGGCTGATCGACCCGGCCGACATCACCATCGGGACCGGGACGACGACGGTGAACGCGACCACCGGGACCAACACCAGCAACACCTCGCCGGTGACCATTCTGGCCAGCTCGGTGGTCAGCGCGCTGGGCAGCGGCAATGTCGTGATCGACGCCACCGGCGGCACGGCGAGCGCGGCCAACAACGGCTCGATCACCGTGGCGTCGCCGCTGACCTCGACCACGACGGGAACCGGCAAGGGCGCGCTGACCCTGACCGCGGGAACCCTGTCCGGCAGCAGCGCGATCAGCATCGCCGGCGGGCTGACGATCAATCTGGACCCGCTGAGCGCAACCAAGTCGACCTATACCGGCGCCATCGGCGGGGCCGGTTCGCTGACCGTGGGCGGAAACGGCAAGGGCACCCTCGACCTGGCCGCGGCCAACACCTACACCGGGGGCACGACGGTCAGCGCCGGAACGCTGGCGCTGGCCACCGGCGCAAC
>JAKBBQ010000114.1 GCA_021808405.1 Pseudomonadota bacterium | reverse complement strand
TCAGCACGCTGGGCGGCAGGTTCAGGCTGGCCCCCAGTGGCAGGCCCTGCGCATCCCAGGTGCGCAGCCAGTGCAGGGTCAGCTCCAGGCCCTTGCGGAACAGGATGCGCAGCTCGTGGTTGCCGAAGGCGTCGAGGAAGGCCCCCGGGTGCAGCACGCTGTCGCCATCCTGCAGCCGCGCCAGCACCTCGACTTCGTCGGCCTGCCCGGTCAGCAGGTTGACCAGCGGTTGCACGTGCAGCCGCAGTCCGCCGCCGTACAGCAGGTCGTGCAGGCGGCTGCGGCGGGTCGCGGCGATGGGCTGCTGCGCCGGGCCGCCCAGCGCGCGCTGGAATGCCGGGCCGAGATGGTGCTGCGCCGACTCCAGCCACATGCGCATGGTCGGCGCCTCGAACTGTCCGGGGTGGCTGCCCAGCAGGGTGATCACCTGGTTGACATGGCCGTGGCGGTCGAGCAGCGGGATCGCCGCCACGCTGCGCACGCCGAAGCTGCGCGCGATCGTGCCGTGGCCCTCCATCGCGCCTTCGTTGGCGTCGCTGGCGATCTGGCCGCTGCTCCAGGCGCGCTGGGTGGCGCCCGGGCGCTCCTCCAGCGCGCCGCGGTGGAAGTTCGGGTCCAGCCCGGCGTCGCGCAGCGCCTGCAGGTAGGCCTGCGCCTGGCCGGCGGCGAATTCCAGCACGTAGCGGTTGTCGGCGTCGGGGCGTCCGCAGGCCACGCCGCAGACTCCGGGAAGCTGCTCGAGATGGGCGACGACATGGCGCGGCAGCTGGCCCGATTGCTCCCACGTGGCCAGGCGCATTTCCAGCGCCGCCAGGTGGGCCTGGCACTGGTGCTGCACCTCCAGCGCGCCGCGCTGCGCCGCCTGCAGGTCCAGCGCCAGTCGTTGCTGCAGCACCGTCTGCAGCCGGACCCGGGCGTCCAGCCGCAGCGGCAGGCGCTGGGTGGCTCGCTGCAAAGCGGCGCCGTACTGGCTGAGCGCGGCCATCGACGACGCGCCGTCGACTCCGATCATCGCGTGCACCCGCCCCAGGCGCAGCGCCGCGCGTTCCTGCTCGTCGCGCCGCAGTCCCGGGTTCAGCAGGCGGCGCAGGTGCGCGCTCTGGTGCTGCTGCAACGCCTTGCGCTCGTCTTCGCCGAGCATCGCCAGGATGTGTGCGTTCGGGCTGTCGGGCGCCAGCTGGTTCCAGTAGCCGGCGAGGAACTCCTGGTCGATCGGCAGCAACTCGCCCTGCGCCCTGTCGAGCAGTTCGGCCGCCGCCGCGCCGTAGGGATCGATTTCCTCTTCCTGCACTTCGTCGGTCTGCTCCCCGCTGAGCAGCCACCAGCGCTGGCGTCGCGCCTTGGCGGCCTTGGCCGCGTACAGCGCGGCGTCGGCCTGGCGCAGCAGCGTGTCGGGTTCCTCGCCGTGCTCCGGGTACAGCGCCAGCCCCATGCTCATGCCGACCTCGGCGTGCACGCCGGGGCCGAGCTCGAAGGGCTGCTCGACCGCGCGGTGCAGACGCGCCAGCACGGTGGCCAGCACCTGGCGCGGGTGGGCGGCGTCGAGTTCGTCGAGCACCAGCACGAATTCGTCGCCGCCCAGCCGCGCCAGCAGGTCGGACTCGCGCAGCTGCGCCTGCAGCCGGGTGCCCAGTTGCTGCAGCAGGCGGTCGCCGGCGGCGTGGCCGTAGGTGTCGTTGACCGGCTTGAAGTCGTCCAGGTCGAGCACTCCGATGGCCAACTGGTGCCCGCCCCGGCGCGCGCGCGCCATCGCGTGCGGCAGGTGCTGCTCGAGGGCCAGGCGGTTGGCCAGGCCGGTCAGCGCGTCGTGCCGGGCCAGGTGGGCCTGCTCGGACTCGCGGGCCTGCAGCAGTTGCTTGAGGTCGATTTCGGTCAAGGCCTGGCTGATCAGGTCGGCCGTGCGCACCAGGGTGTCCTGCACGATGGCGTCGAGGTCGCTGCTGTCGTTGGCGACCAGCACCAGCATCGCCCACAGCCTGCCCGAGCGGCGCAGCGGCAGGGTGATCGCCTCCTGCGTGCAGCCGGCCAGCGCGTAGGCCTGCCACGGCCGGATCAGCGGCGACTCGGGGTCGGTCTCCAGCACGCGCACCCCGTCGCGCCAGGTGCGCGACATCGCGTCCTGGGCGTCGCGGCGCACCTGCAGCGGCAACCCCTCGAGGGTCTCGCGGGCGTGTCCGGCCGCGGCGGCGACGCGCACCCGTCCGCTCTCGTCGGGCTGGCCGATCCAGGCGGCCGCGAACAGCCCGCCTTCGAGCAGGCGGGTGCACGCGGTGGCCAGCAGTTCGCTCTCGCTGCGCGACGCGATCAGCACGTCGATCTGCGAGAACACCGTGCGCATCAACTCGCCCTGCCGCTCGTGGGCGCGCAAGGCTTCGTGCTGCGCCGTCAGCAGGTCCAGGCGTTCGAGTCCTCGCCCGATGTAGTCGCCCATGTCGGCGAGCACGCCGGTGAATTCGGGGTCGAAGTGCAGCGCCTCGTCCCACACCATCGACAGCACCGCGTCGAGCGCGCCGTGGCGGTGGATGGGCAGCGCGGCGCAGGCATGCATCGCATGGGCCGCTGCCTGCGCGCCGTCGGGCCGCCCGGACGACGCCAGGTCGTCGTCGAACTGCGCGCGCGCGGTGTGCCAGGCCGCGTCGAAGGGGCCCGGCTGGACCGTGCCGAGCGCACCGCCGGAATCGCCGCGCAGGTAGTCGGTCGCGCCCGCGCTGGCCACCACCTGCGGTGGCCGCGCCGCATCGACCCGCGCCACCCAGGCCAGGCGCACCTGGCATAGCGCGACCGCGGCGTCGCAGATGCCTTGCAGCAGTTCGGCTTCGCTCGCTGCCGAAACGATCAATTCGTGCGCGCGCGCCCGGAAGAACTGGAAACGGGAGCTACGTTCCCAAGTCAGCTGCGCATGCGCATTGCGTGACTGCAAGGCCCGGCTGCGACGCCTCGCCAGGATCTCCAGCCAGGCGCCCAGCATGCCCAGCGCCAGCAGCACCGCGGCGAAGGGCAGCAGTGCGCGCAGCCATAGTCCGAGCAGGACTTGCCTGGGCAGCGCAGCGATGATCACGTAGGGCAGGCCCTCGACCCGCACCCACGCGCCCAGCGAGGGCTGCGCGCCATCGCCGACCGCGCCGCGGAACTCGCCGCTGCCCGATTGCAGCAGCGAGCGCAGCGGCAGCGCCAGGCGTTGCGGCCGGCCATAGGGGGTGAGGGTCACCGGGTAGCCGACCTGCGGCAAGCCGTCGACGTCGCGGACCACCGTCAGGCTGGCCCGCGGATAATCGGCCAGCAGTCCGCGCAGCACCGGCGAAAGCCGGTGGGGGTGGGTGACCACCAGCCAGTTTCCGCCTGGCACCGCCAGCATGTCCCCGCTCAGCCAGGCACCCGGGCGCTGCGGGTCGGGGACCGGCGGCAGCGCGCAGCGCGGCGCACCGCCCCCGCAGGACAGCCAGGCCTGGCGCACGGCCGGAGCGATCGCCGCATCGAGCCCGGGGTAGTGCAGCGGGGCGCGCGCCGCCGCCAGCACCTGCCCGCGCGCGTCGAGCAGCAGCAGGTTGGTGCTTCCGGGCCACAGCGCCAGCGCCTGGCGCAAGCTCTCGGCGGGGTCGGCGGCAGCGCGCAGAGCGCCGTCGATCCGCTGCAGGTGCGATACCCGGCGCTCCAATTGCTGCCGCAGGTCCTGCGCATAGACCCCGGCACCGGCGCGCAGCACATCGAGCGCCCGTCCCAGCGTCGCGTTCCATTGCTGCCAGCCCAGCGCCGCGAGCGCCGCGGCCAGCAGCAGGCCCAGCAGCAGCACCCTGCCGTGCGCCGGCCGCGGCCCGGCGCTGGGCGCGAGGGCGGATGCGGTGGCGGTCGGCTCGGTCATTGCGGGCTGGCGGGGGTTCGGGCCGCAGACGCCAACGCGGCGGGCAACAAGCCGACCGCGCGCCGGCTGCGGAAGCAGGCATCCTCACATTGTGGCAGCGCCGGCGCGATGCTGGCGCAATCCCCTACCCCGGGTTCAGGGGGGATAGGGGCGATAGCGGCATCGGGGATAGGACCCGGGCGCGCCGGCGCCAGGCGCGTTCAGTTGAACGTGAACTGCGTCGCGCTGGCGTTGATCGCGTCGTAGGCGTTGCTGTAGTCCGCCGACATCGTGGCCAGTGCCGCGACATTCCAGTTCAGCAGGTTCGCTCCGGCCGGGTCGTCGGTGCTGCCCGGCGGGTCGACCAGGTAGCGCTCGATTCCGCGCAGCACCAGGTCCTGGGCGTCGCCGCTGCTCGGGGCCTGGGTGATGTTCAGCCCCCCGAGCTGGAACTCGGCCTCGACCTTCGCGATGGCCGCCGCGTAGTTGGCCGCGGTCAGCCCGCCGGGCATGCGGTTGGCCATCGCGGTGGCGATGGTGGTCAGCGGGCTGACCACCACGTTGACCGTGCCCCCGCCGCCGACAAAGGCCACGGCCTGCAGGCTGGCGTTGGTCTGCGTGAGGTTGCTCAGCGCGACGGACGACGAGGAGGCGCGGTTGTAGTAATAGCCGTTGGCCACCTGCACCAGCACCGGCCCGTAGAAATTGGGCAGCGCCTGCACGAACTGGCCCTGGCTGTCGGAGCTGATGCACCCGGTGGTCAGCAGGGTCCCGGTGCCCACGGGCGGCACGGTCACGGTGAGCGGATTGCCCAATCCGTCGGCGATGGCGAACAGGCAGATGTTGGCGCTGCCCGCGACTGGCGCCGACGCCTCCATCAGCACCTGCCCGGCCAGGGTCGAGCCGGCATACTGGTTGCTGGTGCCGCCACCGCAGGCAGCCAGGGCCAGGCACAGGCTCAGCGCGGCAGCGACCGCGCCGCGACGGGGAAGACAGGACATGGGGTGCTTCTCCTGGATGAGGGCCGTCAGTGCACGACGCGGTCGGTGGCTTCGACGAACAGCTCGTCCAGGATCAAGGCGTCGGGTTCCTCGTCCAGACGCCACAGCACCATCAGCACAATGGTCTTGAGTTGTTCCAGCGGCAACAGCTTGATCCCGGTGGCGACCGCACGCTCGATCACCAGTTCGCGCCAATGGGGCTTGATGGTCCCGGCCGATTCCAGGAAGTTCAGGTAGCCGACCGCATCCACCCCCAGGCATTCGAGTTCGGCGGCTTCGTACAGCCGCAGCGATCCGGCGCTGGGGGCGCCCAGGCTGCGGCTGTCGGCCACCGCGAGGTCCAGCCCCCGCAGCCAGTCCAACGCGTCGCTGATCTCCTCGGTTTCGAAACCCGCCGCACTGAGCTTGCGCGACAGCTGGCCCGGCTCGGGGCAGGCCTGCGGATGCCAGTAGGTCTCGTAGACGTACATGAGAATGTCGAACATGAGGTCATTCTATGCACAAGCGCCGCCGGCGCAGCGGGGCTGTGGAAATCTTCCATCACTCGCCGCCGCCGGCCTGCAGGCGCCCGCCGGCAAGCCGCGCAACCAGGCCCAGCGACTCGAGTTCCAGCAGCACTTCGTTCAGCACGTCGGTGGCCAGGCCGCAGCGCTGGCGCAGGGTGTCGAAGCCCAGGTCCTGCGCGCCCAGGCAGTCGAGCACGCGACGTGCCTGCGCGCCGGGCAGCGGCGTCGCGCGGGCGGGCGGCCGCCGCGGCGCCTGCCAGGCCATCTCGCGCAGGATGTCCTCGACCCCCTCGACCAGGCCGGCGCCATCGCGCAGCAGTGCGTGGCAGCCGCGGGCCATCGGATTGTGGATCGACCCCGGCATCGCGAACACCTCGCGACCCTGCTCGGCGGCCATCCGCGCCGTGATCAGCGAACCCGAATGCAGCGCCGCCTCGGTCACCAGCACGCCGTCGCAGAGTCCGCTGATGACCCGGTTGCGCTGCGGGAAATGGTGGGGCAGCGGACTGGCACCCAACGCGAATTCCGACAGCAGCAGTCCGCGCCGGCGGATTTCGCCAGCCAGTTCGATCTGTTCGGATGGGTAGACACGGTCGCACCCGGTTCCCAGCACGGCGACCGTGGAGCCACCGTCGCTGGCCAGCAGCGCGCCGCGGTGGGCTTGCGTGTCGATGCCTCGCGCCAGCCCCGAAACCACGGTGATGGCGCAACTGGCCAGTGCCTGCGCGAGTTCGCGGGCGTCGCGCCGCCCGCTTGCGCTGGGATGGCGCGTGCCCACCATCGCCAGCAGCCGGCTGCGGTGCAACAGGTCGACGTCGCCTCGCGCCCACAGCAGCGGTGGCGGATCGGCCGTTTGCAGCAGGCGCCGCGGGTACAGCGGGTCGCCGAGGTGGAGCAGGCGCTGGCCGGGCTCGGCCAGCCAGTCGGGGGCACGCGCCAGCAGTTCACGCAGCGCCGGCGGCGGTGCGCCCAGCAGGGCCGCCGCCACCGCGGGGCGCAGCACCCGCTGCAGGCTGCGCGCGTCGCGCGCCAGCACCTGCTGCGGCGGACCGAATTCGCGCAGCAGCCGCTGCACCGCCAGCGGGCCGATTCCCGGGCTGTAGCTTAGCCGCACCCAGGCGAGCAGGTCGGCGTCGCCACCGCGTGTCGCGCCGGTCAGCGCCGACACCGTGCTCGCGGGGCGACGGCCGCTTCAGGGCTGGGTGACCTCGTCGGGCACCTGCACCTCGGTGCGCGCCTGCAGCACGAGGCCGAAGCTGACGTGCTCGAAGCTGCGGAAGACCATCAGCAGGCCGTCGCTGCGGCCCGGTATGCGGATCATCGGGTGCGTGGGCAGCGTGGTGTCGACCACCTCGCGCGGCAGCTTGCGGATCGCCAGCACGTCGCCCCGGCGCAGCCCGTCGGCATGGCCGAGGTCGATGGCCACCACGCTGTCCTTGCCGGCCATGCGCAGGTCGCCGTAGATGGAGATGATGTTGCCGCGGACCGCGTGTCCGGGCGCCCTCGGCGTGAAATTCAGGTAGCGCCGAGGCGGCACCGCGACCAGGCGGTCGCCGACGACCATTTCCCTGTGCATGGTCAGCGCGCGTACCGTCGACACGCCGTCCTTGCCGCGCGGGCCGCGCACCACCTGGACCTTGCCGACATAGTCGGCTTCGTAGGCGATGACCTGCTGGGTGAAGGGGTTGCGCAGCGCCCTGGCCGGGCGATAGACATCGAAGCGCGCGGTCTTGCCGACGTCGCCCCGCACATAGGCCCGATCGCCCGGTTCGACCATCACATGGCCGCCGCCCAGCGCGACGATGCGCGGCGACTGGGCCAGCTGCTCGGGCTCGACCAGCAGCGGCCGCGTGAGGTACGGCTCGATCAGCGCAGGATCGAGCGTGGGGATTCCCGCGGCCGGCAGCGCCTTGTAGCGCACGCCCGGCTCGACGCGCACGGTCGGCATGCCCCCCTCGCCTTGCAGGCTGAGGGTGGCGCGCCCGCCGACGATGTTCAGCACCAGCACCTGGCCGGGAAAGATCCAGTGGGGATTGCGGATACGCTCCAGGTTCATGCCCCACAGGTCGGGCCAGTTCCATGGTTTGCGCAGGTACAGCCCGGCGATGTGCCACAGCGTGTCGCCCCGCTTGACCTCGTAGCGGGGCGGGGCGTTGGGCGCCAGCTCGTCGACCGGCACGCCGCGTTGCGCGGCGGCCTGCGCGCGTTCGCGCTGCTGCGGCGGTACCGGGTAGTTGGGCAAGCCGTTCAGCGGGGGCGCGCCAGCCGCCTGCGCCGCGGTCGATCCCAGCCAGAACAGCAGACCGACCGCGCCGGCGCGGCCAAAGAGCTTGCATTGCATGAATGGGCCCCCAAGAAAGACAATATAGCCAACGGGACAGCAACGTCGCCTCGCCGCTACGGCGATCGGCTCGCGAGCATCCGGGCACATCTTGCACTACGCCCGCACGCCCCCAGATTGTCCCGCATACGGCAAACCGCAGGCGCCGCTGCGGCTACCCCGGACACCGCCGCGACGGCCGGCCATCCCCGCCGCGGCCTCGACCGACCCAGCGGCGCGGAGCGCGAAACCTCGAATGCTTGTTACATTGTCTCCATAAATGCTGGAGGGTCGCAATCAAAACACCGGTTCCGCCCTTTGCGAAGTTGCATGAATGCTGCGCCTCGAAGTGCGATGCCGCAAGGCGATCGAGGCCCCGGAGTTCATCATGGCCTTACTTGACATCCTGCAGTATCCCGACCCCCGTTTGCACAAGATCGCCCAGCCGGTCGCCGAAGTCGACGAGGGCGTTCGCGCCATCGTCGGCGACCTGTTCGAGACCATGTACGCCGCCAAGGGGGTTGGCCTGGCCGCGACCCAGGTCGACATCCACCTGCGCATCATCGTGGTCGACACCTCGGAGCAGCGCGACCAGCCGATGGTGCTGATCAACCCCGAAATCGTCGGTCGCAGCGCCGACTGCAAGGAGTGGGAGGAGGGTTGCCTGTCGCTGCCCGGAATCTACGACAAGGTCACGCGACCCGACCGCATCCGCGTGCGGGCGCTGGACGCCCGCGGCGAGCGCTTCGAGATCGACGCCGACGGACTGCTGTCGGTGTGCGTGCAGCACGAAATGGACCACCTCGACGGCAAGGTGTTCGTCGACCACCTGTCGGCGCTCAAGCGCAACCGGATCAAGGCGCGCATGCGCAAGCGCCAGCGCGAGGCCGAGCCGGCATGAACCCGGCCCCGACCGCTGGCGCGCCGAGACGGTGTCGAGCCTGAGCCGATCTTGAATCCGCCTGCCGCCAGCCCCGCGTCGCGCGGCCTGCGCGTGGCCTACGCCGGAACCCCCGGTTTCGCCGCGCAGGCGCTGCAGGCGTTGTTGCAGCGCGGTTACACGGTGCCGCTGGTGCTGACCCAGCCCGACCGGCCGGCCGGTCGCGGCTTGCACGCCCAGCCCGGGGCGGTCAAGCAACTGGCGCTGCAGCAGGGCCTGGCTGTCGCGCAGCCCCGCGGGCTGCGCCTGGACGGGCGTTTCGCCGACGAAGCCGCGCAGGCGCGCCAGGCGCTGCGCGAGGCCGCGCCCGACGTGCTGGTGGTCGCGGCCTACGGCCTCATCCTGCCGCAGTGGCTGCTCGACCTGCCGCCGCTGGGATGCCTGAACATCCACGCCTCGCTGCTGCCGCGCTGGCGCGGCGCGGCGCCGATCCAGCGCGCGATCGAGGCGGGCGACGCCGCGACCGGCGTCAGCATCATCCGCATGGATGCGGGCCTGGACACCGGGCCGGTGTACCGCATGCAGGAGACCCCGATCCTGGCCGAGGACAACCAGGCCTCCCTCGAGGCGCGCCTGGCCCACCTGGGTGCCGAACTGCTGTTGCAGGTGTTGCAGGACCTGCAGTGCGGGATGGCCGAGCCGGTGGCGCAGCCCATCGAAGGAGTCGCCTATGCCGCGAAAATCGACAAGGCCGAGACCTGGCTGGATTTTCGCCGACCGGCCGCTGAGCTCGAGAGGCAAGTGCGCGCGCTGGCTCCGCAGCCGGGCGCCCGCACGCTGCTCGACGGGGCGGTGTTGAAGATCCACCGCGCGCGCGTGGGCCGCGGCGCCGCCGCGGCCAGCCCCGGCTGCGTGCTGCGTGCCGACGAGCGGGGGATCGAGGTCGCCTGCAACCCGGGTTCGCTGCTGCTCGAGCGCTTGCAACGCGCCGGCGGCAAGCCGCTGGATGCCGCGGAGTTGCTGCGAGGCCTGCCGATGCGCCCCGGCCAGGTCCTCGAGCGACCCGAAGCCGCTCGGCCGGCCTGAGGCTCCCGGCGCGCGCGCCGGTCGATCGTCGTTCGCGGCGCCTCTGGCGGCCATTCGGTTGCTGCGGTACGATCGGCCGATGATGTTGCAAAAGGTAAATTCCAGCCTGCAAATGCTCCCGCTGCTGGCGAACCTGCTGCGCAGCGCCGGGCTGCTGGGCATGGCCGCGGCAGGCGCCGCCGGGTTCGCGTGGTGGCTCAGCGACGGCCAGGGCTGGCTGGTACCGCTGGCGGCTGCGCTGGCCGCCGGCGTCGCGCTGTACGGCTATGGCGACCGGCTGGTGTTGCGGCTGTACCGGGCGCAGCCGGTGGATCCCCGGCAGGCGCCCCACCTGTGGGCCATGGTGCGCGACCTCGCCCACCTCGCCGGCGTGGCCCCGCCCCGCCTGTTCGTCGTCGAGGCCAGCGCGGCCAATGCCTTCGTCGTCGGCCGTGCCAGCCGGCGCGCCGCGCTGGTGGTGACCAGCGGAATCCTGCGGCTGCTCGACGAGGCCGAGCTGCGGGCGGTACTGGCGCACGAATTGGCCCATGTGCTGCGCGGGGACATGTTGCCGGCCACGCTGGCGGCGGCGCTCGGCGGCTTGCTGGCCGTGGTGTCGCGCGCCGGCATGGCGGTGGACGACCATCCGGCGGCCGAGCGCCCGGGCTGGCAGTCGCCGCTGTGGTGGCTGCTCGGCCCGCTGGCGGCCGGCTTCGCCCGCATCGCCGGCAGCGCCGGCCGCGAACTCGCGGCCGACCGGACCGGCGCGCGGCTGTGCGGGGACGCGC
>JAKBBQ010000113.1 GCA_021808405.1 Pseudomonadota bacterium | reverse complement strand
GCGGCGGCGAGTGCGTCGAGCTGCCGCGGCTGCAGCGGCGCTGCGAGGCGCCGCCGCTGCTCGTGCTGGTCGACGTGTCGGGCTCGATGGAGCGCTACACCCGGCTGCTGCTGGCCTTCCTGCACTCGGCCACCCGCGGCCTGCGGCGGCGCGACGTGTTCGCGGTCGGCACCAGCCTGACCGACCTGACCGCGGCCTTCGAGCTGGCCGACAGCGACGACATGCTGGCGGCGGCCGCCGCGGCGGTGAGCGATTTCGCCGGAGGCACGCGCCTGGGCGAGTGCCTGGCCACGCTGCGCCGCGAGCATGCGCGACGCCTGGTCGGCAGGCGCACCCTGGTGCTGCTGATCAGCGATGGCCTGGACACCGGCGAGCCGGCGCAACTGCAGCAGGAACTGGCCTGGCTGCGACGGCGCAGCCGGCGCGTGCTGTGGCTCAACCCGCTGTTGCGCTACTGCGCCTACGAACCCAGCGCGCGAGGCGCGGCGGCGCTGCACGCCGGCAGCGACGCGATGCTGGCGGTGCACAACCTGGCCAGTCTGGAGCAGCTCGCCGCCAGCCTGGCCGAACTGTTGCGCAGGCGCTGAGCTCCGGCCAGGCGCGGCGCAGGACACTAGGCTTGCGGCGTCGCGGATTCGCCCTGCGACTCGGCGGCACGCGAAAGCTGTTCCGGGTCGTCGACATCGAGCAGCAAGCCGGGGTCCTCGAGTTCCAGCCATTGCAGCGCGTCGCGATGCGCCTGCAGCACGGTGCGCGCTCCGTTGTCGCCGCGCAGCGCCAGCAGTTCGCCGGCGTAGGCGCTGCCGAAGCCGACCGGGTGGCCGCGCAGCCCGTCGAGGGTCGGCAGCACGATGCCGTCGGGTCGCAGCGCATGGGCCACGGCGCGGATGCTCTGCGGCCGCAGCGCCGGCATGTCGCCCAGGCCGATCAGCCAGCCCTCGGCGCGCGGCGTCTGCAGCACTCCCCAGGCCAGCGAATGGCCCATTCCCAGCCGGGCCTCGGCGCAGAAGGTGGTGGACGCCCCCAGTTGCCGCAGGCGCTGCGCCAGTTCGCGCTCGGCGGCGTCGGGCTCGCGCAGCACCACCAGCACGTCGCCCAGCACCTCGTCGCGCGCGTCGAGCCAGCGCCGGGCGGTGCGCAGCAGCAAGGGCTCGCCGCCGAGCAAGGCGTGGCGCTTGTCGCTGCCGAAGCGCCGCGAGCGCCCGGCCGCCAGCAGCAGTCCCTGGATCATCGGCCGATTCTGCGGCGCCGCGCAGCGGCGCGCAAGTGCCGCCGCCGGCCGGCGCTAGTGAGCGGCGGAGTAATAGTGGTTCTGCGGGTGGTCGACCTGGGCGAAAAAGTCCCAGCGCTCGCCCAGCAGCGCGGCGAACTGCAGCAGCGCCAGCAGTGCCAGCAGGGTCGCGTCGGCCGACGACCAGGCCACCGCGGCCAGCACCACCGCCGGGAGCGCGAAGCCCAGGATCATGTACAGGCTGCGCAGCCGGCGCAGCAGCAGCGCCGAGGCGCGAAGCCCGAACTCCTCGAGGTTGAAACTGCCGGCGGTGAAGCCCCGCGACACCTGGCGTACCGGGCGCGCGCCGGCGCCGATGGCGCTTTGCGTGGAACCCGCGCGGCGCAGGCGGCGCAGCCGCGCCAGCGCCAGCGCGCGCGACATCCACGCCAGCACCGTCCACAGCAGCGCCAGGCGGCCGAGCAGCGCGGCCGCTGCCGCCCCCTGCGCGGCCAGCAGCGCGGCGGCCAGCAGGTGGCCGCTGGCCAGGCCCATCAGCGCGAAGTTCAGCGGGGTCAGCGGCGTGGCCCACTCGCGGATGAAGTCGATCGCCGCGTAGACCTTGCCGGTGCACAGCCACAGCAGCAGCGCGGCCAGCACGCTGACGCCCTGCAGCCAGGCCGGCCAGGCGCCGGTCCGCTGCACCGCGACGGCGCCGGCCAGGCACAGCGCGATGAACAGCGGCGCCGCGATCACCTCGCGCGACAGCCAGGAGGTGCGCCACATCGCCACGCCGCGCCAGGCGCGCAGCGGCTGGCCGAGGTGGGCGAACGAGCAGGCCAGCGCGACCGCGCCCAGCGCGAAGGCCAGCAGCAGGGCGTCTCGCAACAGCCCGGCAGGCAGCGCTGCCCCGAAGCCGGCCAGCGCCAGCGCGACCACCAGTCCCTGGGCGCAGCCCAGCAGCGTGGTGAACCAGATCACGGACCATGCGGGACGCATCGCGGCTCCTCGTTCAGCGCTGCGCCGCGGAGGCGGCGTCGCGTATCGGGTGGGACAAGTCCTGCTGCGCAGGCTGCGCGGCGTCGCCGCCCAGCCCGAGCAGCGCGGCCAGCCAGTCGCGCAGCGACACGCCGGCCGAGGTCAGCGGCTGCGGCTGCGCGGTCTGCGCCTGCGCGCTGGGCTCGCGCATGGTGCGCCGCGGCAGGTACTGGTTGGCCGGACGCGTTCCCAGTTCGGGCATGGGAGCGAAGCCGCCGCGCTCGGCGATGGCCAGCGACACCTCGGACTGCGGGTCGTCGACGTCGCCGAACAGCCGGGCGTTGGTCGGACACGCGTTGACACAGGCCGGCTTGCGCCGGTCTTCGGGGATCGAGGTGTCGTAGATGCGGTCCACGCACAGGGTGCACTTGGTCATCACCCCGCGCGGCTCGTCGAACTCCCGCGCCCCGTAGGGGCAGGCCCACGAGCAGTACTTGCAGCCGATGCACTTGTCGGGGTCGACCAGCACGATGCCGTCCTCGGCGCGCTTGTAGGACGCGCCGGTCGGGCACACCGGAACGCAGGGAGCGTCCTTGCAATGCAGGCAGCTCTTGGGGAAGTGCACCACCTCGGTGGTCGGGAAGCTGCCGACCTCGAAGCTCTGCACGCGGTTGAAGAACACCCCCGAGGTCTCCGAGCCGAAGGGGTCGATGTCGCTCAGCGGGCCGGCGGCACCCGAGGTGTTCCATTGCTTGCACGAGGTCACGCAGGCATGGCAGCCCACGCAGACGTCGAGGTCGATGACCAGCGCGAGTTGGGTCATGACCGGCTCCCTTCGTCCGTGGGGTTGGCGCTGGCGTTCGGCGCCGCGGCGGGCGCCGCCGGCGGGCGGCGCCTGGCGCCCGCCATGTATTGCAGCAGGCGGTGCGTCCCGCCTGCGCGCAACTGCCCGGGCGCGGGTGGCGGCGCCCGGTGCAGCGGCCAGGTGCGCTGGGCGGCCGGCGCGCGCAGGTCCTCGCGCGCTGGCTGCAGCGGCTCGCCGTGGACCTGGGCATAACGCTCGGCGTCGGCGTCGTCCAGGGTTTCGTCGGCACGCGCCGGATAGATGCGCACCCGCAGGTCGTACCAGCCGGCCTGGCCGGTCACCGGGTCGCTGTTCGAGAAGGTGCCGTGGCTGGCCGGCAGTTCGTCGGTGATCACGTGATTGAGCAGGAAGCCGCGGGTGGCCTCGTCGGCGTCCGGTTGCAGACCCCACATCCCGGCCGCCTTGCCGATGGCGTTCCAGGTCCACACCGTGCCCGGCTCGACGGCCTCGGAGTACTGCGCCAGGCAGCGCACCTTGCCCCACGGCGACTCCACCCACATCCAGGCACCGTCGGCGATGCCGGCGGCGCGCGCGGTCGACGGGTGCAGGTGCAGCCGGTTGTGGCCGTGGATCTGGCGCAACCAGGCGTTTTGCGAGTCCCACGCGTGGTACATGGCCATCGGGCGCTGGGTCACCGCGGCCAGCGGGAAGGCGTCGAGGTCGACGACCTCGTGCTCCAGCGGGGGCTTCCACTGCGGCAGCGGGTTGAAGTGCTCGAGCAGGCGTGCGCGCAGGTGCAGCGGCGCCTGGCGTTGCGTGCCGCGGCCGCTGGCGGCCAGCCTGAAGGACTGCAGGATGTCGCTGTAGATGGCGGTCACCGCCGGCAGGTCGAGCTTGCGCCAGCCGTGCTCGCGGGCGAAGCGAAGGTACTCGCGGTTGACTCCCCGCATGTAGCGCAGCGGCTCGTCGAGCAGGGTCAGGTGCACGCAGTCGTGGCTGGCGTATTCCTCCCATTGCCGCGGATTGGGCTCGCCCTTGAGCGAGCGGCTGCCGTCGGCGCCGCGCCAGCCGGTGAGAAAGCCGATGCCCGATCCCGGCGCGGTCTCGTAGCGCACGATGAAGTCCGGGTAGTCGCGGTACTTGCGGCCGCCGTCGGCCGCGGTGAACGACGGAAAGCGCAGCCGCGACGCGAGTTCGATCAGCACTTCCTGGAAGGGCTTGCACTCCCCCAGCGGCGGCACGACCGGAACCCGCACCGAGTCCATCGCGCCGTCGTACTCGGAGATCGGCCGGTCGAGCATGGACATCGCATCGTGCCTCTCCAGGTAGGTCGTGTCGGGCAGCACGAGGTCGGCGAAGGCCGTCATCTCGCTGTGGAAGGCGTCGGCCACGACCAGGAACGGGATGCGGTATTCGCCGCTTTCGTCGCGGTCGGTCAGCATGCGGCGAACGCGCTGGGTGTTCATCGCCGAGTTCCACGCCATGTTGGACATGAAGATCATCAGCGTGTCGATCGGGTACGGGTCGCCGCGCCAGGCGTTGGTGATGACGTTGTGCATCAGGCCGTGCACGGCCAGCGGGTGCTCCCACGAAAAGGCCTTGTCGATGCGCATCGGCCTGCCGTGCTCGTCGACCATCAATTCCTCGGGGCGGGTCGGCCAGCCCAGCGGGGCCGCGGGCAGCGGGGTGTCGGGCCGCACCTGGTTCCAGCCGTTGACCGTGCGCAGGCTGGGGGGGATTTCCTTGGGGTACGGCGGCTTGTGCCGGAAGCCCCCGGGGGTGTCGATGGTGCCGAGCAGGCTCATCAGCACCGACAGCGCGCGGATGGTCTGGAAACCGTTGGAATGCGCCGCCAGGCCGCGCATCGCGTGAAAGCTCAGCGGGTGGGCGCGCACGCTGTCGTGCTGCCGGCCCCACCAGTCGGTCCATTGCACCGGCTCGTCCCAGCCTTCGTCCAGCGCGGCGTGGGCCATTTCCTCGGCCAGGAGCTCGATGCGCGCGGCGGAGATCCCGGTGATCGATTCAGCCCATTGCGGCGTGCAGTCGGTGGTCTGCTCCAGCAGCAACTGCAGCGCGGTGGCCACCGGGGTGCCGTCGGGCATGGTGTAGCGCCCCCACAGCGCGGGCTGCACGCCCTCGGTCCAGGCCGGCACCGGGCGCTGCGCCCGCGCGTCCCACCACCAGAAGTTCAGCGGGGCATCGGGCGACCCCTCGTCCGCGTCGGGGTTGCGCAGCAACAGGCCGTCCTCGGGATGCCCGGGATGCACCCGCACCAGCTGCGGCGCGTTGGTGTAGAGGCTCGTGTACTCGCGGTCGAAACGTTCGCTGCGCAACAGCAGGTGCAGCAGCGCCATGAACAGCGCGCCGTCGGTGCCGGGGCGGATGGGGATCCACTCGTCGGCCACCGCCGAATAGCCGGTGCGCACCGGGTTGATGGAAAGGAAGCGGCCGCCGTGGCGCTTGAATTCGGAAATCGCCGTCTTCAGCGGGTTGCTGTGATGGTCCTCGGCGGTGCCGATCATCACGAACAGCTTGGAGCGCTCCAGGTCGGGTCCACCGAATTCCCAGAAGCTGCCGCCGACGGTGTAGATCATCCCGGCCGCCATGTTGACCGAGCAGAAGCCGCCGTGGGCAGCGTAATTGGGGGTGCCGAACTCGCGCGCGAACAGCCCGGTGAGGGCCTGCATCTGGTCGCGCCCGGTGAACAGCGCGAAACGCTTGGGGTCGGTGCTGCGCAGATGCCGCAGGCGCTGCTCGAGCAGCGCGAAGGCCTCCTCCCAGCTGATGGCCTCGAACTCCCCGCTGCCGCGCTCGGCGCCGCTCTTGCGGCGCAGCGGTTGCGTCAGGCGCGCCGGCGACACCTGTTTCATGATGCCGGCCGACCCCTTGGCGCAGATCACCCCGCGGTTCAACGGGTGGTTGGGGTTGCCTTCGATGAACCGCACCTCGCCGTCGCGCACATGCACCTGGATGCCGCAACGGCAGGCGCACATGTAGCAGGTGGTCGCGTGCACCTCGGTCTTTCCCGGGGGCTGGGCCTGCGGGTCGTGCAAGGGCTCGCCGATGGAAAACACGCGGTTCCAGAGTTCTTGGATCATGACGGGGCGGGCCGGGCCGTGTTGCGGCCCCTGCGGCAGCCGGTGGCTGTGGGGGATGCATGTCAATTTAGGAAGCTTTGATCACGAAATCAAACAAATGGTTTATATCAAATCAAACGAAAAATTCGATTGATCGTTCGGATTCGCCAAAACTCCGCTCGCGCTGCGCCAGCCCCTACACTGCCAGGCGAACCCGGTGTCCACGTGTCACCCTTGCCCGACCTGCCCGATCCGCCCGCCCTGCCCGACCTGTCCGCCCTGCCCGCCGCGGCGACGGCCGGCGCAGCCCGCGCCGCCGCGCCGCCGCGCGGCCTGCTGGTGCTGCACGGCAACCGCCTGGAACACCTGCACGATCTGCTGGTGCATTGCCAGCAGCGCTGGCCGCTGGGCGCGCTGCAGCCCGAGGTCGTGCTGGTGCAGAGCAACGGCGCAGGCGAATGGTTCAAGGCGGCGCAGGCGCAGTCGCAAGGCATCAGCGCCGCGGCGCAGGTGGAGCTGCCGGCGCGCTTCGCCTGGAGCCTCTACCGCCGGGTGCTGGGCACCGGCGAACTCGGCAGCCGCTCGCCGCTGGACCGCCAGGCGCTGGTCTGGCGCCTGCTGCGGCTGCTGCCCGAAGCCGGTCGCAACCCGCTGCTGCAGCCGCTGGCGGCCTTGCTGCGCGACGACGACCGGCAGGCGCGCGCCTTCGAGCTGGCGCAGCGGCTGGCCGATCTGTACGACCAGTACCAGGTGTGGCGGCCCGATTGGCTGGACCTGTGGGCGCGCGGCGTCGACCAGCTGGTCGACGCCGCGGGCAGGCGCCAGCCGTTGCCCGAGCCGCAGCGCTGGCAGGCGGCGCTGTGGCGGGATCTGCTCGACGGCCTGGGCCACCAGGCGCGGCTGCTGGTGCGGCCGCAGGTGCACGAGCGGGTGCTGCAGCGCCTGCGCGAATGCCCTCCCGGCAGCCTGGCGCTTCCGCCGCGGGTCAGCCTGTTCGGGGCCTCGGCGCTGGCACCGGGCTTGCTGCAACTGCTGGTGGCGCTGGCCGGCCATTCCCAGGTGCTGGTCGCGGTGGTCGATCCCTGCCGCTTCCACTGGGCCGACATCGTCGAGGGTCGCGAACTGCTGCGCGGCGCGCGCCGACGCCAGGCACTGCGCAACGGGCGCGACCTGGCCGCGCTGCCGCTGCAGTCGATGCACCTGCACGCCCATCCGCTGCTGGCCGCGTGGGGCCGCCAGGGGCGCGACTTCATGCGCCAGCTCGACGCCTGCGAGGCGGAGCTGGCGCCGGGGGCCGAATGGCCGCGCACCGACGTGTTCGACGAACAGCCGCCGCGCAGCCTGCTCGAGCATGTGCAGGCGGCGATCCGCGACCTGCTGCCGCTGGCCGAGCACCAGGCGCCGCCGATCGCCGACGCCGACGACTCGATCCAGTTCCACATCACCCATGGCGCGCTGCGCGAGGTCGAGGTGCTGCACGACCGGCTGCTCGAGCTGCTGGCGCGCGATGGGGGGGACCGGCCGCCGCTGCGCCCGCGCGACATCGTGGTCATGGTGCCCGACATCGAGTCCTTCGCCCCCGCGGTGCGCGCCGTGTTCGGCCAGTACGCGGCGCAGGATCCGCGGCACATCCCCTTCGACATCGCCGACCTGCAGCGACGCCACAGCGGCTCGCTGCTGCCGGCGTTGCAGTGGCTGCTGGACATCGCCCGCCAGCGCGTCGGCCTGAGCGAAATCTGCGACCTGCTCGAAGTGCCGGCGGTGGCAGCCCGCTTCGGCCTCGGAGCCGACCAGCGGCCGCTGCTGGCGCGCTGGCTGGCCGCCGCCGGAGCGCGCTGGGGACTGCATGCCCGGCAGCGCGCCCACTTCGGGCTGCAGGCCTGCGGCGAGGCCAACACGCTGCGCTTCGCGCTGCGCCGCATGCTGCTGGGCTACGCCAGCGCCGACGGCCCGGCCTGGCAGGGAGTCGAGCCGCTGGCCGACATCGGCGGCCTGGACGCGGCGCTGGCCGGGGTGCTGCACGACCTGCTGGAGGCTCTCGACGACTGGTGGCAGCAGGCAGGGCAGCCGGCCACGCCGCAGCAGTGGGCGCAGCGCGCGCGCCGGCTCCTCGAGCGATGCCTGCAGCCGGTCGACGCGGGCGAGCGCGACGCGCTGGCGGCGATGCACGAGGGGCTGGCGCAGTGGCTGCACGACTGCGAGAGCGCCGACTTCGAACAAGCGCTGCCGGCCGAGGTGTTCGCCGCGGCGTGGCTGGAGCGCATCGAGGGCGGCAGCTCCAGCGGGCGTTTCCTGGCCGGTGGGGTGACCTTCTGCAACCTGCTGCCGCTGCGGGCCATTCCCTTCGAGGTGGTGTGCCTGCTGGGGATGAACGAGGAGGCCTATCCGCGGATCGCGCAGCGCAGCGACTTCGACCTCATGGCGTGGCCCGGGCAATACCGGCCTGGCGATCGCTCGCGGCGCGACGACGACCGCTACCTGATGCTCGAGGCCCTGCTGGCGGCGCGGCGCCTGCTGTACCTGAGCTGGTGCGGGCGCAACGAGCGCGACAACTCCGCGCTCGCGCCGTCGGTGCTGGTTTCGCAGCTGCGCGATTACCTGGCGGCCGGCTTCGCCGCGCCGCGGCCGGACGACGCGCAGACGGCAGGCCAGGCGCTGCTGCGAAGGCGCACCACCGAGCATGCGCTGCAGCCCTTCAGCCCGCGCTACTTCCAGCCCGGGGGCTTGCGTACCTATGCCCGCGAGTGGTTCGCCGCGCACGCCGCCGCCGGGTCCGGCGGCGGTGTCGCCGACGGCGTCGCGACGACGAGCGCGGCGGTACCGCCGGTCGCCGACCTGGACGGGCTGGCGGCGATGCTGCGCAATCCGGTGAAGCTGTACTTCCGGGCGCGCCTGCAGGTCGAGTTCGACGACGTCGGCGAGGCGGTGCCCGACGACGAGACCTTCGACCTGCGCGGCTTGGCGGGCTATGCGCTGACGCGGCAGTTGCTCGGCGACCTGCCGCCGGCCGCCGGCCAGACCCGGGCCGTGCTGCGCCGGCGCCTGCAGCGTGCCGCGGCGGGCGGCGCGCTGCCGTTGGGCGGGCCCGGACAGTGGTGCGCCGAGCAGCTCGAGCGCCAGCTGGAGCCGCAACTGGACTGCTGGGCTGCGCTGGCGCGCCGCCACGCCCTCGTGGTGCCGCGGCGCCGCCTGAGCCTGCGCGCGGGCGACTCCGCGGCCGAGGCCCGCCTCGAGGACTGGCTCGACGGGCTGCGCCTGGAGCACCCCCAGGCCACGCCGGTGTGGCTGGAACTCAGCGCGTCCAGGCTGCTGGGCGGCGCTGCCGCCGCCCAGCCCAGGCCCGAGCGGCTGTTGTCGGCGTGGGTGCGCATGCTGGGCGCCGCCGCCAGCGACCTGGATTGCGGCGGCTACGTCGTCGGCCCGGACGCGCTGCTGCAGTGGCGGGCGCTGCCGCCGCCGCAGGCGCTGGACGCGCTGCGGCAGTTGCTCGCGACCTGGACGCAGGCGCTGCGCGAGCCGCTGCCGTGGGGCTTGCGCAGCGCCATCGCACAGGCCCGGGGCAGGCAGCCGCGCGGCGCCTACGAGGGCTCGCAGCAGCAGGGTGGCGACCTGCGCGACCCCTACCTGGAGCGCATGTACGCGGACTTCGCGGCGCTCAGCGCCGACGGCCGCTTCGAACGCTACTCCCAGCAGTTGTTCGCTCCGCTGTGCGACTGGGTGGCCCGGAACGTGCAGGTGCTGGCGCTCGGCGACGCCCGGCTGTCGCCGCGGGAGGCGGGCGATGGCTGAGTCGCCGCTGCCGCTGCAGCCGCTGGACCTGCCGCTGTGGGGAAGCCGGCTCATCGAGGCCAGCGCCGGCACCGGCAAGACCTGGACCATCGCCGCGCTGTACCTGCGGCTGGTGCTCGGCCATGGCGAGGCCGGCAGCGCCTGGCGCGAGCCGCTGGCGCCGCCGCAGATCCTGGTCATGACCTTCACCCGCGCCGCCACCCAGGAGCTGCGCGAGAGGATCCGCCAGCGCCTGGCGCTGGCCGCTGCGTGCTTCCGCGACGAGACCACCGCGCCGGCCGACGACGAGGTGCTGCAGGGCTTGCTGCGCCAGACGGGCGACGCGGCTGCGCGCGAAACCGCGGCGTGGAGGCTGGCGCTGGCTGCCGACGCGATGGACGATGCCGCGGTGTTCACCATCGACGCCTGGTGCCAGCGCATGCTGCGGGAGCACGCGCTGGCCAGCGGCAGCCTGTTCGACGAGCAACTGCTGGCCGACGACTCGGAATTGCTGCAGGGGGCGTTGCGCGACGTCTGGCGACGCGAGGTCTATCCGCTGCAGGGCGAGGAGCTCCAGGGGGTGCTGCGGGTGTGGCCGGACCTGC
>JAKBBQ010000112.1 GCA_021808405.1 Pseudomonadota bacterium | reverse complement strand
CTGCCCCACCTGTCGGCTTGCCTGTGCCACCGGCACAGGCTGCGCCGCGCAGGCAGGCCATGCATCCCGTTTGGACCTCGAACGCGCACCACGTGCGTTCTGAACAGCATCCCTAGGCCATGTCTGCAACCGAGACTTCCCCGTCCTCGCGCCTGCCGCTGCGCCGGCTGGGCATCACCGACATGCGGATCACCCGCGTCGGCTTCGGTTCCTGGGCGGTGGGCGGAGGCGATTGGGCGGTCGGCTGGGGAGCCCAGGACGACGCCGACTCGATCGCCGCGATCCGGCATGCCGTCGAGCGCGGAGTGAACTGGATCGACACCGCGGCGGTCTACGGCCTGGGGCACTCGGAGGACGTCGTGCGCCGCGCGCTGGCCGGCATTCCCGCCGAGCGCAGGCCCTACGTGTTCACCAAGTGCGGCCTGGTCTGGGATGCGCGGGACCGCAAGGCCATGCCCCGCCGCGTCGGCGCGCCCGCGAGCCTGCGCCGCGAGGTCGAGGATTCGCTCAAGCGCCTGGGCGTCGAGCGCATCGACCTGTACCAGATGCACTGGCCGGCGGCCGACGGCACCGCGCTGGAGGCGTATTGGCAGACCCTGCTCGACCTCAAGCGCGAGGGCAAGGTGCGCGCGGTGGGGCTGTCCAACCACGACGCGGATCAACTGCAGGCGGCCGAGCAGCTGGGCCATGTCGACACCTTGCAGCCGCCCTTCTCGGCCATCCGGCGCGGGGTCGCGGCGCGCGAGCTGCCATGGTGCGCGGCGCACGCGACAGGGGTCATCGTCTACAGTCCGATGCAGGCGGGACTGCTCAGCGGCCGCTTCTCCGGCGAGCGCGCCCAGGCCCTCGCGAAGGACGACTGGCGCTCGCGCGACGCCGAGTTCACCGGCGAGCGGCTGCCGCGCAACCTGCGGCTGGCCGCGGCGCTGCAGCCGGTGGCGCAGCGCCATCGCACCAGCGTGGCGGCCGTCGCGGTCGCCTGGACGCTGGCCTGGCCGGGGGTCAGCGGAGCCATCGTCGGCGCCCGCAGCGCGCAGCAGGTCGACGGCTGGATCGATGCCGCCAGCCTGGAGCTCGACTCCGAGGACATGGCCGCGATCGCCGCCGCGATCGACTCCACCGGCGCGGGCGCCGGGCCCAGCCTGCCGGCGTGAGACGCTGCCAGGCCGGGACCAGGACCGGCCAGCCGGCCGAGCGCGGGACCACCCCCATCGGCCATCGACAACCCACAGGACGTTCAGCATGAAAGTCGGATTCATCGGATTGGGTCGCATGGGCATCGGCATGGCGGCCAACCTGCTGGCCGCGGGCCACGAACTCACCGTGTACAACCGCAGCGCCGACAAGGCGCAGCCGCTGCTGGCCCAAGGAGCCCGGCTCGCCGCCGGCGTCGCGCAGGCCTGCAGCGGCGCCCAGGTGGTGATCACCATGCTGGCCGACGACAACGCGCTGCAGGCCGTGGCCTGCGGCGAGGGCGGCGTGCTCGCCAGCCTGGGCAGCGGAGCGATCCATGTCTCGATGAGCACGATCAGCGTCGATCTTTCGCGGCGACTTGCGCGGTCCCACGCCGAGGCCGGCCAGCGCTACGTGTCGGCGCCGGTGTTCGGGCGACCCGACGCCGCCGCCGCGGCCAGGCTGTTCGTGGTCGCGGCCGGAGCGGCCGATGCGCTGGACGAATGCGCGCCGCTGTTCGAGGCCGTCGGCCAGCGCACCTTCCGCTTCGGCGACCGACCCGATGCGGCCAACGTGGTCAAGCTCGGCGGCAATTTCCTCATCGCCTCGGTGCTCGAGTCGCTGGGCGAGGCGATGGCGCTGGTGGGCAAGGCCGGAGTCGATCGCGCCGCCTACCTGCAGCTGTTGACCTCGACCCTGTTCGACGCGCCGGTCTATCGCAACTACGGCGGGCTCATCGTCGATCGCCGATTCGAGCCGGCGGGCTTCGCGGCCGTGCTGGGCCTGAAGGATATCGGGCTGGCGCTGGCCGCCGCCGAGGACCTGCGGGTGCCGATGCCCCTGGCCAGTCTGCTGCGCGACCGCTTCCTCGCGCTGTTGGCCCAAGGCGGCGAGCAGCTCGACTGGTCGGCCATCGGCGGGCTGGCGGCCCGCGACGCCGCGTTGTCCTGAAGACCGGGGCGCGGGCTTTGTGTAGTAAGGTGGGCGCCATCTTTCTTCCCAGACCGTGTTCCCATCCATGTCGAAGGTCCAACCCAGGCTGCTGCTGTCGCTGATCCTGTCTCTCGGGCTGGCGCTGTGCGCCGCGCACGCGACCACGCTGGACCAGGCGTCCGCGCTGCTGCGCGCCGGGCACCTGGTGCAGGCCGATCATGCGATGGCCCAGGTGCTGGCCGCCGACCCCGGCTCGGCGCGGGCGCATTACGTGGACGCGCGGCTGCTCGCCGCGGAGGGCAAATGGCCGCTGGCCGAGGACGAACTCGAGCGCGCGCGCCGTCTGGACCCCACGCTGGGCTTCGCGCCCTCGGCCCAGGTGCAGGCGCTGGCCAACCGGGTGCTGCGGCATCAGTGGAAGAACCCGGCCGGGCTTGCGGGCTACGGCCAGGCCGCGCTGGCCGCGCTGTTCGTGCTGGTGTCGGGTTACCTGATCTTCGGCATGCTGCGCGGTCGCCGCCAGCCGCCGAAGACCTGATCCCGGCACGGCGTCTCGGGGTCGCGCCCGCCCGGGTCGGCGTCATGCGGCGCCCGCACCGGACTGCCGGGCTGCGGCTCGCCCTGTCGCGACCGCGGAACCCGGCGCGGCCTGCTACGCTGGCTGCTCCAGGCTGAACGACATGCAAAAGAGCCGGCTCGAGGCATTCAGCGATGGCGTGCTGGCCATCGTCATCACGGTCATGCTGCTGGAGATGAAAGTGCCGGCACAGCCCAGCCTGGGCGCGCTGCGCCCGCTGCTGGCGCTGTTCCTCAGCTACGTGCTGAGCTTCCTGTACGTCGGCATCTACTGGAACAACCATCACCACATGCTGCACGCCGCGTCGGTGGTCGACGGCGCCGCGCTGTGGGCCAATCTGCACCTGCTGTTCTGGCTGTCGCTGCTGCCCTTCGCGACCGGGTGGATGGGAGAGAATCACTTCGCGCCGGTGCCGACCGCACTGTACGGAGGGGTGCTGCTGTGCGCCGCGGTGGCGTATGCGATCCTCGCGCGCACCCTGGTGGCTGCAGGCGGGCCGCATTCGCGCCTGGCGCGCGGGCTCGGGCGCGACGTCAAGGGCAAGCTGTCGATCGCGATGTACGTGCTGGGGATCGCGCTGTCGTTCGCGGTGGAGTGGGGGGCGCAGATCGTCTACCTGGCGGTCGCTCTGATCTGGCTGATCCCCGATCGCCGCATGGCACGGGTCATCGGCGACGAACCCCGCTGAGGGAGCGTGGCGCGCAAGCCGATTCCGGACAGGGTGTCGGCAAATGTAGAAAGGACCATCCTTTCATCGGTGATATAAAGAACGTGTAGGGGAAAATTCCCTACAGGATCGGCTTGCGTGCAGCGTTACCATCTGTACTCAACGCCAGCCGGAGCGATCGACTCCTCCTTGTGGCCGCATGCCGATGCATCCGAGTCCCGAGCCCGCCAGTTCCCGTTCCGCGCCTGCGAGCGAGCACGCCGACACGCCGGTGGCCGGGTCGTGGATGCGCTCGCGCACGGCTGGGCAACAGCAAAGGCTGCGCCTTCTGCGCTTCGCCGCGGCGAGCGCGACCTATGGCATCGGCTTGCTGATCCTGGCGCTGTGCGCGGCGCTCGGCATGCTCGGATGGCTGCGCCTGCTGCTGATCGCAGGCGGCTTCCTGGTCATCAACCTGGTCTTCCTGGGGCTGTTCCTCAGCCGCGCCAACCTGCGCTTCCAGGACCCGTCGCTGACCCTGCCGCAGGTCATGGCCGCGAGCACCATGGTGCCGCTGATCCTGGTGTCGGGCATGCGCCTGGACCTGGTGGCGGTGCCGTTCTACAGCGTGCTGTTCGTGTTCGCGATGCTTCGCCTCGAGCGCGGCGAGCTGGCCGGGGTCGGCGCCTACATCCTGGCCAGCTATGCCTGCGCGGTGGCGTTGCGCCTGCACTGGTATGCCGGGGCGATCTCGCTGCGCACCGAGGCCGTCACGGCCTTGCTGGTGGTGGTCTCGACGCTGTGGTTCGGCAGCGCCGCCAGCTACATCAGTCGCTTGCGCTCGCGGCTGAAGGAAACGGCGCTGCGGCTCGAGCAACTGGCGACTCGCGACAGCCTGACCGGGCTGTGGAACCGCCGCCAGATCGAGCTGTTGCTGTCGCGCGAGATCCAGCGCGCACTGCGCTCGGGCGCCCCGCTGGCGATCCTGCTCGCCGATGTCGACCATTTCAAGCGGGTCAACGATCGCTTCGGGCATGCCGCCGGGGACGAGGTGCTGCGCCAGGTGGCAGCCGTCATCGGCTCGGCGGTGCGCGCCGGAGCGCAGGTCGGCCGCTGGGGCGGCGAGGAGTTCCTCATCGTGCTGCCCGACACCCCGCTCGGCGACGCGCTGGCCTGCGCGACCCGGCTGCGCGAGACCCTGGCTGCGGCCGCATTCGGCATGCCGCAAGCCTGCACCGTGACCGCGTCGATCGGCCTGGCTGCGTGGTCGGGCACCGAGGCCTTCCCGGCGCTGCTGTCGCGCGCCGACCGCGCGATGTACCAAGCCAAGTCCGCCGGTCGCAACCGCGTCGCGATGGTCGAGCCGAGCTGAAGCCCGGCGCCGGGCGGGCGCTTCAGGCGGAGTCGGCCTGGGCGGCGCGCGCCTCCCAGAGCTCGCCGAACAGACGCTGCTCGAGCAGCCGGGCCAGCGTCTGCACGGGCATGCCCCGGGTTCCGACGCCCTGGCCGCCGAGGGTGCGAACCACCACCTGCAGGTGCCTCAGCCGCCACAGCGAGACCTTGGCATCGAGGTCGAGCAGCGCTTCGGCAAGCAACTGCAGCGGCGCGTCGCCGGCGCATCGGAACACCTCGGCGAGGCTCATGCGCTCGGCCCGGCGGCGCGCGGTGAACGCGGCATGAAGCCTCGGCGCCGCCGCGCGCAGGCCCTGCCAGCCGGGGGACTGGACGCCCGAACCCTGGCCGAGCGCCGGGCGCAGCGCCCGGTAGTCGGTCGGGTTCATGCGCGTCAGGATGTCGATCGGCCGCGTGATGAAGTCGATGCAGTCGCTGGCGCGCGCGAGGATCCGCGCGGCGCCGACCAGTTGACAGGCCTCGATCAGCGAGGTCGCGTGCTCGATCTCGAAGTTCGCCTGCTTGAGCCACAGTTCGGTGGCCTGGTGGACGCACTGGAACAGGCGTTCGTCGCGGTGCAGCAGTTGCGTGTCGCTGCGCTGCAGCGCCAGCAGCTCGTCGGTGCGCATGTAGCTGGCGTATTCCGAGCTTGGCGCGGCGGCCGGCGCGGCGGCCGGCTCATGGTCGGGGCATCGGGGTTCGGGCATCGGGTCCATCGGTCGCGGGGGACATGGCGCTGACCCAGGGTTGGACCGCGCCCGGCGTCGAAAGTTCCAGCCCGCCCGGGTGACGGGGCGTCGCGAACGCGCGCGCGGGCTGCGCAGCGGCTACGGCGCCAGCCGGACCGACCATGCGCCGAGCCATGCGAACACGCAGGTGGCTGCGGCGACGGCGAGCCACAACCCCAGGTAGCCGCCGCGCAGTCGCTGGCCGTCCGGCAGGGTCTTGAGCGCCAGCGCGACCAGGATGCCCAGCGCGATCGGCAGCATGAAGGCATTGATGACCTGCATGTCGAGGTTCAGCCGGATCAGGTCGGGTAGGGCCCAGACCAGCGCCGCGCTGCCGGTCACGCACAGCGCATACAGGCAGGAGAACCAGGGCGCCCGCAGCGCACGGCGCTCCAGCGAGCGCCGGAACCCGGCCATCTCGCCGAGCCCCCAGGTCATCGCCAGCGACGCGACGATCGCCGCGACCAGCGCGGCTCCGAGCACGCCCAGGCTGAAGATCAGCCGGCCGGCTCGCTCGCCCAGCACGGGCGACAGCGCGCTGGCGATTTCGCCGACGCTGTGCAGGCGAACCGGGACGCCGCGGTCGCCCAGCGTGGACGCCGCGGCCACCAGCACCGCGGCGGTCAACAACTGGGTCAGCACGGCACCGATCGCGGTATCCCAACGCGCAGCGCGGTGGTCGTCGGGCAGCAGTCCCTTGTCGGCCACCGCCGACTGCTGGTAGAAGATCATCCAGGGATTGAAGGTCGCGCCGATCAACCCTGCCCCCAAGTACAGGAAGCCCGGCTGACCCAGCGGCGGATGGGCGGCCTGGTTCGCCACGCGGGCCAGATCCGGATGCGCGCGCCAGGCCACGACCAGGAAAGCCAGTTCGAACAGCCCGATCGCCAGGGCCGCTCGTTCGATGCGCCGGTACGAGCCGGTGAGCACCACCGCGAGCAGCAGCGCCGCGGCGAGCGGCAGCGACACGCTGCGCGAGACTCCGTGCATTTCGCCGATTCCGGCCACCGCGGTGAACTCGGTCACCATCGAGCCGACGGCGGCGATCGCCAGCATGGCCGCCGCCAGCCAGGCCCAGCGGACACCGAGCCGTTCCCGGATCAGCTCGCCGTGGCCGCGGCCGGTGTGGATGCCCAGCCGCACGGCCAGTTCCTGGACCATGTAGAGCAGGGGGATCAGCAGCACCAGCAGGGGCAGCAGGCGGTAGCTCCAGCGGGCGCCGGCTTGCGCGGCCGTGACCACGTTGCCGGCATCGGTGTCGGCCAGCATGACCAGCAGTCCCGGCCCCCAGGCGGCAAGCCATGGCAGGGCCCGGGACCGGGCCGGGCGGGGGGTCAGAGGGGTGGCGGGCGGTGGACTCACTGTGCGGACGGCTCGCGGTTGACCCAGGCCGTGGACACCCACGACAGCGCCGGACAGGAGCGGCCGGGGCGCCGGGGCAAGGCGATGCATGACCCCGCACGGCCGCAGGCCACCGCAGGACCCGGCGGCGCCGAGCGCGAAGACCCGACCGAAGCGGGAGGACGGGATCGATGTCGCAGTGTACCCAGCCGACGCCGCGCCCCGAAGGGGTCGGGCCGCGCGAATCGGCGTGGGTCCGGGTCATGGTTTACCCTCAGCGCGATCTTCGAAATCAATCTTTTAATTTTCGTATTCGGTCATTATAGTTTCGCATGAGAACGTCGATCGACCGGTCGCCGTCGTCCCGCAGAAGGAACCAGGAGACAACTGATGGATCAGCACGCGCGCCTCGAGGGGGTCGTCTACACGCAGGGGCCGGACTGGCCGGGGTACGCGCGGCGCGTGCTGTTCTGGAACTGGCTGACCTGGCTGCTCAATTTCGTCGACCGCGGACTGATCGGGCCGTTGCTGCCGCTGATCATTGTCGAATTCCATATTTCCTACGCGACCGCGGGCGGCTTGGTCTCGTTGTTCTTCGTCGGCTACCTGTCGACCTTCTTCGGCGGATTGCTGGCCGACCGCTTCGGGCGCAAGCCCATCACCGTGGTGTCGGTCTTCGGCTTCGGCGTGGTGACCTGCCTGACGGGCCTGGTCGCCGGGGTGAAGTCCTTCGCCGTGGTGCGCGTGCTGACCGGCGCCTTCGAGGGGCTGCAGTACCCGGCCGGCGCCGCGTGGGTCAGCGAGACCTTCTCCTACCAGCAGCGCGGTCGCGCGCTGGCGTTCTGGGAGACCGGCTACAGCCTGGGTACGCTGGCCGGCATCGCATTGGCCACGGTGGTCGCCGCCCATCTGGGATGGCGCGCCGTGTGGCCGATCAGTGGCGTGCTCACCCTGCTGGTCGGCGTGGCCTTCGCGCGCCGCCTGAAGGAGCGCCCGCGCGACCAGACGCCGGGGCACGACGAGGCGCTGCACCTGCGCATCCAGAAGGGCAGCGTGCGCATACGCGACGTGCTGCGCATCCGCAACGTATGGGTGGTGTTCGTCATGCATGGCCTGTACAACTTCACCTTCTGGATGGCCGCGACCTGGGTGCCTGCCTATGCGATCAAGGTCCACCACATGTCGTTCATGAGCGGCGGGTTGATGTCGGCCACCTTGTTCGGCGGCGTCTCGGTCGGGCTCGGCCTGAGCGGTTTCCTGGCCGACCGCATCGGACGCAAGCGGGCGATCGTGCTGCTGACTCCGATCGCCGCGCTGTGCCTGTGGGGCTTCACGCGGGCGCAGAGCCCGGCGCTGCTGTTCACCCTGATGGTGCTCGGGGGCGTGTTCGGCGCGTACATCTCCAGCGCGATCGCGCTGGTCATGGATTCGTCCGATCCGCGCCAGGCGGGAACGGCCTTCGGCGTGGCGCTGTTCGGCGGCGAGGTCGGCGCGGTGCTCGGGCCGCTGACCGGCGGCATCCTGGCGCAGCAGTTCGGGCTGCAGAGCGCCATCCTGGCGCTGCCGATCTCGCTGATCGCGGCAGCCGTGGTCGTTCTGCTGGCCCGCGAGCCGCAACGCGAAGCCCGCATCGCCGGCGCCGCCAGCCTGGGTTCCCGGGCCTGATCCGTCCACTTCCGCGCGGGGCGCGCGCGGCGCCGCGCCCCGTTCCTGCACCGTACTGCCTAGCGAGGCCCCGATGCCAGTCAAGCCGAACATCCTCCTGATCCTGAACGACGACATGGGCTTCTCGGACATCGGCTGCTATGGCGGAGAGGTCGACACGCCGAACCTGGATCGCCTGTCCGCCCATGGGCTGCGCTACTCGCAGTTCTACAACACCGCGCGCTGCAGCCCGTCGCGCGCGTCGCTGCTCACCGGGTTGCACCCTCACCAGACCGGAATCGGCGTGCTGACCTACGACTATGGGCCCGAGGGCTATGCCGGCAACCTGAACCAGCGCTGCGTGACCATTCCCGAAGCGCTCAAGGCCAGCGGCTACCGCGCCTACATGAGCGGCAAATGGCACGTGGCGAGCAGCCTGGAGGAACCCACCGACGCCTGGCCGATGCAGCGCGGCTTCGACGAGTTCTTCGGGACCATCATCGGAGCCGGAAGCTTCTACGATCCGAACACCCTGACCCGCGGCAACACGAACATCGAGCACGAGGCGTCGCAGGACGCGGACTTCTACTACACCGACGCGATCAGCGACGAGGCGGTGGCGTTCATCCACCGGCACCGCGCCGAGCATCCCGATGCGCCGTTCTTCCAGTACGTGGCCTACACGGCGCCCCACTGGCCTTTGCATGCCCACGAGGAAGACATCGCCAAGTACAAGGGACGCTTCGACGCGGGTTGGGACGATCTGCGCGAGGCGCGCCTGCGGCGCCTGGTCGACAGCGGCATGTTGCGCGACATCTGGCGCCTGAGCGAGCGCGACCCGACGCAACCCGAATGGACCGCGGCCGACCACAAGGCCTGGCGGCTGCGCTGCATGGAGGTGTACGCGGCGCAGATCGATCGGATGGACCAGGGAATCGGGCGCATCCTCGCCGCGCTGGAGCAGACCGGCCAGCTCGACGATACGCTGATCATCTTCCTGTCGGACAACGGGGCCTGCGCCGAGGACATTCCCGAGGGCGTCACGGTGGACGAACTGGTCCACAACCTGAAGATCGCCAAGTCGCACACCCGAGACGGCGCGCAGGTGCACTTCGGCAACGACCCGAGCCGCATGCCGGGGCCCGAGGACACCTACCAGAGCTACGGAACGGCCTGGGCGAACCTGTCCAATGCGCCGTTCCGGCTTTACAAGCACTGGATCCACGAAGGGGGCATCTCGACGCCGTTGATCGTGCATTGGCCCGCCGGAATCCGCGTCCGGGGTGAGATCCGTCACAGCCCCGGCTACCTTCCCGACGTGATGGCGACCATCCTCGACGTGACGCAGACCGACTACCCGGCCCGCTACGATGGCCGCAGCGTGGCTCCGCTGGAGGGGCATTCGCTGCGCGACACCTTCGAGCACGACACCGCCGGGCAGCGGCCGACCATGTTCTGGGAACACGAAGGCAACGCCGCGGTGCGCGCCGGCCAGTGGAAGCTGGTCAGGCGCTATCCGCATGCCTGGGAGCTCTACGACATGGAGCAGGACCGCACGGAACTGCATGACCTGGCGAGCCTGCACCCGCAGCGCGTGCAGGACCTGGCGCGGCAGTACGACGAATGGGCCCGGCGCTGCGGGGTGATCCCGCGCGACAGGATCCTGGCGTTGATGGCCGAGCAGCAGGAGCCGGCCTTCTGGGAGAAGGAGGAGGGCAAGTGACGCATGGCCCGGGCGCGCCCGCGCCGCACGCCTGCTGCACGCCCGCGCGCCCAGGGCTGGAAGGCGCCGGCGCCGCGGGCGGTCTCGCCCGGCGCGCGGCGGGTCCGCCTGCCGGGCTCGGCCGGCTGGTGCCGATCCGCGGCGGCGCCTTCACCATGGGCCAGGACGGGGACGAGGGTTTCGCCGCCGACGGCGAGGGCCCCAGCCGGCGGGTGGTGGTCGGCGACTTCGCCATCGGCGAGGCCACCGTCACCAACGGCGCCTTCGCGGAGTTCGTCCGCGCGACCGGCTACGTGACCACCGCGGAGGAGTTGGGCAGCTCCTTCGTGTTCTACCTGCAGGTTCCCGAGGA
>JAKBBQ010000111.1 GCA_021808405.1 Pseudomonadota bacterium | reverse complement strand
GTTGTCGGCGACGATTTGCGCCGTGGTGGCTTGGTCCAGACTCATGTTGATTTCCAGTTTCCGATGAAACGACTCGCGAACGCGGAAGAAACCATTCCGCGCCGTGCAAAGAGTCAAGTCTAGCAGGCCGCGCGCCCAACCCCAAGAACCCCGCGCGCCGTCGCCTTGCGCCCGGCGCAACCACGCCGTCGATTCCGACCTTCCCGGCGCTTTGCCGCTACATTGTCGCCTTGCCCGGCTGAGGCCACGGCATTCGCGGAAGTCCACCCATGCGCCTGCAACTGCTGTCCGATCTGCATTTCGAGACCGAAAATTTCGACCCCCAGCCCGCGCCGCAGGCCGACGTGCTGATCCTGGCCGGCGACATCGACTCCGGGCACGCCGGCCTGGAGCGATTCCGCGACTGGCCGGTGCCGGTGCTGTTCGTCGCCGGCAACCACGAATACGACCAGCGCGACTTCGACGCCACCGCCGAGGCGCTGCGCCGGCGCTGCCGCGACGCCGGAATCCACATGCTCGAGCGCGAGACCCTGACGCTGCAGGCCCGCGGCCGCAGCGTGCGCTTCGTGGGCACCACGCTGTGGAACGACTTCGACCTGTTCGGGGTCGAGCAGCGCGAATACTGCATGCGCGCCGCCCGCTATTTCATCGAGCAGGTGCAGCGCTCGGTGCGCCACGGACGCCCGATGGACGCCCACGCGCTGCGCGAGGAAGGGCTGCGCAGCCGCGACTGGCTGCGCAGCCAGCTGCAACTCCCGCGCCGACTGCCCGGGCAGTGGGACGCCACCGTGGTGGTGACCCATTTCGCCCCCAGTCTGCGCAGCACCGACTCGCGCTATCCGGTCAACGGCGCCACCGCCAGCTTCTGCAATGCCTACGACGACATGATCGAGCACAGCGACCTGTGGCTGCACGGCCACCTGCACTGCCGGCACGATTACCGGGTCGGCGACTCGCGCGTCGTGTGCAACTCCCGCGGCCATGCCAGCAAGGGCGAGGACGGGGACTTCCAGCCGCTGGGAGTGTGGGAAGTCTGAGCGGCCGGCGCGGCTGCCGCTCAGGCGGCAGTCTGCAGTTCGCCCAGGTCCCAGCGCGGGCGGATGTCGAAGGCATAGTCGCGCCGCGGCTGCGCCAACCCGGCCTGCAGCCGACGGCACGCCGCGTAGGCGATCATCGGCCCGTTGTCGGTGCACCACTGCAGCGCCGGATAGTGCACCCGCGCGCCCAGCCTGGCGCAGGCGGCGTCGAGCTTGGCGCGCAGGCACAGGTTGGCGCCCACGCCGCCGGCGACCACCAGCGTGCCCAGCCCGCTGCGCTGCAGCGCGGCGACCGCCTTGGCCGCCAGCACGTCGGTGATCGCCTGCTGCACCGCGGCGGCGAGATCCGCGCGCTGGCGCGGACTCGGCTGCTCGCCGAGGGCGCGCACCTTGGTCAGCACGGCGGTCTTCAAGCCGGCGAAGGAAAAGTCCAGGTCGTCCGAATGCAGCTTGGGGCGCGGCAGGTCGAAGGCGCCGGCGTCGCCGCCGGCGGCCAGCCGCGCCAGCTCGGGCCCGCCCGGATAGCCCAGGCCGAGCAGCTTGGCGCTCTTGTCGAAGGCCTCTCCGGCGGCGTCGTCGACCGTTTCGCCGAGCAGGCGGTAGCTGCCCAGAGCCTGCGCCTGCAAGAGCATCGTGTGACCGCCCGAGACCAGCAGTGCGACGAAGGGGAAGTCCAGCCCGGGCTCGCTGAGCAGCGGCGACAACAGGTGCCCCTCCAGGTGATGCACCCCGAGCAGCGGCTTGCCGGCCGCCATCGCCAGTGCCGCCGCGACTCCGGCCCCCACCAGCAACGCGCCGGCCAACCCGGGTCCGCGGGTGTAGGCCAGCGCATCGATGTCCGACAGCGCCAGCCCGGCCTGCGCCAGCGTCGTGTCCACCAGAGGCAGCACGCGCGCGATGTGGTCGCGCGACGCCAGCTCGGGGACCACCCCGCCGTACTCGCTGTGCAACGCGACCTGGGAATGCAGCGCATGGCCGAGCAGCCCGGCCTGGCTGTCGTACACCGCGACCCCCGACTCGTCGCAGGAAGTCTCGATGCCCAGCACGCGCAGCCTGCGGCTGCCGGCCGGCGGCGGAGGGACGGAAGACATGGGATCGAGGCAGGCTGCGGGCACGGCGGGGCCCGTGCGGCCATGCATTCCTGCACCTCGTCGCGGGCGTTCCAATCGCGTATAATGTAAAGGTTTTTGCGTCGGTTTGCATCGGCAGCCGGCGCGGCGTGCGGCCGCGCCGCGGCAGGCTTGCCGCCGGCAACCGGCAAGAGGCACTCTCCGATCCAAAGGTACCCATTTGCAATGACCACGATTCGCGTAAAAGAAAACGAACCCTTCGATGTGGCGCTGCGCCGCTTCAAGCGCACCATCGAAAAGCTCGGTCTGCTGACCGACTTGCGTGCTCGCCAGTTCTACGAGAAGCCCACTGCCGAGCGCAAGCGCAAGAAGGCGGCCGCGGTCAAGCGTCATTACAAGCGCATCCGCAGCCACATGCTGCCCAAGCGGCTGTACTGAAAGCGGCTGTACTGAACCACTGAGCCCTGTCTCGTCCGCGGCGCCTGCACGGCGCCTGCTGCGCAATGTCCGATCTGAAGATCCGCATCCAGGAAGACATGAAGGCGGCGATGCGCGCCAGGGACAGCGCGCGCCTGGGCACCATCCGCATGCTGCTGGCCGCGATCAAGCAGCGCGAAGTCGATGACCGGGTGGAACTCGGCGACGACGCGGTGCGGGTGGTGATCGAGCGGATGATCAAGCAGCGTCGCGATTCCATCGTCCAGTTCGATGCCGGCGGTCGCGCCGACCTGGCCGCCGCCGAGCGCGCCGAAATCGAGGTGCTCGAGCCCTACCTGCCGGCTCGCCTGGACGCTGCCCAGGTCGACGCCGAGGTCGCCCGGGCGATCGCCGAACTCGGCCTGGCCGGGCCGCAGGACCTGGGCAAGCTGATGCCGGTGCTCAAGTCGCGGCTCGCCGGGCGCGCCGAAATGGGCGTGGTGTCGGCGCGGGCGAAGGCCCTGCTGAGCCCGCGCTGAGGCACCGCGTGCGCGGCGTGCGCGCGACGCGCGCACGCCCTTGGGTGCTTCGGCAGCCCGGCCGCCAGCTAGCTAGCTACTAGCCCTCGATGCGGGCGTAGGCCGAGTGGTTGTGGATGGACTCGAAATTCTCCGCCTCGACCACATACGACGCGATGCGCGCATCGGCGCCCACCCTGGCCGCCACGTCGCGCACCAGGTCCTCGACGAACTTCGGGTTGTCGTAGGCACGCTCGGTGACGAATTTCTCGTCCGGGCGCTTGAGCAGCCCCCAGACCTCGCAGGAAGCCTCCTCCTCGGCGATGCGGATCAGGCTCTCCAGCGACATCGGCTGCCTGAGCACCGCGCTGATGGTGATGTGCGAGCGCTGGTTGTGCGCGCCGTATTCGGAGATTTCCTTCGAGCACGGACACAGCGCCTTCACCGGAACCTGCACGACGGCGCGCACCCGGGCGACCCCGCGATCGACCTCGGCGATCCACTGCACCTCGTAGTCCATCAGGCTGGTGACCCGGCTCACCGGCGCGGTCTTGCGCACAAAGAGCACGAAGCGCAACGCCAGGCGGCCCGATTCGGCCTGCAAACGGGCGCACATGCCGCGGGCCATCTCGGCCATCACCCCGAAATCCAGCGCGGCGTCGGAGGCCTCGAGCATTTCGACGAAGCGCGACATGTGGGTGCCCTTGCGATCGGCAGGCAGCGCGACATCGGCGTCGACCCGGGCCACCGAGGGCTGCACCCCGCCATCGGCCGTGCGCACCAGCACCGGGTAGCGCAGGTCCTTGACCCCGACGCGCTGGATCGCCAGCCGGCGATGGTCGGAGGTACTCTGGATGTCGGGGATGGCTTCGAAAGGCTGGTTCATGTCGGCAGACGCGGGCAGCGGGCTCGCGATCGGGGTTGACCATGCTGGTCGACTTGTCATTATCGCGGGCCGCGCCCGATGCTGCACGCGGCCGCGCCGCGGCCCGCCTCAGGCGTTGGCCGCCTGGCGTTGCGCGCCACCGGCCTGGCCGAACCAACCGGGGAAACGCTCGCGGATGCTGCGCAGCAGCCCGGCGGCATCCAGCCCGACCGCGGCGGCGACCTGCGCCGGGTCGCCGTGCTCGACCCATTCGTCCGGCAGCCCCAGGTTGAGCACCGGCAGTTGCCAGCCCAGGCGCTGCAATTCCTCCAGGCACGCCGAGCCGGCTCCGCCGCGCACCGCGCCCTCCTCCACCGTGACCAGCGCATCGTGCCCGGCGGCCACGCCTTGCAGCATCTGGAGGTCCAGCGGCTTGATGAATCGCATGTCCACCACGGTCGCGTCCAGCGCCTCGGCCGCCTGCAAGGCGGCGTGCAGCACCGGGCCGAAGGCCAGGATCGCCAGCCGCCGGCCCGCCGGCGCGCGCGCCTGGCGGCGCAACTCGGCGCGCCCCAGCGGCAGGGTCGACAGGTCGCCGCGCTCGACGCTCGCGCCGACCCCGGCGCCTCGCGGATAGCGCACCGCGCTCGGCCCGTCCAGAGCGAACGCGGTGCTGAGCATGCGACGGCATTCGTTCTCGTCGCTGGGAGCCATCAGCACCATGCCGGGCACGCAGCGCAGCGCGGGGATGTCGAAGGCTCCGGTATGGGTCGCTCCGTCGGCGCCGACGATCCCCGCGCGGTCGATCGCGAACACCACCGGCAATTTCTGCAGCGCCACGTCGTGGATCAACTGGTCGTAGGCGCGCTGCAGGAAGGTGGAGTAGATCGCCACCACCGGCTTCAGGCCCTCGCAGGCCAGGCCGGCGGCGAAGGTCACCGCATGCTGCTCGGCGATGCCGACGTCGAAGTAGCGCTGCGGGAAACGCGAGGCGTACTCGACCATTCCCGAGCCCTCGCACATCGCCGGGGTGACGGCCATCAGCCGCGAATCGGCCTGCGCCATGTCGCACAGCCAGTTGCCGAAGACCTGGGCGAAGCTCGGCCGCGGCGCCACCGCGGGCGGCTTGACCCCCACCGCGGGGTCGAAGCGCCCTGGCCCGTGGTAGGTGATCGGATCGGCCTCGGCCAGCTTGTAGCCGTAGCCCTTGCGCGTGACCACGTGCAGCAGCCGCGGCCCGCCGCGCTGGCGCAGGTTCTGCAGCGTGGGCACCAGGGCATGCAGGTCGTGGCCGTCGATCGGACCGTAGTAGTCGACTCCGAATTCCTCGAACAGCGTGCCCGGCGCGACCAGCCCCTTGGCCTGCTCCTCCAGGCGGCGCGCCAGCGCCAGCAGCGGCGGCGGCGCCGCCTTCAGCACCTGCTTGGCGGCATCGCGCGCACTGGCGTAGAAGCGCCCCGAAAGCAGCCGCGCCAGGTAGCGGTTGAGCGCGCCGACCGGGGCCGAGATCGACATGTCGTTGTCGTTGAGCACGATCAGCAGGTCGGCCTCGGGATGCACCCCGGCGTTGTTCAACGCCTCGAAGGCCATGCCGCCGGTCATCGCGCCGTCGCCGATGATCGCCACCACCTTGCGTCGCTCCGCCTTCGCCCGCGCCGCCAGCGCCAGCCCGAGCGCAGCGGAGATCGAGGTCGACGAATGGGCGGTGCCGAAGGTGTCGTAGGGCGACTCGTCGCGCCGCGGGAAACCCGAAATCCCGCCCCACTGGCGCAACCCGCCCATCTGGCCGCGACGCCCGGTGAGGATCTTGTGGGCGTAGGTCTGGTGCCCGACGTCCCACACCAGGCGGTCGTAGGGGGTGTCGAACACGTAGTGCAGCGCCAGCGTCAGCTCCACGGTGCCCAGGTTGGACGACAGGTGGCCGCCGGTGCGCGCCACCGTGTGCAGCAGGAATTCACGCAGCTCGCCGGCCAGCGCCGGCAGCTGCTCGGCCGACAGCCGACGCAGTTCGCGCGGATCGTCGATGCTTTCCAAAAGGCTCATGGTCAATGGCTCCTGGCAACCACCCGCCGCGCCAGCTCGGCCAGCCGTGCCGAACGCTGCCGGGCCGGCTCGGGAAGCCGGCGCAGCGCCTGCAGCGCCTGCTCGAGCAACTGCCGGGCCTGCGCGCGCGCCGCCTCGACCCCGAGCAGCGCGACGAAGGTGGCCTTGCCCTGCTCGGCGTCCTTGCCCGCGGTCTTGCCCAGCGTGGCCGAATCGGCGCTGGCGTCCAGCACGTCGTCGACCACCTGAAAGGCCAGCCCGATGTCGCGCGCATAGTCCAGCAGCGCCGCTTCGCACTGCTGCGCCAGCCGCGGGTCGATCTCGCCGGCGCAGGCCACGCCCATCAGCACGCTGGCGCGCAACAGCGCGCCGGTCTTGCGCGAATGCATGTCGCGCAGCGCCTGCAGGTCCAGCCGGCGCCCGGTGGCCTGCAGGTCCAGCGCCTGCCCGCCGGCCATGCCGCCGGCGCCCACGGCAGCCGCCAGCAGCCCGCACAGCCGCGCCTGCAGGCGCTCCGGCAGCGCCGGGTCGCTGGTCAGCACCTCGAAGGCGCGGGTCTGCAGCGCATCGCCCGCCAGCAGGGCCATCGCCTCGCCATACCGCACATGCACGGTGGGCATGCCCCGCCGCAATACGTCGTTGTCCATGCAGGGCAGGTCGTCGTGCACCAGTGAATAGGCATGCACCAGTTCCACCGCGCAGGCCGCAGCGTCCAGCGCGGCGCCGTCGGCACCCAGGCATTCCCCGCTGGCCCACACCAGCAACGGCCGCATGCGCTTGCCGCCGAGCGCGGCCGCGTAGTGCATCGCCTCGCCCAGAGGCGAGCCTGCGCTCAGCCCGGCGCCGCAGTGGCGATCCAGCAGTTCGCGCGCACGCGCCACGCGCTGCGCGACCCAGGACTCGAAATCGCCCGCCTGCGCATCGCCCGCCGCCGCGGGCGCTTCATGGTTCGCCGACACGCTCGTTGACATAGGGTTGCAGCTCTCCCGCCTCCAGCACCTGCACCTGCTGCTCGACCGCCTGCAGGCGCTCGCGGCAGTACGCCAGCAGTTGCGAGCCGCGGGCATAGGCCTTGAGCGTGTCGTCCAGGCTCATCTGTCCGGATTCGAGCTGCTGCACCAGCTGCTCGAGCTCGGATGCGGCCTGTTCGTAGCTCGCCGGTTGCTGGGCCGGGGGCTGCTTGCGCGGGGTTGCGGTCATCGACGGAAGGGATCCTGGCGGTGCGGCCAGCCACGCCGGCGCGCCAAGGCGCCGGACGCGCCGGCCGGGGAAGGCACTATGTTATCCCCAGCGCACGCACCCGGGGGATCCCCGACGCCCCGGGCGGCGCCGCAGGGTTTACAATGCGCCCTCTTCAGTCGATTGATTTTCCAGGAGATTTCGAACAGATCATGTCGGATTTGAGCCTGCAGAGCGTGCATCTGGCACCGGGCAAGACCCAGCTTTCGCTGGCGTCCTACTTCGATCCCGAGTTGTATGCAAAGGAGAAGCAGCTCATCTTCGATGCCGGCCCCCGCTATCTGGGGCACGAACTGGCGCTGCCCGAGGTGGGCGACTACTACGCGCTGCCGCAGGAGAACGAAGGTCGGGCGCTGGTGCGGGGACACGAAGGAATCGAACTGGTGTCCAACGTCTGCCGCCACCGCCAGGCGGTGATGCTGCGGGGGCGCGGGACAACCGGCCGCAACATCGTCTGTCCGCTGCATAGGTGGACTTACGATCTGAAGGGTCATCTGGTCGGTGCACCGCACTTCGAACAAGACCCCTGCCTGCACCTCCAGCGCTTCGACACTCCGCAGAACTGGCGTGGCCTGCTGTTCGACCGCAACGGCTTCGACGTCGCGCAGGCGCTGGGGGCGATGACGGCAGGCGCCGAGCTGGACTTCAGCGGCTACGTGCTCGACCATGTCGAGCATCACGAGTGCGCCTACAACTGGAAGACCTTCATCGAGGTGTACCTGGAGGACTACCACGTCGTCCCGTTCCATCCGGGCCTCGGCCAGTTCGTCAGCTGCGAGGACCTGCGCTGGGAGTTCGGCACCCACTTCAGCGTGCAGACGGTGGGCGTGCACAACGGGCTGCGGCGCGCCGGCAGCAAGGTGTACGCGCGCTGGCAGGACCTGTTGCTCAAGTACCGGCAAGGGGTCGTTCCCGAGCATGGCGCGATCTGGCTGACCCTGTATCCGAACCTGATGGTCGAGTGGTACCCCCACGTGCTGGTGGTGTCGGCGTTGTACCCCCAGGGGCCGCAGAAGACCCTGAACGTGGTCGAGTTCTACTACCCGGAGGAAATCGCCGCCTTCGAGCGGGAGTTCATCGAGGCCGAGCGCGCCGCGTACATGGAAACCTGCGTCGAGGACGACGAGATCGCGCTGCGCATGGACGCCGGTCGCTGGGCGCTGCTGCAGCGCGGGCAGGAGGAGTTCGGCCCCTACCAGTCGCCGATGGAGGACGGCATGCGCCATTTCCACCACTGGTGGCGGGCCCGCATGGGCCAGCCGCGCAGCGACTGACCAGACGGCCGCGCGACACCGGCGCCGCGGCCCACTCGACCCTACCGCCCCGCACCCATCCATCATGAGCCTGCACGGTCCGTTGATCGACCCCGCCGCACTGCGCGAAGGACTGCCCGAAGTGCTGGTGGTCGACTGCAGCCACGACCTGGCGGCGCCCGCGTCGGGCGCGCGGGAGTTCGAGTCCGCCCACATCCCCGGCGCGGTGCACATGCACCTCGACCAGGACCTGTCGGCCCCGCTGACTGCGGGCAGCGGGCGCCACCCGCTGCCGCAGCCGCAGGCCCTGGCCGAGCGTCTGGCTGCGCTCGGACTGCGCCAGGGACTCCCGGTGGTCGCCTACGACCGCAGCTTCGGCGTCTACGCGGCGCGCCTGTGGTGGCTGCTGCGCTGGCTCGACCTGGGGCCGGCGGCGGTGCTCGACGGCGGCTGGCAGGCCTGGCTGGCCAGCGGCGGCGCCCCCGAGATCGGGCCGGCGCGCCCGCGCGCACCCGGCCGGCTGCAGGCTGCCGCGCGCCCGGCGATGCCCACCATCGAGGTCGACGCACTGCTGGCCGACGTGCTGCTCCAGCCGCGGCAGCACCTGGTGGTCGACGCCCGTTCGCCGCAGCGCTACGCCGGCGAGGGCGAGACCCTCGACCCGGTGGGAGGGCACATCCCCGGCGCGGTCTGCAGGTTCTACCGCGACAACCTGGATGCCGACGGCCGTTTCCTGCCGGCGCCGCAACTGCGCCGGCAGTGGCTGCAGGTGCTCGGTGGAAGGCATCCGCGCGAGGTGGTCAACCAGTGCGGCTCCGGCGTCAGCGCGTGCCACAACCTGCTGGCGCTGGAGATCGCCGGTCTCGCCGGCTCCAGCCTGTACCCGGGCTCGTGGAGCCAGTGGTGCGCCGACCCGGCGCGCCCGGTGGCACGCGGCGCCGAACCCTGAAACCGCGGCGGCATGCAGCCGGCGCAACGCCTTGCGCCGGCGATCCCATGGTCGTTTCCAAGGTTGCCGCAGATCAACACCCTGAGCGCGGGACGCAGGCAGCATAATGATCGAACGCCCCTTCGGGCGCGCTAGGCTGACGACCATGTACAAGAAGATCCTCGTTCCCCTGGATGGCTCGGCCACCGCGGCCAAGGCCATCGCTCCCGCGGTCGAGCTGGCCAGGCAGTTCGGCAACCTTCCGCTCGTCGGCGCGACGGTCACCGACCCTTACCCCTACGCCGGCCTGGCCGACGCGGTGCCCATCACCGCCGACGAATACCGGGCCACCTCGACACGCGCCGCCGACGCTGCGCTGCAACCCCTGGTCGATGCCTGCAAGCAGGCCGGCCTGGGCTGCGAATGCGTGGTGTCGGAAGACCCGCATCCCTGGAGGGCGCTGCTCGACGCGGCCGAACTCAAGGGCTGCGACCTGGTGGTCATGGCCTCGCACGGCCGCCGGGGCATGCAGGCGGTGCTGCTGGGCAGCGAAACCCAGAAGCTGTTGACGCACAGCAAGCTGCCGGTGCTGGTGGTGCGCTGAATCCCAGCACGGTGCCTGGCGCGGCGGCAGCGTCGCCGGCCGGGCCCGATCCCATCCCACGCGGAGTCCGACCATGTTCAAGCACATCCTGATTCCCACCGACGGTTCCGACCTCGCCCAGCGGGCGATTCCTGTGGCGCTGGAACAGGCCAAGCTGCAGGGTGCCCGCATCACCGCGGCGTCGGTGATCGACCTCTACCCCTACATCGGCGCCATCGAGGTCATGCCCACCGGTATCGAGGGCTGGCAGGAAGCCATTCGCGCCCAGGCCGAAGCCGCGGTGCAGGCGGTCGCCGACGCGGCGCGCGCCGCCGGTGTCGAATGCAACACCGCGGTGCAGGAAGACACGCTGGCCTGGCGCGGCATGCTGGCGGTGGCCGAGCGCGAGCACGCCGACCTGATCATCATGTCCTCCCACGGCCGCAGCGGCCTGGGCTCGGCCCTGCTCGGCAGCCAGACCGCCCGCGTGCTCTCCCACACCAAGATCCCCGTCCTGGTGGTGAAGTAGGGCCCCCTTCGTCGCCGGGGGCCACCCCGGCTCCGTCCCCCCAAGGGGGACGCCTCCGGCCTTGGGACGGCCCTGCGGCCGGTCGGCTCTCGGCAGCGGAGGTAGCGCAGGAGCGGGCACTGTCAGGCGGCGGTGGGGCCGGGACCTCCGGGGG
>JAKBBQ010000110.1 GCA_021808405.1 Pseudomonadota bacterium | reverse complement strand
GCCGTCCGTAGTCGGGGACGAAACCGTTTTCCGGATCCTCGGTGGTCACGCGGCACTGCAGCGCATGGCCGTTCAGGCGGATCTGCTGCTGCGCCGGCACGCCGCTGCCCACGCGCCCCGCGTGGTCCTCGACCAGCCCGATGACCCCGCCTTCGCTGACGCGGATCTGCGCCTTGACGATATCCACCCCGGTGACCATTTCGGTGACCGTGTGCTCGACCTGGATCCGCGGATTGACCTCGATGAAGTACGGACTTCCGGTTTCGGCGTCCATCAGGAACTCCACCGTGCCGGCATGGGTGTAGCCGACGTTGCGCATCAGGCGCAGCGCCGCCTCGCAAAGCCGCGCGCGCTGCGCGTCGTCCAGGTACGGGGCGGGCGCGCGCTCGACCACCTTCTGGTTGCGCCTCTGCACCGTGCAGTCGCGCTCGTACAGGTGCACCAGGTTGCCGTGCAGGTCGCCGAGCACCTGCACCTCGACGTGGCGCGCGTGGACGATGAGCTTCTCCAGGTACACCTCGTCGTTGCCGAAGGACGCCAGCGCTTCGCGCCGAGCCGCCTCCAACGCGCCCGCCAGTTCGGCTTCGCGCTCGATCACCCGCATCCCGCGTCCCCCGCCGCCCCAGCTGGCCTTGAGCATCAGCGGGTAGCCGATGGCAGCGGCCGCCGCGGCGCAGGCCCCGAGGTCGCGCGGCAGGGGTGGCGACGCCGGCATCACCGCCACCCCGGCGGCCACCGCCGCCTGGCGCGCTGCGACCTTGTTGCCCAGGGTGCGCATGACCTCGGGTGCGGGACCGATCCAGCGCAAGCCGGAATCGATCACCCTTTGCGCGAACTCGGGGTTCTCGGCGAGGAAGCCGTAGCCGGGGTGGATGGCGTCGACGCGGGCGCGATGGGCGATGCGCAGGATGTCCTCGCCGTCCAGATAGGCCTGCAGCGGCTTGCGTCCCTGCCCGACGAGATAGCTTTCGTCGGCCTTGAAGCGGTGCAGCGCCTGGCGGTCCTCCTGGGCGTAGATGGCCACCGTGCGCATGCGCAACTCGGCCGCGGCACGCATCACCCGGATGGCGATCTCCGAGCGATTGGCCACCAGGATCGAGGTGATCGGCGCCGCTCCAGCCGGCGCCGCGCCGGTCCGGTCTGCCTTGGGCGTACCGCTGTCGTGCTCCACGCTGTCGTGCTCCCTGTTGCAGGGCCCTGGACTGGCCGGTGACGGACGACGTAGCAAGGCGCGTGCCACCCGCCGGCGAAGGCAGCGCGAACGTGGCCAAACGGGGCGGCCCCGGGAAGCCCCGGGCGGCCCCGCGTTCCAAAATTGAAACGCCATCCAGACCCGCAAACCACAAATGCAACGCAGGCGGCCGAGCCGCAGCGGTGGGCGACGCCATCGCGCGGACACCGGCATGCCGCGAACGCCGCCCGGCGCGAGCCCCTGGAGGCCCGCGCGGAGCTCGCCGACACGCCGGGCTTGCCGGCGGCCGGCGAGCAGCTGCCACGCATCCGCTGAACGCCATGCGCCGCGACCCGCGAACCCCTTTGGCCGACGAGCGCGCCGCCGGTCGACGAGCATGGCCGGGCCCCTGCCGGCGAACGGGAACCCGGCCTTCGGCCGGAGCGCAGCGCGCGGCTCAGCCCTTGCCGCCCGCCTCGGCGCGGCGCGCGACCGCGACGCTGCCGACCACGTCGCCGCCCGGGTCGCGCACCAGCGCGAAGCTCATCTGCACATACAGCCGACCCCCGTCCTTGGCCAGCGCCCGCGTCAAGGTCGGCCGGCCGGACAAGCGCGTGCTGCCGCTGGCCAGCGCGCGCCGGAAACCCTGCCAGTGCGCTGCCCGCAGGTGCTCGGGAATGATCAGGTCCAGGCTGGAGCCGAGCGCCTCGTCGCGGCTGAAGCCGAACAGCGCGGCCGCCGCGCGGTTCCAGCGCACGATCGTTCCACTGGTGTCGCAGGAGACCAGGGCATCCGCGGCGTACTCGATGACCCACTCGGCGATCGCTTCGTCCATCTCGCAGTCCTTTCAGGCTCCGATCCTAAGCCCTGGCCCGGCCAGGGGATCCCCGGGGCGCCGGGAACCTGAAGCGGCGTGGAGGGTCCAATCCGCTTTGCCCACGAAGGCCTCGCGATGCCCACCCCGCTGCCGATCCTGCCCGACCCGGTCGAGCCGGCCACCCCGCGGCTGCTGCTGCGGCGCTGGCGCGCCCAGGACCTGCCGCCGCTGGCAGCGATGCACCGCGACCCCGAGGTGATGCGCTATCTGCCCGGGCCACTGTCCACCGCCGACAGCGCCGCCTTCGCTCGCGGCTGCCAGCAGTTCCTGCAGCGTCATGGATGGGGAACCTGGGCCGTGGAAGCGCGCGCGGACGGCGCCTTCGTCGGCGTTGTCGGGCTGGCTCCGATCCCGCCGGGCTTCGAGCCGGCCGACGGCGTGGAAATGCGCTGGCGGCTGGCCCGCCGATTCTGGGGCCGGGGCCTGGCGACCGAGGCCGCCCGCGCCGCGCTGCGCGTAGCCTTCGAGCGCCTGGCGCTGCACGCCGTGCAGGCCTTCACCGCCTCGTGCAACCTGCGCTCGCAGGCGGTGATGCTGCGGCTGGGCATGCGGCGCGTGGCCGAATTCGACCATCCGCGGCTGCCGGTCGGCCATGCGCTGCGGCGCCAGGTGCTCTACCAGCTGGGCGCCGACCAGGCCGCCTGACCGGCTCCAGTCGACCGGCTCCAGTCGACCGGCTCCAGTCGACAGGCTCGACTCGCCTGCGCCGAGGCCGAGCCCCGGTGGAGCGTCACACCTGGCGCGGCCTCGGCGTCGCGCGGGTCTGGCGCAGGCGCTCGGGGTCGAGTTCCAGGCGCAACCCCCCGGCGCGCCGCAGGCACTGCCTGCGCTCGAGTTCGCGCAAGGCCCGGCTCAGGGTCTCCGGCCGCAGGTCCAGATAGTCGGCCAGGTCCTGGTAGCTCAGCGGCAGCTCGATGTCCGGCGATTCGAGCTTGGCGGCCAGCTGCAACAACCAGTCCGCGAGTCGCGCAGCCGAGCCCAGCCGCAGCCGCATGTTCTGCCGCATCGCCCGCTTGACCTGGGACGCCCCCAGGCTGGCCAGAGCAGGCAGCCGAAGGTCGTGCTGGCGCAGGCTCTGCCAGCGCGCGGGCTCGATGGCGCACACCAGGGCGTCGCGCAAGGCCTGCGCGCTGCCCCAGTACACGCCGGAGGCGAAGTCGTCGAAGCCCAGTACATCGCCGGGAAGCACCAGGTCGACGATGCGCGCCCGGCCCTGGCGGTCCAGGCGCGACACCTGCACCGCACCGCTCATCAGCACGAACACCCGGCACAGGCTTTCGCCCTGGCGAAACAACGGCTGGCCGGCGGCCAGCGCCCGCCGCTGCAGCGCGCGCCGCGCCCCGCGCAGGCAGCCGCGCGCGTCGTCCTCGCATTGCCATAGCGGAACCAGCGGCGCGGGCTGCATCGCCTCCATGCTCGTCGAAAGGGAACACCGAGCTGCGACTATAGGTGGGCCGCTGCGCCGGCCGGTTTGACCCAGCGCAAGACCTCAACTCCACAGCGGGCCGATGGCATCGAGCTGGTTCTTCAGCAGCAGGCCGAATTCGGTGTCGCCTTCCATCACCAGTTCGCCGTCGAAAAACAACCGGTCGGCGTCGTCCTGGCCGCGCAGCAGGCGCAGCAGCGCCCGCGCGCTCGAACGCACCCGCAGTTCGGGCACGCCCTGGGCCACGCGGAAGCCACCGTCGGTCAGGCGCAACCCCAGGCGCAGCCCGAGGTCGCCCAACTGCAATTCGACCATGCGGTCGCGGCAGGCCAGCAGGGTGTCGGCATCGAGTCGCGGCAACAGCAGCCTGTCCAGCGCTCGCGCGGCCAGCCAGGCCGGAGGCTGCGCCGGCAAGCGACCCAGCAAGCCGCGCAGAGGCGAAGCCAGGCGCAACGCGGTATCGATGGCGCGTGCGGAAACCTCCCCGGCCGAGGCGGGCAGCCGCCACGACGACGCGCCTTCGGACAGGCCGCGCGTCATGCCGCGCTCTCCTCGGACAGCTGCTGCATGCCGGCGCGCCCATGGGCGAAGCCGTCGACCAGTTCCCCGGGCAGCGGCAGATCGCGCAGCGCCGTGCGCGCATCCCGCGGAGTCAGGCGCTGGTCGCGCAGGCCGTCGTACACCTCGAGCACGCGGGCGAATCCCGAGCCGCAAGGCGCCAGGCGCAGGCTGCCTATGCCGGCGGCGCGCAGGCTTGCCGGGGCCTCGACCAGCGCGTGCACCCCGGCCGATTGCACCTGGGTGCCATTGAGGCACAGGAAGTCGCGGCCGTCGCCGCTGCGCACCACGAGTCCGTCGACGTCGTCGCGGCAGCGGAACTCGCAATGGTCCTTGTTCAGCCCGTGATGGCGCGCGGTGAAGCAGCGCGCGGAGAAGGCCAGCGGCAGGCGTCCGAAGGCCCATACCTCGGTGAGCAGCGGCCCGTCGCCTGCGACCACCGGTCGCTCGGGCGGGTTGACCCGAGCCACCGCTGCCAGCGGCAGCTCGGCCGGCGCGCACCATCGCGTCACCCCGGGCAGCGCGTGCTCGCTCAGCGCCTGGCGGTTGTAGATGTTCAGGTGCGGCCCGAGGGCGCAGCGCACCCCGGGCGTGCGCAGCAGCACGGCAAGCGCCGAGGCGTCGCCTGCCTCCACCGGGAACTCGCCCTGTTGCACCGTTTCGCGCAGGCCGCGCAGATCGGCCTCGCCGGTGACCAGGGTCGGCGTGGCCAGCAGCACCTGCTTGCCCGCCGCGCGCAGGTCGCGACCCAGGTCGATCCAGTCGGCCAGCTTGTATTCTCGGCGGCGCGAGCACACCACCTCGCCGAGCACCACGGTGTCGGCCGCGCTCTCGGCGACCTGCGAGTAGAAGGCGGACATGCGCTCGCGCGGCCACCAGTACTGCAGCGGCGCCACGCTCAGTTCCAGGCGCTCCCGGGTTTGCATGCTTGCTGCCTCCTCAGCGCCAGGGCCGGTCATAGGCCCCCAGGGTGTGCTGCTGGCCTTCGGCCCAGCGCGCCAGGCGCGCGCTCCACGCATCGCGCACCCTGTAGCCGGGGTCGGCGGCCGCGGCGTCGATGGCCTCGCGCCACACCCGCGTGACCTCGCTGACGTACTGCGCGCTGCGCTGGCGACCCTCGATCTTCACCGCGGCGACTCCGTGGTCCATCAGCTCGGGCAGAAGCTCCAGGGTATTCAGGCTGGTCGGCTCCTCCAACGCATAGCCGCGGCGGCCCTCGACGACAAAGCGCCCCTTGCACAGAGTCGGGTAGGCGCGCGCCTCGCCCGGCGCGTAGCTGTCGATCAGCACCCCGCCCAGGCGGGCGTCGACGCTGCCGTCCGCGCCCTCGGTCCAGCGCACCGCGGCCGCAGGCGAGCAGACCCCCGCATTGTTCGGTGAACTTCCGGTGGCGTAGGACGACAGCGCACAACGCCCTTCCACCATCACGCACAGGCTGCCGAAGCCGAAGACCTCGACTTCGGCAAGGGTATTGCGCGCCAAGTGCGCCACCTGCGACAAGGTCAGCACCCGCGGCAGTACCGCGCGCTGGATGCCGTAGCGCTGGCGGTAGTACTCGAGCGCCTCGTAGGACGTGGCCGACGCCTGCACCGACAGGTGCAGGCGCAGCTGCGGATGGTGCCTGTGGGCATAGTCCAGCACCGCGCTGTCGGCGACGATCAGCGCATCGGCGCCGAGCCCCGCTGCCTGCTCGACCGCGTCGAACCAGGGTTGCGGGTCCTCGGCCGCGGCGAAGGTGTTCAAGGCCATCAGGACCTTGGCGCCGCGGTCGTGGGCATAGCGCACGCCTTCGCGGATCTGCGCCTGGTCGAAGTTCATGCCGGCGAAGGCGCGCGCGTTGGTCTGGTTGCGCAGCCCCAGGTAGACGGCATCGGCGCCGGAATCCACCGCCAGTTGCAGCGCCCGCAGCGATCCGGCCGGACATACCAGCTCGGGCTTGCGGCGCCTGCTTTGCTGCTCCATCGAGCGTACTCCCCTGGTTGGCCTGGACAGCCGACACGGTCCGCCGCGCGGCTTGCTACCCAAGCTGCAGGACTCTAGCGCGCCGCCGCGCTGGCGACGCGACCGCGGCGGCAATGGCTGACAACGATCAAGTCGGTCCGCCCGCGCGCGCCCGGCGGGCCACCGCAGCCAGCTCCGCGCTGGCTGCGGCCGGATCGGCGGCCCCGGCGATGGCCGAGACCACCGCGATGCCATCGGCCCCGGCAGCGAATACCGATTCGGCATTGCCGCGGTCGATGCCCCCGATGGCCACCAGCGGCGAGGTGCAGCGTCCGCGCATGGCGCGCAAGCGCTCGAGCCCCAGCGGGTGGCCGGCATCGGGCTTGCTGCGGGTGGCGAACAGCGGGCTGGGGCTGAGATAGTCGACATCCTGCGCGACACCGGCGTCGAGTTCCTGCAGCGAGCCGACCGACAGGCCGACGATCGCCCCCGGCAGGTAGCGACGCACCACGTCCACCCCGAGGTCGTCCTGCCCCAGGTGCACGCCGTCGGCGGCGCTGGCCAGCGCGACGTCGAGGCGGTCATTGATGATCAGCGGCACCCGGTGCCCGCGCAGGACATCGCGCAGCAGCCTGGCACGCGCGACGAATTCACGGGTGGAAATCGACTTCTCCCGCAGTTGCAGGCAGGTGATTCCGCCACGCAACGCCTCGCGCACCAGATGCAGCAGCCGCGGCTCGTCGAGCCCGCCGACCACCAGGTACAGCCTCAGCGAGTCGACGGCGACGCGGGTCATCGCTGCCCGACCTCCATGCGCAGCCGCGCACCGAAGGTGCCGGCATCGAGCAGGTGCACGGCATCGAGCAACTCGACCTGGTAGCGGCCGATGCCCGCAGCGGCCGCGCGCGTACGCTGGGCCGCCACCTCGCCGGCCACTCCGAGGTAGGCCATCGCCGCCACCGTGGCGCGCCAGCGATCGGGCTGCACCGCGGCGAAGGCCGCGACCAGCGCGCTGGCACCGCAGCCGACCCCGGTGACCCGAGTCATCCACGGATCGCCGTTGGCCAGCCGGGCATGGCGGCCCGACGCGTCGACCACATGGTCGTGCTCGCCCGACACGCAGACCACCGCGCCGCTGTCGCGGCTGAGGCGCCGCGCCGCATCGAGTGCCGCGTCGGCCTGCAGCAGGCTGTCGACGCCGCGCGCGCCGGCCGACTCCCCCGCCACGCTGACGATCTCCGACGCGTTGCCGCGCAGGATGTCGGGTTCGCCGGCCGCGCGCAACGCGGCCACGACCCGGCGACGGTAGGCGGTGGCGCCGGCGCCCACCGGATCGAGCACCACGGGGGTCGCGCGGGCACGCGCGGCCAGCAGGGCCAGGCGCATCGACTCGACCCACGCCGGCTGCAGGGTCCCGATGTTGAGCACCAGTGCGCCGGCCAAGCCCGCCATTTCCTCGACTTCCTCGTGGGCATGCACCATCACCGGCGAGGCTCCGGCTGCCAGCAGCAGATTGGCGTTGAAATTCATCACCACCAGGTTGGTCACGTTGTGCACCAGGGGACAGCGGGCGCGCAATTCCACCACGTCCTTCCACAGATCGTCTGCGCTGAGCATCGGCAAGCCTCCTGTTGCTGAGTGGGGTATGGCAAGCCATTGTGCTCCCGCGCTCGCGGCGCGCGGCGGCCCAGTACCTCGATGGCGCATGGGGTCTTGAGGGCTCGGCACGCGCCTGCGGCTAGCATGGGCGCCCCGCCGAAGCCGCGCGTTTCCCTTCTTTCCTTGCGCATGACCCCGATGGCCCGCAATGACGCGGCGTCGCCGCTCGAACCCGGCAACTGGGAGATCCTGCGCCAACCGCAGCACACGCTGCTGCAGGCCTACGCGCCGACACTCGATGGCGCCTTCGCGGCAGCTGCCGCTGGGGTCGCTTCGCTGCTGGGCGACGGCGTCGGCCTGCGCGCGCTGCAGCCGCTGCACCTGCAGTTCGACGCAGCCGGCCCCGAAGAGCTGTTGCTCGAATGGGTCGACCGCCTCGCCCGCGAAGCCACGGTCCGGGGCATCGGCTTCGCCCGCTTCGCGGTCGCCGTCGACACCTGTCGGCTGCGTGCCACCGCCTGGGGTGAGGCGCTCGACGCCGCGAGCGCGCCGCGCCGGCGCGGCCTGCCCGACGGAGCGCGCCAGGCACGGGTGCGTCGGCTGGACGACGGGCGCTGGCTGGCGCAATGCCGTTTCGGCGCATGAGCGCAGCCCGGCCGCCGGCTTGACCTCGCGCATGGTCGAACCCGGGCAGGCACGACGAAAATGGCCGCGCCCGGAGGACTCGCAACGTGCGAACGCGCGAACGCGCGGACTTGCCGACCTCCAGACTTGCCTTCGCGAACGCCATGCCATCGTCCAACCCACCACAAGCCCAAGTCCCCGTGTGGGAACTGCCGAGGCATGCTGCGATGCAGGTGCCGGTGCGGCTGTACGCCACGCGCGCCGCGGTGCGGCGCATGGCCGCGAGCGAGCGCGCGCGACTCGAGGCGATGGCCTGCCTGCCGGGGCTGGTCGGCGCCAGCCACGCGCTGCTCGGCGTGGCACGCGATGGCGGGCCGGCCATCGGTCGCGTCGCCGCTTTCGACCTCGACAGCGCAGCGGCAGCCTGGCCGGGGGGCGTCGGTCCCGACCCGGGTCGCGGCACGCGCTTGCTGCGCACAGGCATCGCCGCGAGCGCGCTGCCGGGCCGCGCCGAACGCCTGGCCGTCGAGTTGCGACGCGCCCTCGCGCCGGTCGAGTTGGGCGCGCATGGTCTGCAAGCTGTGCTCGAGGGCGGAGCGCGCTGGGCCGTCGCCCAAGGCTGGGGCGAGGCCGCCGACCTGCGGCGCATCGAGGACGGCGGCCGTGCGGCAGGCGCCGAGCCGCACGCCGTGTCGGCGCTGGGGTTGCGAAGGTTCGCACAGGACCTCGACGACGGCTGGGGCGACCAGGCCGCGCTGCAGCTGCTGGAGGTGCAGCAGGTCTTCGGCGACGACGCCGAACGCGGCTTCGGCCTGCGCCGCGGCGAGCTGGTGCTGGGCGTGCAAGGCGGTGCGCGCGGGCTGGCGCGCCAGGTCAGCCTGGACTACCTGCGCCAGATGCTGGCCCGCGCCGGGTCGCGTCCGGCACCGGCACCCGCGATGGTGTGGGTCGACGCGGGCTCGGTGCTCGGGCAGCGCTACCTGGGCGCGCTGCGCGCCGTGGCCAATGGCGCGATGGCTCGCCGGCAGCTTCTGACCCAGGCCGCGCGACAGGCGTTCGAGCACGTGTTCCCCGGCTGCCGCCTGGAGTTGCTGCACGACGGCGCGTCGAGCAGTTGCCGCGAGGAAGTCCATGCGGTCGACGGCCATTTGCGACGGCTGCTCGTCCACCGTTGCGCCGCGGCCCGGCTGCTGGCTCCCGGGCACCCCGAACTCCCGGCGGACATGGCAGCGTTCGGCCATCCGGTGCTGCTCGCCGGCCGCGAGTCCGGCCATGTGCTGGCCGGCTGCCCAGGCAATTCGCATCACGCGCTGGCCTCGCTGGGGATGGCCGGCGCAGGGGCGAGCGGCCGCCAACTCGACGCCATCGCGCTGGGCACGGAAGCGGCCGGCCTGGCGCGCCGCGTCGCCAGGCTGCTGCCCAGGCTGCGCCTGGGCGGCTGAGCCACCGCGCAGCGCCGACCCCTTGAAAACTCCCCCCGAGCCTATACTTTCGACTCGAAGTTACCAAACGCAACTTGCATGTCCTTTTGTACGATCACGGGAAGCGGGTCATGAAACGCATCGTGCTGTTCCTCGCCACCAACCTGGCGGTGCTGGTGGTGCTGGGCGTGGTCACGCGCCTGCTCGGACTGGACCGCTTCCTCGGCGCCTACGGGCTGGACCTGCCCGCGCTGCTGGGCTTTGCCGCGGTCATCGGATTCGGCGGCGCCTTCGTCTCGCTGCTGCTGTCCAAGACCCTGGCCAAGTTCGGCACCGGCGCCCAGGTCATCGAGCAGCCGCGCGACGCCACCGAGGCCTGGCTGCTCGACACCGTCTCGCGCCTGGCCAGCGCCGCCGGAATCGGCAGGCCCGAGGTGGCCATCTACGAGGGCGAACCCAACGCCTTCGCCACCGGAGCGCGCCGCGACCACGCGCTGGTGGCCGTGTCCACCGGGCTGCTGCACGGCATGTCGCGCGAGCAGGCCACCGCGGTGCTCGGCCACGAGATCAGCCACGTCGCCAACGGCGACATGGTCACCCTCACCCTCATCCAGGGCGTGCTCAACACCTTCGTCGTGTTCCTCTCCCGCGTCGTCGGCTTCGCCGTCGACGCGGCGCTGCATCGCGGCGACTCCGAATCCCGCGGACCCGGAATCGGCTACCTGCTCACCACCCTGGTGTGCGACATCCTCTTCGGCGTGCTCGCCAGCCTGATCGTCGCCTGGTTCTCCCGCCAGCGCGAGTTCCGCGCCGACGCCGGCTCGGCTGCCCTGCTCGGCAGCCCCCAGCCGATGATCGCCGCGCTGCGCCGCCTGGGCGAGTTGCAGCCCGGCGCGCTGCCGCGCAACCTGGCCACCTCCGGCATCACCGACCGCCCCGCCTGGATGGAGCTGTTCGCCAGCCACCCGCCCCTCGAGCAGCGCATCGCCGCGCTGCAGCAGCCGCGCGGCTGAGCGCCGCGCGCCAGCCCGAGCCGGCAACCGGATGCAACGCGGACTGCCGC
>JAKBBQ010000109.1 GCA_021808405.1 Pseudomonadota bacterium | reverse complement strand
CCACGCGGGTTCTCCGAAGGCTCTTGCAGATGCGACGTCAGCTTATGGAGCTCATCCGATTCTCTTCATCTATCCCCAGTCTGTGGACGCCGCGACCCATGGCACCGCCTTCGAGAAGGCGGGCGCCTAGGCGACTGCGTGCCATAGCTGATCGACCGCCCGGGCTTCGACGCCATGCAGCAAGCGCTACGTGACCCACTCGTCGGCGGCGAGAAGGAAACCGCAGGCGGGTGCGAATCCGGGTCCGACGCGCGCAAAGGCTGCATGCGCGAAGTGACTGACGCCATCCACGTCGACGACTCGCGGGAACTGCCGTGGACCCAGGGGGTACGGTTCGACGCCTGACGACGACCGCGGACCTTCGTGTGCGCCGTCGGCTATTCGAAGTCCGCGTGGATGCCGATGCCGGACTCCAGCGCGCGGCGGTAGACGAGTCGCGCCACGACCGCATCGCACATGCCGAGCCCCCCGAAGAGGAAGATGTCGGGGCCGTTGCCCGGCATGCGGGGCTCGCCGCGCGCGAGACCGTACAAGTCGCCGGCGAAGCTGTCGGGAGCGTTCATCTTGCCCTGCGCGACCAGGGCGGTGGATTGCGCGACGTAGTCGGTGAACACGCGTCGGCCGGAGTCCGCGGCAAGTTCGGCCCAGGGACGTCCGAGGTCGACCAGACTGGCAAAGGCCGTGGGCTTGAGCCACTCAGCGTCGAAGGGCCTGGGCGCGGGCTGCAGTTGCGGCGGCACGGTGGAGATCACGACGTCGGCTTGGCCGATCAGGCGGCACGGGTCGGCCACCACGTGGGCGTCGAGCCCGCGTGTTCGCGCATATCCGGCAAAGGCTTCGGCCGAGTTCGGCGCATGGGCGAGTACCGTGCGAATCCCGGCGTCCAGTCGAGTGAACAGATCCAGGTGCGCCCGGGCCTGCACGCCGCAGCCGAGAAAGCCGATGATGGCGCCTCCTTCGGGCCGCAGGTAGCGCGCTGCCAGCGCCGACATGGCCGCGGTGCGAATCGCGGTCAAGCCGCTCGAGGACAGCAGCGCGAGGATGTCTCCGCTGGCCGCGTCCGCCAGCAGCGTGGTGCTACGGATGCGCCGACGCGACGGCTCGGCGCCGCCGACACGAACCCATTTCAGCGCGGCGAGGCGCTCGCTGGCGAGCAGCGCGGGCAGCGCCTGGAAGGTCGCTCCGTCGATGCCGGGGGCCTGCGCCTTCAGACCGCTGACGCCATCCTCGGGGCCGCTGCGAAAGGCCGCATCCAGGGACTCGAGCAGTTCGTGGGCGTCCAGGGGAATCGAGGCCAGCGTGCCTTCCGAAAGGATCAGCAAGGCCGTGCCCTCAGGGCAGTTCGAGCCATCCGGTCGCCTTCTCGACACCGACATGGGCGCCATCCGTCAGGCGCGCGAAATCGGCGGGATCGAGCAGCTTGATGGTCGGAAGGTCGATGAGGATCGCGCCTTGGACCACGGAAGGGTCGGGCAGATCGCGCACGACAAGGGCAAGCGGCGCGGTTCCATGGGTACGCAACTGCTGCAGCACCCGCCAGGCGCCGGCCGAGCCATGCGTGAAGGGCAGGCAAAGCACCAGGTCCGAGATCGACCGACCCAGCAGGTCGCTGGCTTGCGTGACCACCGTGCCGCTCCTCACGTCGATGTCGCCGAAGAAGGACAGCGGGTGCGCCGACACCAGCGCGCGCCCTGCGAAATCCCCGGCCACCAGGTGCTTGACGGGCATGCGCCTCATGACCCGATCGCCTCGCGCGCGACCAGGCGCCCCTGCAGCGCACATTGCACGGCTTCCGGGGTTCCGGTGAGGAAGGTTTCGCACTGCACGGTATCGCGAACGTACTTCGCCTGCTTTGCAGAATCCACCACGATGCAACGTGTCGCGGCTGCTGGAGGCAGACCGTGCTTCGGGTCGGGCGCCATGATGCGTGACATGTGGCACATGATGGGACATGTGTCGGATAGCACTTTCGCCCCGGCGCGCTCGAGGATGTCGGTGATGCCGGCCTCCTGCGCCATCCGCCGCACCACGCGGCTGGTCGTGATCCACAGTTCGACGTCGCCGTGCACTCGCTTGCCGTCCAGCAGTGCGGCATACTCGCGCATTTCCTGCATCGAAGCGTGCGGGCAGCCGAGGTGGACAATGCTCGGTCGCGTGTCAGGGGATGGCACGAACGACGCGTAGACCGCCGCGATATCCGCGTCCGACACCGGCTGCGCTTCCGGCGGCGCGGCGCCGAAGGCCGCGCGGGCGTCCGCAAAGGGCGGGGTGACGCCGGGCACGATGAACATCGCCGATCCGCCGGAGGTGGCGATGGCTGCGCCCATCGCGTCGAGCTCGTCCAGAGTCGGTCGGCGCCACAAGCCCTCGATGACCGGAACGCCGTTGCGCGCCTGCAGCCCGATGTGATAGCCGAGGCATCCGAAATCGCTGGCATCCCGGGGCTCGGCGTGGACAACGAAGCGATGTGTTCCGCGACGGTTTTCGTCGAGGTGGTAGCCGATCTTGGGGTACAGGCCGGTGATCGCCGCATAGACCGCAAAGTAGCCGTCGCGGTTCGAACGCGCGCCGAGCACCGAGTTGCAAAAGATGGTCACCGTGGATTCGAGCGACACCATATGCATGTTCCAGGTCGGCCAGTGGCCGGCCCAGTAGGGGGTGCAGGTGTAGCAGGCATGGCTGCCCATGCGTCGGTGCACCGCCTCCGAGCGCCTCTGCAAAGTGATGAGCGCCTCGGGAGCTCGCATGAGCTCGCCGCGACGCATGTCCGCGTTGGCGATGTTCACCGAAGTCGGTACCACGACCGCGGCGCCGAGGTCGGCGAGTGCCTCGAGTTGTTCCATGTCTCCGGCGTACAGCGGCTGTCCCGCGGCGACGTGCGCGTAGCCGATGCTCACCATCTCCGCCGCGTCGTAGGCATCGCCGAATTTGGCCAACGCCTGCATGGCGATTCGCTTCGCGGCGCCTTCCTCGCCATCGAGCATCCTCTTGGCCGCATCGGGCAATCGCATGGCCATTGTCACGCCTCCTCGCAGTCCGCTGCGGCTTTATCGCAAGGCACTAGTTTTTAGCGTATAGCGCTTTCTCACGACATGTCAAAGGAGCGATGGATCCGCGCATCGACGCGGCCTCGACGATGAAGCGACCTTGATCCAGGGTAAACACTCATGTGCAGCTGCCGCCTTGCAGCTAGATTGCACTGCACTATCACTTATTGCTATTCAATAAATCATGAGCGAGTCAGTCCTGGTCTCTACGCTCCGCCGTGTGGGCGTCATCACCCTGAACCGCCCGGAGCGCCTGAACGCGTGGACCACTCCGATGCGCGAGCGCATCATCGAAGCGCTCGAGCGCTTCGATGCGGACCGCGACCTCGGAGCCATCGTCATGACCGGAGCCGGGGAACGTGCGTTCTCCGCCGGACAGGACCTGTCGGAAGCGCACGATTTCGACGGCGAACGCGCCGTGCGGTGGGTCCGTGAATGGGAGCGTTACTACGCGACCCTTCGCGGTCTGAGCAAGCCGCTGGTCATCGCGCTGAACGGTACCGCCGCGGGTTCGGCCTTCCAGGTCGCGCTGCTCGGCGACGTACGCGTGGGCCATCCCGGAGTCCGCATGGGCCAGCCCGAGATCAATTCCGGAATCCCGAGCACGACCGGGCCGTGGATCATGAATGCGATGCTCGGCATGTCGCGCACCATCGAACTGACCCTGACCGGTCGTCTGATGGATGCGGCGGAATGCGAGCGCATCGGCCTGCTCCACCACGTCGTCGCGCAGGATCAGGTGTTCGCGCGCTCGATCGAGATCGCCGAGGAACTGGCGGCCAAGCCGCCGGTCGCGATGCGCCTCGACAAGCAGCGCTTCCGGGAAATGACGGAGAGCGGCTTCCGCGACTGCATCGAAGCCGGCATGCGCATCCAGCGCGAAGCCTACGACTCCGGCGAGCCCGCCCGCATGATGGAGGAATTCTTCCGCCGTCGGGCCAAGTAGGCCGAGCAGCCTCGGCCACCTCTAGAGCAAAGGAGACACAACCGTGAACAAGGTCTTTGATCAGCGACGGCGTCGGGTCATCCAGGGCGCGGGAATCCTCGCACTCGCCGGAACGGCGCCGGCGGTGGTTCGCGCGCAGGAAAAGAAGATCGTCGTCTCGGACCCCGGAGGTCCCTACGTCACCGCGTACAGCGAGGCTTTCTACAAGCCCTTCGAGAAGGCCACGGGGATCAAGGTGATCCGGGTTTCGCGCGAATCCCAGCCTGCCGCGCAAGTCGAAGCGATGGTCCGCTCGCGCAACTACCTGTGGGACGCCACGATCCTCACGCTCTCGGAGGACATTCCCATCCTGGAGGCCAAGGGCATGCTCGAGCCGATCGGGCTCAAGCACAGCGAGTTTCCCCACCTGCTTCCCGACGCCGTGCGGCCCGACTGGCTGGGCGTGGACGTGTACGCGACGATCCTCGCCTACCGGAACCAGGGCGCGAAGTCCGCCAGGCCGCACTCGTGGGCCGACTTCTGGGATGTCAAGGGTTTCCCCGGCCGGCGCAGCCTGCGGCGCAGCCCGATCGACATCCTGGAAGAGGCCCTGCTGGCCGACGGCGTATCCCCGGAGAAGCTGTACCCGCTCGACGTCGATCGCGCGTTCCGCAGCCTCGACAGGATCAAGCCGCACATCTCGCTGTGGTGGAGTTCGGGCGCGCAGTCCATGCAGGCGATCCAGAGCGGCGAAGTCGACATGATCTCGATCTGGAACGGTCGTGCGCAGGCCGCCAAGAACGCCGGCGCGCCGGTGGTGGAGGTGTGGAACCAGGGCATCTACTCGATCGAAGGCTGGGGTATCCCGAAGGGAACCCCGCGCGCGGACTTCGCGAAGGAATTCGTGCGCTTCTGCGCCGACGCGAAGCGCCAGTCGATGATCACCAAGGCCCTCGCGTACGGCCCGACGAACCTGCAGGCCTACCAGTGGATTCCCGCCGCGCGCGCCGCGGTCCTTCCGACGGCTCCGCAGCACGTGCACAAATTGATCCTGTCCAATCCGCAATGGTGGAAGGCCAACCGGGAGAAAGTGACCGAGCGCTTCACCTCGTGGATCATTTCCTGAGCCGAAGACATGGGCGCCAAGCTGGAGATCGAGGCACTCGAGAAGTCCTACGGTGAGACGGTGGCGCTTCGCGCCACCAGCCTGAGCGTGAACTCCGGCGAGTTCCTGACCCTTCTCGGCCCCTCGGGCTCGGGCAAGACCACGCTGCTGCAGATGATCGCCGGGCTCGTCCAGCCGAGCGCCGGCGTCATCCGCATCGACGGACGCGACGTCACCCATGTCGAGCCCGGCAAGCGCGGGATCGGCATGGTCTTCCAGGCCTACGCGTTGTTCCCCCACATGACCGTCTGGGACAACGTTGCGTACGCGCTGCGCATGCGCAGGCGCCCGGCGGCCGAGCTGCGGCAGACCGTCGAAGGCGCGCTCGACATGGTGCGCATGCGCCAGTATGCGCAGCGCTACCCGAAAGAGCTCTCCGGCGGCCAGCAGCAGCGCATCGCGCTGGCGCGCTGCTTCGCCTACCGGCCACCGGTGATCCTGCTCGACGAGCCGCTGGGCGCGCTGGACAAGAAGTTGCGCGAGCACATGCAGCTCGAGATCCGGCGCCTGCACCGCGAGGTCGGCGCGACGTTCATCTACGTCACCCATGACCAGGAGGAAGCGCTCACCCTTTCCGACCGGATCTGCCTGATGAACGACGGCGCCATCGAACAGCTCGGCAGCCCGGCCGACCTCTACGACCGACCGACCAGTTGCTTTGCCGCCGGGTTCATCGGCCATTCCAACCTGCTCGAAGGATCGATCGACGCAGCGGCGCAGGCATCCAACGAGGCCTGCTTCCTGGCCGCCGGAAGTCGCCTGCCGCTGCCCAGCGGAGCCGACGCGCCCGGCGGCACGCGACACGCCCTGCTGCTGCGCCCCGAACTCGTGCGCCTGGTGGCTCCCGGGCAGGGATACCTCGACGCCCGCGTCACCGGCACCGTGTTCCTGGGCAGCGACATTCGCGTGCACCTGGCTCTGGCCGACGGCACCGAAGTCGTCGCCAGATGCCCGCGCAGCCATCCACCGCGAATCGACGAGGGCGTGGGCCTGCACTGGGTGGCCGACCATGCCACGCTGCTGCGCAGGTAGCCCGCCGACCACGCGCAATCCTGGAACACGGCGATGGACATCCCGCTGAGCCGCAGCCGCGCCGGAGCCTGCGCCGGCCTTCGCTCGCGCACGGCGGCGCGGATCGCGCCGTGGCTGCCCGCGCTGCCCGCGCTGCTGTTCCTGCTGGCGTTCTTCCTGCTGCCGGTGGGGCAGATCCTGCAGCGCAGCGTAAGCACATCCGGCGGGAGCCTGAGCGCCCGGCCCTTCCTGCAGATCGCGCACAACGGCGTCTATGCGAAGGTGCTGTGGATCAGCCTGAAGGTATCGTTCCTCACCGCGTTGTTCTCGGTGCTGCTCGGCTATCCGCTGGCCTACTGGCTCAGCCGCCTGCGGGACGCGCGGCGCCAGCGCTGGCTGCTCTGGGTGCTGCTGCCGTTCTGGACCAGCTTCCTGGTCAAGACCTATGCATGGATCCTGCTTCTCACGCGAGCTGGAATTCTGTCGAGGCTCGCGACCATGACTGGCATCACCCACCACTCCTTCGCGCTGGTTCCGTCGATGGCCGGAGTCCTGATCGGCATGGTGCAGTCGATGATGCCCCTTGCGGTGATGACCATGCTCCCCGTGATGCGCACGATCGACGAGAGCCTGAGCCAGGCCGCGCAGACCATGGGCGCGCAACGGGGCATGAGCTTCTTCACCATCTTCCTGCCCCTGTCGGGACCCGGCATCGCCGCGGCGGCGCTGCTGATCTTCATCTCCAGTCTCGGCTTTTTCATCGTTCCCACGCTCCTCGGAACGCCGCAGCAGACCATGATCGCCCAGCTGGTGATCTCGGCGGTGCTCGATCTGTTCGACATGCACCTGGCCGCGGCGCTGTCGGTGGTCATCCTGGCCGCGTCGCTGCTCATCTTCGTCGCCTACGACAAGGTCGTCGGGTTGTCGTCGCTTGCCGGGCAAGCCGACACGCGCGCCCGCGGCTCGTGGCTGCGCGGCTTCGGCGGGCGCCTGGGCTACGTGCTGGGCCGGCTCGGCGACCTGCTGGCGCCGCGGCCGCGCATCGAGGACGGACGCGGCCCACGCGCCGCCAGTCCGCTGGGGATCTACACCTGCATCCTCCTCTTCTGCCTGGTCGCGCCGGTACTGTCGGTCGTCCCCTACGCGTTCACGCGGGCGGACTACGTGGCCTTCCCGCCCGAGCTGTTCAGCATGCGCTGGTTCGTCGACTTCCTGCGCTCACCGGTATGGCGCGCTGCGGTGATCCGTTCCTTCGAGGTCGGCTTCGGCACCGCCTTGCTGGCCAGCTGCCTGGGGTTCGGGGCGACGCTGGCGATGACGCGGCTTTCGCAGCAGGCCGCACGCGGCCTGTTCGCGCTGATGGTGGCCCCGTTGATCGTGCCGCGCATCGTCGTCGCGGTGGGGCTGCTGTACCTGCTCAGCACGCTGCGGCTCGTCGGCACCAACGCCGGCCTGGTGATCGGCCACACGGTGCTGGCCATTCCGTACGTGGTGGTCACGCTGGCAGCGGGATTCCAGCGCTTCGACTGGCGCCTGGACGACGCGGCCAGGCTCATGGGAGCGTCGCTCTGGCGCCGCATCGCCACGGTCCTGCTTCCGCTGCTCAAAGGCAGCGCGATCGCGGGCTTCCTGTTCGCCTTCCTGGTGTCGTTCGACGACCTGACGATCGCGATCTTCGTCAGCGGTGGAGTGAACACGACCCTGCCCAAGCTGATGTGGGACAACATCCAGCTCGCGATCACACCGACCCTGTCGGCGGTCGCGACGACCCTGCTCGCCGGAATCGTCGTCGTGGTCGGCGCCTATGCGTGGCTGCGCAGGGGCAGCGGATGACCCGGCGCCGGCACGACGCCGGATAGAGCACTTCGAAACCCAAGCGCACCCGGGGGCATGGCTCGACGGCCTCCGGCGTGAGCAGTCCATTGCCCGAACCGACTCCACCATGCATCCGTACACCGAGTTCTTTCCACGACGCGTCGCCGCGGACGACCTGGACTGCGCGCCCCTGCTCGCCTGGGGCCTGCGGTCGGACCCCGGCACGCCGGTCATGCGTTTCGGCGACACCGTGGTTTCACGCGGGGAGTCGCGCCGGCGGGTCGCGCAATTGCAGCGATGGCTCGGGCAACTCGGCCTGACCCGAAATGACCGAGTCGCGGTGATGCTCGACAACGGAATCGACCACATCCACCTGATCTACGCGCTGATCCTCAGCGGAATCGTCTGGATCCCCGTCAACACGCGCCAGCGCGGCGCCGGGCTGGCCTACCTGCTGCGGCACTGCGCTCCGCGGCTCGTGCTGTCCGAGCCGCGCTTCGACGCGGTGATCGCCGAGATCGGCATCGCCGATCTGCGATGCGTCCACCTGCCGGGCTTGCGCGACGAGCAGGCGCAGGTGGACCTGATCGAGGCCGACGTCGCGCCGCAGGATGTGCTGGGGATCATCTACACCTCGGGCACCTCGGGCCCGCCGAAGGGCGTACTGTTCACTCACCGCATGATGCGAATCGCCAGCGAGGCCGCGCTGATCGTCGCCGACGTGCGTCCGGGGGACCGCGTCTTCCTGTGGGAACCGTTGTGCCACATCGGCGGCGCGCAGATGGTGCTGCTGCCGTTTCTCCAGCAGGCGACCCTCGGCGTGGTCGATCGCTTCTCCGCGTCGAGATTCTGGGAGCAGGTGCGCGAGCTGGGCGCGACCCAGTTGCATTACCTGGGCGGGATCCTGGACATCCTGATGCAGCTTCCCGTCGATGCGGCGCCCGAGCCGCGCACCCTGCGCATCGCCTGGGGCGCCGGCGCGAACCGGCAGATATGGTCCGAGGTCGAGACGCGCCTGGGAGTCAGGCTGCGGGAATGCTACGGCATGACCGAGTGCTCGAGCTTCGCCACGGTGAACCTCGACGCGACCCCGGGATCGATGGGACGGGCCCTGCCGTGGATCGACCTGGCGCTTCTCGACGACCACGGCCACGAGGTGGCCGCGGGCGAGCCCGGCGAGGTCGTGTTGTCGTCGCGGGTCGACGGCGTGCTGCTGCCGGGCTACCTGGACAACCCGCAGGCCACGGGCGACGCGTTGCGCGCGGGCAGGCTGCACACCGGGGACTACGCGCGGCGCGACGAGCATGGCCATCTGTACTACGTCGGCCGGCGCACCGACAGCATGCGAGTTCGGGGCGAGAACGTCTCGGCCTGGGAGATCGAGCGCGTGTTCGCCGGGCATCCGCAGGTGCAGGCGTGCGCGGCGATCGGGGTCGCGGCGAGCATCGGCGAGCAGGACGTGCTGCTCCATGTGCAGTTCCGCGGGGCCGCGCCGCCGTGGGCCGACCTGCACGAGTGGGCGGCGCAACGTCTGGCCGGCTTCCAGCTGCCGCGCTACTACCGGCAGGTGGAAGCCTTCGAGACGACCGCCAGCGAGCGCATCCGCAAGCACCTGTTGTCGCGCGACGTGAGCGACGCCTGGGATCGCCTGGCTGCGCAGGCCGCGCCGGCGCGGCGCACCGGCTGAGCCCGCCTGTCGCCGGATTCAGCCGCTGCGGCGCGCGGTGGAGATGGCCGACGCGGTGGACACGACGAGGTCGGCGAAACGGCGCTCGTCGCGGGCCGCGTCCCAGCGCGGCTTGCTGACCGCGATGTTGACCGCGCCGATGCCGCGGCCGCGGGCGTTGACAATGGCCGCGGCGGTCGAGATGTCGCTGACGAAGTATTCCTCCTCGGCGTGCGCGTAGCCGCGGACCCGGATCTGCGCGATGCGTTCCTTGATGCGTTGCGGATCGTGGACCGTGAAGGGGGTGTAGGCGACCAGGTTCGAGCGCCCGAGGATGTCGTCGACCTCGCCGTCGCTGAAGGTCGACAGCATCGCCAACCCCGGTGCCGTGCAATACGCGGGCAGCCTGGAGCCGGTGATCACGTGGGCGTTGAACACCTTGCGGCTCGGGATGCGGAACACGAACACGATGTCGGTTCCGTCCAGGACCGTGAGGTTCGTCGCCTCCTCGGTTTCCGCGCCGAGCTGCTGCAGGTACGGAGTCGCCCGACTGACCAGTTCGTTGGAGGTCAGGTAGTGGTACGTGAAGTCCAGCAGCTTCGGCGACAGTTCGTACTGGCGGCTTTGCGGATCCTTCTCCAGGTAGCCGAGTGCGACCAGCGTGAACGTCAGGCGCTGCGTCGCGCTCAGGTCGAGCCCGGTGAGCGCGGCGATTTCCGAAAGCGAGAGGTGGCGCTTGCTCCCGTCGAACGCGGTCAGCACCTTCATCGCCTTGGCGACCGAGTTGACGTACAGCGACGAGGATGCCGGGTCGACGAGGCCGGAGGTCGATGTCTCCTTGGTCGTGCGAACTCTTCTCGCTTGGCTGGTTGGAGGTTCTGCTTTCACGAGGAGACCGGGTCATCGAGCCTTGGAATATCGCATTGTAATAGAGCGCTAGCGGCCAGCCACCCGGTCAGCGCCTTGCCCATGGCCGAAGCCATCGACCGCCGCAACGGTCGGCGTGACCGCACCTGGGAGACTCGTGCCGGCAGGGTCGAGTTCAAGATCCCCAAGCTGCGCCAGGGCAGTTCCTTCCCCGAGTTCCTGGAGCCCAGGCGTGCCGCCGAGAAGGCGCGCACCGCCGGGGCCCGGGCGGCCTGCGTGCCGTCGTGCAGGCGTATGGGCACGCTCAGGTGCGCCCCCACGGGGATCGCAGGGGTCGCAGCGATGTCCCGGGTGCCCGGGGCCAGGCGAGCATCGTGCATCCACTCTGGAAGCCTGCCGTCGACAATGCCCCCGCGGTAGCTGTCCCGCAACGGATCCGATGCTGCGACGCGTACCGGAATCTCGCCTCCCGGCGAGTCAACCTGGCGAAAGATGTGCCGCCCGTCCCTGAACTCGGAGACCAAGGCGACCTCC
>JAKBBQ010000108.1 GCA_021808405.1 Pseudomonadota bacterium | reverse complement strand
GGCGACCGCGGCCGTCGGGTGCGCGACGCTGGCCAGCGTCGCGCGGCCGGCCTCGCCGGCGCGCAGCGCCAGCGCCTCGTGCCTGCGCGACAGGTTGTCGCCGATGGCCACGTGCAGTTCCCATGGCAGCGGCAGGTCGCGCAGCGCCGCCGGCGACAGCACCGTCACCCCCGGCAGCAATTCGCCGCCCCACAGGTCTTCGCGCCGGTCGCAGGCCAGCACCGCGCGCCAGCGCCCGCAGGCCAGCGCCGCATCGGCGGCGACGCGTCCGTGGCCGCCTGCGCCGAACACCACCAGCAGCGGCGCGTCGGCCGGCGCGGGGGGCGCGGCGCTCGGGGGAGACGCGGTGGTCAGGGGGTTCACGCTCGCCTTCAATAGCTCAGGGTCTTGTGGGTCAACCCCGGGTCGAGGTCGAGGCTGGCCAGCAGCGCGGCGATGCGCTGACCGGCGCGGCCGTCGCCGTACACATTATGCGTGGACGGACGCGGCTGGCCGCGCAGCTCGCGCAGCGCGGCGGCGATGTCGGCGGCGCGCGGTTCCAGCGACACCACGCCGGGGTTGCGCTCGCGCAGGTGCTGGCGCAGCCCGATGTCCAGCACCGGGGTGCCCAGGCTGGCCGCCTCGATGATTCCCGAGGACGAATTGCCGACCAGCGCGATGGCGTGATGCAGCGCGGCCAGGTACTGCGGCCGCGGCAGGTGCAGCAGCCGGTGCCAGCCGGCCGCAGCGGCCGGCTGGCGGCCCAGCACCCGCTCGATGGCGGCCGAGCCGGCGTCGGCGTTGGGCGCCATCCAGACCACGTCGAAGTCGCCCCCGCCGCCCGCCTCGAGCAGGCCCTGCAGCACCTGCTCGGTCTGCGCGCCGGCCTGCTCGGCCTGCTGCACCACCGGGTGGAACACCACCAGCACGTACGGCCGCCGCGGGTCGACGCCGATCCCGGCCAGCGCCGGCGGGCGCGGAGCCCGCGCGTGCTCGGCGATGTCGTCCAGCCCCGGCGCCCCGACGACGAACACCCGCTGCGGCGCCTGGCCCATCGCCAGCAGACGCTCGCGCGACTCGAAGGTGGCGGTGAAGTGGTAGCAGGCGAGCTGGGAGATGGCGTGGCGCATCGGCTCGTCGACGGTGCCCGAGCGCTCGCCGCCGTGGACATGCACGCTGGGCACCCCCAGGTGCAGCGCGGCGGTGGCGCCGGCGAGCATCTCGCCGCGGTCGCCGAGCAGCAGCAGCGCGTCCCACGCGCCGCGCTGCAGCTCGGCGCTCACCCCGAGCAGGGTCTGCGCCACCGCGCGTGCCATCGCCGAGCGCTCGCGCCCGGCCACGTCGGTGGGGATGCGCGCGGCGATGCGCAGTCCGCTGGCCTCGATCTCGTCCACGGTGTGGCCGAACTCCCGGCACAGGTGCATGCCGGTGACCGCCACCGCCAGTTCCAGCCGCGGGTGGGCGGCGATGCCCAGCAGGGCCCGGCGCATGAGCCCGAAATCGGCGCGCGTGCCGCTCAGGTAGAGGATGCGCCTGCGCTCAGCCATCGCCGCCCGGCAGCAGGTCCGACCACTGCAGCACATGCCCGGCCGGCAGCTCGCGCGCCAGCCGGCGCCCGACCACGGCGTCCACGTCGCGCGGCGCGATGCCGCTGCCGGGACGGCGCAGCTGCAGGTCGGCTCGCTCGAGCACGCTGCCGGCCGCGTGCGGGCCGGCCAGCACCACGCTGCGGCGCGCCAGTTCGCGCGCCTGCATTTCCTGCGGTTGCGGGGACTTGATGCCGTCGCCCAGCATCTGCGGCAGCCTGCGCAGCTCGTGCACCAGTTCGGCGAACTCGGGGATTTCGCTCGACGCCGCGTGGTCGGGCCCGGGCAGGCGACGGTCGACGGTGATGTGCTTTTCCACCACCACCGCGCCGAGCGCCACGGCGGCCATCGCCGCGGTGTTGCCCAGGCTGTGGTCGGAGTAGCCCACGGCGACCCGGCAGTGCGCGGCCAGCTGGCGCAGCGCCAGCAGGTTCAGCGACTCGTCGGGCGCCGGGTAGGCCGAGGTGCAGTGCAGCAGGACCAGCGGGTGGGCCAGCGGCGGCGCGGCGCGCGGCGCGCTGCCATGCTGCCAGACCTCGTCGATCCAGTGCAGCGCGTCGGCCACTTCCTCGAGGGTGGCCATGCCGGTCGACAGCAGCAGCGGCAGGCGCGTGGCCGCGGCCTTTTGCAGCAGCGGGCGGTTGGTGATCTCCCCCGACGGCAGCTTCAGCCGCCGCACCCCCAGGCGCTGCAGTTCCTCGATCGCCGCCTCCGAGAAGGGGGTCGACATGAACTCGATCCCCCGCTCGCGGCAGCGCTGCGCCACCGCCTGGAACTGCTCGAAGCCCAGCTCCAGGGTGCGCAGCATCTGCAGCTGGTCGGTGTGGCCGGTGTGCTGCTGCTGGTAGCCGACGGTGGATGTCCCGGGGGCCACCAGGTCCTCGGCGCGGAAGGTCTGGAACTTGACCGCGTCGGCGCCGGCCGCCGCGGCCGCGTCGACCAGCGCCAGCGCCAGGTCGAGCCGGCCGTTGTGGTTGACTCCGGCTTCGGCGATGATGAACACGGGGGGATTCATGGGCATTGCGCCGCCAGGGCGCGCTCGGCGGCGGCGAAGTCCTCGGCGGTATCGATGTCCACCGAGCGCGATGGGGGCATGATATGGGCCGCCACGCGCACGCTCCACATGCCATGGCGCGCCGCGTGGGCCAGCGCCGCGCGGCGCCAGACGTAGATCGATCCGTTGAGCGCCCACACCGCGGGCGCCGCCTGGCGGGCCGCCAGGCCTTCGCCCTTGCTCAGGCGCAGCGTGCCGTCGGGCTGCGGCTCCACCAGGTTGAAATACGGGTTGAACCCGCAATCGAACACGCTCAGCACCAGGTCGGGCGAGTCGGCGGCGTCGGCGCGCAGCAGGCAGCCCTGCAGGTCCTGCGGCAGGCGCAGCGGCGAGGTCGGCTGCAGGTCCACGATGCGTTCGGGGGAGAGCCCCCGTTGCGTCTGCAGGTGCGCGACGAGGTGCTCGATCACCGGCAGCTTGGGGGTGTCGTCGCGTGCCAGCTCGGCCGGGCGCAGGTAGGGCACGCGCGCTCCCGCCGCCTCGGCCACCGCGGCGATCGCCGGGTCGTCGGTCGACACGTACACCGCGTCGATCGCCGGTTGCGCCAGCGCGAACTCGATACTGTGCACGATCAGGGGCTTGCCGAGCAGGGGCCGGATGTTCTTCCCCGGCAATCCCTTGCTGCCGCCGCGCGCGCAAATGGTGGCAATGGTGTTCATCGGTCCAGCAATCCTTCGACCTCGGCGGCGACCGCCGGCGCCGCGGCCTGGGGTCGCGCCCAGCCGGTGGCCGCCGGCGGCTGGCGCAGCACCTCGTCGAGCGCCTGCGGCAGCTGCTCCAGCGTGGCCACGCCGCGCGCCACGCCGAGTGCAGCATAGTCGAGCCCCCACAGCGCGCCGGGGGAGCAGCGCAGCGACAGCACCGGGCGCCCGGCCACCGCGGCCTGCAGCCCGACCGTGGAGGTCTGCACCACCACCGCGTCGGCGGCCAGCAGCAGGCCCTCGACGGGCTGCTGCGAGGCCACGCTGACATGCACCTGCGGCGTATCGGCCGCGCGCGGCAGCCGGTGCCAATGGTTGGGGTGGTGGCGCACCACCAGCGAGGCCTGCGGGCGCTGGCCCACCCAATCGCGCGTCGTCGCCTCCATCGCCAGCGGCAGCGCGTCGCCCGCCGGCCAGGGCGAATCGGGGTGGGCGCGCACCTCGGGCTGGGTGGCCAGCAGCACCAGACGGCCCGGATCGCGTCCCCAGTCGATCTGCCAGCGCCGGCGCAGCTCGGCCGCCTGCTGCCGCGCGGCCGACTCGTGCAGGCAGTCGAAGGCCGGGTTGCCGGTGACCGCCAGGCGCGACTCCTCCCAGCCTGCCGCGCGCAGCTGCTCGGCCACCGCGGGCGCCAGCACGCACACCCGAGTCGGGCGCACGCTGCGGGCGGCGAAGGCGTCGCCGGCGCGAACGAACAGGTCGAGCACCGCCACGCTGGGGATTGCCAGCGCATGTGCGGCTTCCAGCGCCGCCTGCTCGCTGCGCGGGGAGTTGGTGGTCAGCAGGCCGTGCGGGCGCAGCCAGCGCAGCAGCCGGGTCATGAATTCCAGCGGATGGAAACCCTGGCGCCCGCGCTGCTCCAGGCGTTGCGCGGCAGCGGCGGCGCCGAGCTGGTGCTGCAGCGACCAGGCGTTGATCCCCAGGTAGGCCAGGCTTTCGCGCTCGGAGATGTCGGGATGGCTGTTGTGGGGCAGCAGCGCGGCGCCGAGCTGCAGCGCCTGCGCGCGCTCGTCGGGCTGCAGCAGGTGCCACAGCGAGTCGTAGCCCAGGCAGTCCCAGCCCGCGGCCAGGGCGCTGCGGCGCGCGGTGGTCAGCGCCAGCAGCTGCACCTGCAGTTGCGGCCTGCGGCTGCGCAGCGCCTGCAGCACCGGCAGCAGCATCGCGATATGCCCGCCGCCGTAGGCCACCGCGAGCAGGCGTTGCGCGGGCTTCATGCCGGAAGGTCGTCCACCTGCACCGGGATGCGCCGCGCCCACACTTCCAGCGCCGCCAGCGCGCGCAACTCGCGCGTGTGGTTGGCGCTGCCGTCGATATGGCGGTCGAACAGCTGGCGCACGAAGGTGCGGTCGAACAGCCGGGCGGCGAGCGCGTCGTCGGCGAACAGCAGATCGTGCAGCCAGGCCTTGCGCTGGCCGCGGAACCACTCGCCCACCGGAACGGTGAACATCTGCTTGCGCCGCTGCGCCAGCTGCTCGCCGATCAGCGGCTGCACCGCGCGCTTGAACCAGTGCTTCTTGTCGCCGTCGGCCAGCTTGGTCGCGCCGGGGCTGCGAAACGCCAGCTCCATCACCCGGAAGTCGAGCAGGGGGGTGCGCGCTTCCAGCGACATCGCCATGCCCATGCGGTCGGGCTTGACCAGGTTGTTGCCCGGCAGCAGCAGCATCATGTCGAGGAACAGCATCTGGTTGACCCGGTCGAAATGGCCCACCTGGCGCAGCCAGGGCTCGGCCACGTCGCGCACGCTGTCGACCTCGCGCAGCCGACGGCGCAGCCAGGGCTGCAGCAGCTGCCCGCGCGCTTCCTCGCCGAACAGCCCGAAGCGCTCGACCAGCAGCCGGGCGAAGGCCGGCTCGCCCAGCCCGGCCAGCGCCGGGTCGGCGAGCAGCGAGGCGTACTTGTCGTAGCCGGCGAACAGCTCGTCGCCGCCGTCGCCGGTGAGCACCACCTTGACTTCCTGCGCCGCCAGCCGCGCCACCTCCAGGGTCGGCAGGAACGAGGCGTCGCCATGCGGCTGGTCGCAATGCCACAAGGCCTGCGGCCAGGCGTCGAGCAGGTCGGGCTGCACCAGGCGTTCGCGGTGGCGGGTGCCGAAGCGCAGCGCCGCCTCGCGGGCATACGGCGATTCGTCGAAGCGCGGGTCGTCGAAGCCTATGCAGTAGCTGCGCACCGGCTCGCCGACATGGCGGGCCATCAGCGCGACCACGGTGCTGGAGTCGACCCCGCCGGACAGGAAGGCGCCGAAGGGCACGTCGGCGCGCAGCCGCAGCCGCACCGCGTCGTCGAGCAGGTCCAGCAGCTGCTGCTGCCAGGCGCCGAACTGCCATTCGCGGGGTTGCTGCTCGGCCAGGTTCCACCAGCGGCGCAGCCGCGAGCCGCGGGCGTCCACGCTGAGCGCGCAGCCGGGCTCGAGATGGCGCACCCCGTCGAACAGCGTCCACGGCGGCGGCACGTAGTTGTAACTCAGGTAGTACTGCAGCGCGGCGAGGTCCAGCCGCGGCGCGCCGGGCAGCGCCGGCAGCAGCGCCTTGATCTCCGAGCCGAACACCAGCCGCGTGCCGTCGTCGTGCAGGTACAGCGGCTTGATGCCGATGCGGTCGCGCACCAGGTGCAGCCGCGGCCCGCCGGGATCGCGCAGGTCGACGATGGCGATCGCGAACATGCCGTTGAGCCGAGGCAGGAACTCCAGCCCCTCGCGCTCGTACAGCCGCAGCAGCACCTCGGTGTCGCTGTGGTCGCTGGCGAACCGGACCCCCTGGCGCTGCAGTTCCTGGCGCAGTTCGACGTGGTTGAAGATCTCCCCGTTCTGCACCAGGGCGATGCGCCCGTCGTCGGACACGAAAGGCTGGTGGCCGCCCGCCAGGTCGATGATCGACAGCCTGCGGTTGCCCACCGCGACGCCGGCGGCGCGCCAGGTGCCGGTGTCGTCCGGGCCTCGGTGGTGCAGCGAGGCGTCCATGCGCTGCACGAGCGATGGCTGGAGTTCACGACCCGAGCGGTCGAAATAGCCGTAGATCCCGCACATGGAGCAAAGGGCGTCTGGAGCGAAGCGCGCTGGCGCAAAGGCTCTATTGTCGCCGTTGCGCCCGACTGCCGCCGGCCGTCCGGGTCAATTCGCGCTGCGGCGCAGCAATTGCACCACGGTCAGCGCGATGATCCCCAGGTCGCGCAGCAACCCGGGGGCGCGCGCGTAGTCGAGGTCGGCCTGCAGGCGCTGCGCCGGCGTCGCGCGCGAGCGGTACAGCGCCTGCGCCAGCCCGGTGATTCCCGGGCGTACCCGGCAGCGCAGCGCCCAGTCCTCGGGGCGGTAGTCGGCCTGCTGCGCCGGCACGTCGGGGCGCGGCCCCACCAGGCTCATGTCGCCGCGCAGCACGTTGATCAACTGGGGCAGTTCGTCGACACTGGATCGGCGCAGCCAACGCCCGACGCGGGTGATCCGCGGATCGGAGCTGGCGGTGCGCTGCGGACCGAGGCGCTCGGCATCGACGACCATCGAGCGGAACTTGTACAGCCGGAAGGGCTTGCCCGCCAGTCCGATGCGGGTCTGCGAGAACAGCACCGGGCGTCCGCTGTCCAGCCAGACGGCCAGCGCCGCAGCCAGCATCGGCAGCCCCAGCAGCGCCAGCGCCAGCAGCGCCAGCAGCAGGTCGAACAGGCGCTTGGCCTTCACGCGCGGGCCGGAGCGAGGGTGCGTGCGGCCTTGCCGATGAGGTCGCGCGCCAGCAGGCGGTCGTTCTCGACCTCCTCGGCGGTGCGCGCGGCCAGCACCGCCTCGCAATGCTGCAGGCGCGCCAGTTGCTCGCGGTACACGCTCTTCCAGTCGCTCTGGGGATCCTCGAACATCTCGCGGTTGAAGGTCCGCGACAGGATGACGCTTTGCGAGCCCAGGCGCAGGTGCTCGCCCAGCACCACCCGGCCGGGCAGCAGCCCCTCGTCGAGGCGCGCGATGCCGCCGAAGCCGAAGCGCAGGTCGTGGGCATGGGTGGCGCGAGCCACCCGCTCGACGGTGCCGTCCGCCAGGGGCTCGAACATGAAGGCGCAGTCGAGCTGGCGATGCAGGTCGTTGAGGCCGACATAGACCTCGCTCAGGCCAGGCAGGCCGATCCATTGCGGCAGGCTGTGCAGCGCGCCGCGGGTTTCCAGCAGCGCGATCAGGTCGGCGCGGCCGGCGATCGCCGCGGCGCAGGCCTGCAGCGCGGCCGGCTGCTCGAACATCGGCAGCATCACGCTGTCGGCGCCGTCGCGCAGCGCCTGTTCGACCTCGGCCGGGCTGCCCGCGTGCCACGGGTTGATGCGCACGATCAGGCAGGCGCGCGGCGCGGCCGCGCGCACCGGCGCGATGTCCTGCGGCAGGTGGTCGGAAATGAAGGTGCCCAGCCCCTGCTGCCGCGCCTGCTTGCCCATGCGCTCGAGGTCGACCATGATGCGCGGCACCCCGCACTGCGCCGCGAAGGCGGCGAAGTCGGGCAGGTTGGTGATCTGGATCCAGTCCATGGTCACGGTGCGGTGGCGCAACGGGGTCGGCGAGGGCGAGGGCGGTCCGCCTGGCGGACGGCGCGCAGCCGCGGGGGCTGTCACTGCCGAGTGTAGCGGCGCGCCAGCGCCCTTCCGATGACAGCGCCCATCGGATCACGCCACACGAATAGCGGCGTCGCGACCGCCGCCAGCAGGGTCGCCAGCGCCGCCTGCAGAGCCATCGCGCCCCAGCCGCGCGCCGCCCACGGCGCCAGCAGTCCGGCCAGCAGCGCCAGCAGCAGGCAGGCCAGCAGCAGCAGGCCCAGGTTGGCCGCCTCGGCATCGCGCTGGCCGCGCGCCAGGCGTTGCCAAAGCACCACAGTGGCGACCGCGTAGGCCGCCGAGTAGGCCGCCAGCCCGCGCCACCACAGCGCCGGCAGCCAGGCGCCGACCAGCAGCAGCGCCAGCATGCCGCAGCCGTAGCCCAGCACCTGGTCGGCCACCCGGCGGTGGGAATTCAGCCTGGCCGCCAGCACCAGCTGCGCCGCCTGCAGGGGCATCAGCGCGAGGATCCAGCGCATCGAGCGCACGAGCTCGAGCTGCGCCGCGCCGCCCATGCGCCCCCAGCCGAACACCAGGCGGATTCCCAGTGGCGCGGCCAGCATGCCGCAGGCGCCCAGCAGCAGCGCCAGACGCAGCATCGAGCGCATCCATTGCCGGCCGCGCTCGCGCGCGCCGTCGCGGTCGCCGGCGGCCTCGGCCGCCGACAGCCGCGCCAGCGCCAGCGCCGCCGCGACCGCGAACACGGTGTGCAGCGGCAACTCGCCGATGCGCTGGGCGTACTGGAACACCCCGAGCTGCCCGGGCCCGCTGGCCGAGGCCAGGCTGCGCGCCGCCAGCGCGTACAGCACCGTCAACCCCGACGCGGCCAGCGCGAGCAGCGCGGCGCGCAGTGCCGGCGCGTCCGGCCAGCGCGGCGCTCCGGGCCTGGCGCGGCCGAGCCCGGCCAGCGCCCTGCGCAGCAGGCCCAGGCGCGCCAGCGACGCGCAGGCCACCGCGGCGGCCACCCACAGCAGTTGGGCGCTGTGCGCGGCCAGCAGCAGGCCGCCGATCAGCACCAGGTTGAACACCACGTTGCCGGCGTACTGCCACTGCAGCCGGCCCTGCGACTGCAGCGCGGCCGCGGCGACCATGGTCACCGCGCCGGCCGGCAGCGCCAGCAGCGCCCCCAGCCCGAGCAGGCGGGCGCCCAGGCCGGCATCGGCGCCATGCAGCCCGGGCGCCAGCAGGTGCAGCAGCGGCGCCCGCGCCAGCCAGCTGGCCAGGCCGGCCAGCGCAAACGCCAGCAGCGCCAGCCGGCTCCAGCGCGCGGCCTCGTCGGCGATATCCTCGGCGGCGCGCCCGGCCATGCGCGGCACCATCACCGCCGGCACCGCGGCGCCCCACAGCAGCGACACCGTCAGGTCGGGGTAGGACAGCGCCACCAGCGCCGCGTCGGCATGGCCGCTGAGCCCGAACTGGGTCGCCACCACGGCATCGCGCAGCACCCCGAGCAGGCGGCTGGCCGCCAGCAGCAGCAGGCTGAGGGAGAACACGCGGGCGAGCGACATGGCCCGGCATTGTCGCCCGGCGCGCCCGCGGCGGCGCGCCGGGCAGGTATTTGCGGCGGGGGGCTTTTGCCTTCGCGGCCGGGGTGTGTATACTTCGAAATTCGCTGCGCCCGTAGCTCAGTTGGATAGAGTACTTGGCTACGAACCAAGGGGTCGTGGGTTCGAATCCTGCCGGGCGCACCAAAACGCTGAATCACAACGGGCACTTGCGCGTAAGCGCAAGTGCCCGTTGTGATTTGCGGCGCGCGAATCGCTGCATCTTCGCGCCGTGGCGACACCCGCCTGGCTCTCGGAACGAGTCACGCTGTCAAGCTACAGCGAGACCAAACCCCGTTCGCGCGCACTGGGCGCGAACTCGCCCCGCAACTCCCACCGGGATCGACAGGCCGCCCGCGCACGACCCGAGGCCGGACGAACAAGCAGACCGTGTCCGCATCGTCCAGGGCCCCCGCGCCGCTCACGGCGTCAGCGCGCGCGTGCATCGCACGGCCAGCGCGAATCCCTTGGCCGCGAGTTCCTCGGTCGAGCCTCTCCCAGGCGCGAAAGACTGCGCCCATGCCCCGTTCACCGGCGCGAAGGAGTCTTCGGTGGAGCTCCAGTAGTTCCCGTTCAGCGGCACGGGTCCTCCGGAATCCACGAGGTCGCTCTGCACGTTCTGCTCGGTGGGCGACGCCGGGCTGCCGCAGCCGGCGCCGCCGCAACCCATTTCGCAGATCGCCGGCAGGTGCCAGTCCGACTCGCTCGCGATGGTCGCCTCGCAGACGCCGGCCGCGTAGTCGGGCAAGGCAATCGGGGCGCCGATGGCGTAGGACGTGTCGTAGTCGACGATGTTCGCGCTGTCGCACGCGCCGTCGGTCGCGCCGTCGCAGCTCGACTGGCCGGCGACCGACCCGACGGACGGCGCCGCGGCGGTGGACGCCTCGGAGATCCCGTAGATCGCGTCAAACCGGGTGCTCCAGACGAGGGCGGCGGCCTCGTCGAACTGACTCAGCACCTTGCCGCCGACGCTTCCGGTGCTCGGCGTCGTGTCGTCGAGGGCGTAGACGTAACCGCCCTGGTCGATGCAGCCGTAGCCGAGCACGACGACGTCGACCGACACCGTGTTGGTGTTGCTGCCGCCGACCGAAATCGCCGCGGGCGCCGGTCGTGCAGGGGCCCGCGCCGCCCGACGCCGTGGCTCCGGGGGCCACGGTCAGCGTGCAAGTCGACCCGGCGGCCAGCGTGATGCGAGCGGGCGGAGCATGGTCGAGTCGCGGGCGGCGGACGGTCCGGGTTGGTCCTGCAGGTCCGCGCGGATCGGCTATCTTCCGATGGGGTCATCCTACCCCGCCGGGGTATCCGAATCCGCACCGTCCGCCGCCCATGTCCGACCTCCGATCCACCCAAGCCCGTCCGCTGCTCGACGTCGGCGGCCTGGCGCGCGCGCTGCGGGACTTCGCCGCCGAGCGCGACTGGCTGCAGTTCCACACGCCGAAGAACCTGGCGATGGCGCTGACCGGCGAGGTCGGCGAACTGGTCGAGGTGTTCCAGTGGATGAGTCCCGAGCAGTCCGCCGCGGCCGCGCGGGACCCCGAGACCGCGCAGGCCGTGCGCGACGAACTGGCCGACGTGCTGGTGTACCTGGTGCGCCTGGCCGACGTGCTCGGAGTCGACCTCGACGCCGCGGTGCGCGACAAGCTCGCGCGCAACGCGCTGCGCTACCCCGCCGACAAGGTCCGT
>JAKBBQ010000107.1 GCA_021808405.1 Pseudomonadota bacterium | reverse complement strand
CGCACGCACGGTGATCTCGCCGGCCGGGTACAAGCTGCCCGGCAGGCTGAGCTGCGGCCGCAGGGTGCCGCGGGTGATCGGCGCCATGTAGTACGGGGTGTCGTTGCCCTCGAGGAAGCGCAGCAGCAGCGTGGCCGCGGCGGCCAGCGCCAGCAGCAGCAGGCCGATGCTCACCCAGCGCCGCGCGCGGCTGCGCGGCCGCGCGCCCAGCAGCTCGTCGATCTGCGTGGACGGGACCTGATCAGCCACCGCGACAGCTCCGCGTCGCGCGGGCGGCCAGGCGGGCCAGCGCTTCGTCGGTCCACAGGCGGATGCTCGCGCCGGCGACTTCGGCGCGCGCGTCCACGCGTTCGGCGCGCACCGCCAGCACCGAGGTTTCCGCGACGTACAGCGTGGCGAAACCCCAGCTGCCCAGACGATACGCGGTGCGCGCATCGGCGACCGTGTCTTCGGCGTGCCGCTCGAGCTGGCGCAGCGTGGCCGCGCGCGCCCTCGCTGCCGCGACGGCGGCCAGTTGGCGAGCCGCACCGGCTGCGTCGCAGCCGGGCGCGCCGCACGCGGCCTGCGCGCGCCATCGCGGCATCCAGGTCACGCCGGCCAGGGCGCGGCGCAGCCGCTGCGGCGGCATGCCGCCGCGCAGTGCCAGGCCCGCGGTGGCCGTGGCCAGGCGCGCGCGCGTGGAGTCGATGGCCGCGGCGTTCAGCCCCACCATGGTCGCGCCCAGGCCGCCGTCGACGGCGCTCACCAGCCCCGCCTCGCGACGCCAGACGGCCACGCGGGCGTCGTCGCGGAACTGCCGTTGCAGGCGCAGCCGCAGCGCAAGCAGGGCACGCAGCCGCCGCACTTGGACGTAGTCCAGCGCGATGGCTTCGGCCTCGTGCTGGCGCGCCCGCTCCAGCCTCAGCGCGCGTGCGCGCAGGCGTGGCGCGGGCCAGCCCAGCGTCTGGGCGAGCCATTGACGCCAGCCATGGCGCAGCCGCAGCGCGCGTGCGCGCGCGAGCGCCAAGGCCTGCGCCCGACGTTGCAGCGAGGGGTTGGCGCTCAGGCCTCCGGCCACCAGGCGCGACAGCAGCGCGTCGCCGGCCGTGTTCCACCAGGCCTGCGCGGGCGCGGGGTCGATGCTCGGGCAGGCGGCGGGCGCGCGCGGCCCAGGCGTGGTGCCGGCCGTGGGGCCGGGCGCGGCGCACGCGGCCAGCGCGCCCACCAGCAGCAGCCCGAACAGCAGGTTCGTTCGTTTGGGTATGACAGGTCTGCGCACCCGAGGCGGGTGCGGCGATGGCAACGAAGGTGCAGCGATTGTAAAGGCGCGCCGCGCACGGGCAGGCCGGTCCGGGAGCCCGGCCTGCTCGGGCCGCGTCGCGGATCAGCCCTTGATGTTGTCGAGGAACAGTTCGACCTTGGTCAGGCTGTCGAAGCCGGCATTCAGCGGCGCCGAGGCCTTCTGCGCGAGCTTGGCGAAGGGGGTGTCGGAGTATTTCTTGTTGATTTCCTTGAGCGCCTTGGCCTGGTGGATCGAGTAGCCGGCCAGGATGCCCAGCAGGCCGTTCTTGCCGATGGCGTCGAGCATGTCGCCGACCTTGGCCTTGGTGTATTTGAGCAATTCGGTGCGCGCCGCCACCTTGCCCTTGAGCGAGGTCATGTCCTTCAGGTGGGTGTTGTAATCCTTGATCCTGGCCTGGCCGTCCGAGTAGAAACCGAGCAGTTCCCTGTCCTGGGCGCTGGTGGCCGCATTGACGAACAGTTTCTGCGTCGAGAAGAAGGCCTTGATCGCGGCGTCGGCCAGGATCGGCTTGCAGATCAGCGCGAAATTCGCCTTCCCGATCAGTTCCTCGAGCGAGACGCTCTGGTCTCCGGCATGGTGCTTGGCCAGGTCCGAAATCTCGTCGGCCAGTCCGCGCAACCGGTTGATCATCGCATTGACGTTCACCTCGTAGTTCTTGTACCCCGCGTCCTTGTTCATCGCGGCTTTGGCGGCCTCGATCCACGTCGTGATGCTCTTGGTCAGGTTCTTCTGCGCGACGACCAGTTCATCCCACTTCTTGTCCTTGATGATGGCGTCGACCGCGGCCAGGGATTTTTCGAGCCCCGATCCCTTCTTGATGAAACCCATGACGGTTTCGCCGGGCTTCTTCTTGCCGGTATCTTTCTCGAAAGTCTTCTTGATTTCCTTCCACTGATCGCTATAACTGGCCATCTCGATGCATCCTCCGCTGAAAGAAAGGGGTCGCAAGTCCTCGCGGCACGCCCTCGCCGTGAGTGGCGGGGCAGTTCGCCGCGGCTCGCCGTGCGCGTGATCGCCCGCGTCGATTCGCCTGGCTTGCGTGCGAGCCATTGCGTGCGGGCCATTTTTTCATCGGAACGGCCGCTGTCAAGCTCTCCGCCACCCTGATTCTGGGGGGGGGGGCGACAACCGGTTGCGCTTGCCGCCGTGGCCGCGGCGCCGCAGTCCTGCAGCCGGCTGGGGCGGATGGCGTGGCACGACGGCGCCACGGAGCGACGCGCCGGCGCGACAGTCATGCGCAAGGATCCTGAATACACTCAGGTCATCGTGGAGTTCGAGTCCTGCGTCTCGTATGGTTCGCTCGCCAAGGCAGCGCATCGGGCTGGCGGCTCGCATGACGGGAGGACGACATTGCGCCGACGGCTCCTCATCGGGGCACTCCGGGTTCTGGCCTGGTGCATGGTGGGCATCGGGGCAAGCCTGAGCGGGCCTTGCGCGCAGGCGGCCCCGCGCACGCTGCGCGTGGTCACCGATGACAACTATCCGCCGTTCCTGTTCCTCGGGCCGAGCGGCCGACCGGAGGGCTACCTGGTCGACCTGTGGAAGCTCTGGCAGGCCAGGACGGGGGTGAAGGTCGACCTCGAGCCGATGCAATGGGCGGCTGCGCAGCGCATGATGCACGACGGCAGGGCTGACGTGATCGACATGATTTTCCGCACCCCGGTTCGCGACCAGCTGTACCGGTTCTCCCCACCGTACTCGACGCAGTCGGTGGGCATCTACGTCGATCATGGCATCCACGGAATCACCGGCCCGGGGTCGCTGCCGGGCTTCGTCATCGGCGTCGAGCGCGGTGACGCCTGCGTCGACAAGCTCGGGAGCCTGGGGCTGACGCGGCTGGCGGTGTTTCCCGACTACATGGCGATCCTGAATGCGGCGAAGTCAGGTTCCATCAAGATGTTCTGCATGGATGACGACCCGGCGAACTACTACCTGTATTTGCTCAGGGACCAGTTGCGCTTCACCCGGGCCTTCACGCTCTACTCGGGCCGTTTCCACTGGGCGGTGGACCGCGGCGATTCCGCCACCTTCGCGCTGGTCCGCCGCGGCATGGCGATGATCACCCCGGGCGAGCGTGCCGCACTCAAGCGCAAGTGGTTCTCCCAGCCGCTCCAGTTCCGGCCCTACCTGCGCATGGTGTTGATGGTGCTCGCAGGCGCGCTGACCGTGCTCGCCGTGGCCGCGGCCTGGATCGGCATGCTGCGCCGGGCGGTCCGCATCCACACCGCGGAACTGCGCAAGGATCGAGCCCAGCTTCGCACGCTGCTGGAAAGCAGCCCCGACGCGATGTGGCTGAAGGACGAGCAGGGCCGGTATCTGGAGTGCAACGCGCGCGCCATCGAAGTGATCGGAAGGCCGCGCGACGAGGTACTGGGTCGTGACGACGCCGAGGTGCATGCGAATGCCGAACTCGTGGCGGCAGTGCGCGAGGTCGACCAGCGGGTGGTGCGCAGCGGCCACGCGCACCGCGTCGAATTGCAGTTCCAGCGTGACGATGGAGTCGCCTATGACCTGGAAGTCATCAAGGTCCCGATCCACTCGGCTGACGGGAGTTTCGTCGGCCTGCTCGGCGTTGCGCGCGACATCACCGAGCGCCGGCGCGCCGAGCGCGAGACGCGCCTGGCGGCGGCCGCCTTCGAAGGCCAGGACGGAATGATCGTGACCGACGCGGCCAACGTGATCGAGCGGGTCAACGAGGCCTTCACGCGCATCAGCGGCTATACGGCGGCGGAGGCCATCGGAAAGACCCCCGCGATGCTGCGCTCGGGGCGTCACGATCGCCTGTTCTACGAACGGCTGTGGAGCGAGCTCAAGGCCGCGGGCCGCTGGTCGGGGGAGTTCGTCAACCGGCGCAAGAATGGCGAACTGTTCATCGCGCGCACCGGGATCACCGCGGTGACCGACCGCCAGGACCGGCTCCTGCACTTTGTCGGGTCGTTCCAGGACATCACCGCCGAACGCCAGGCGACGCAGGAGGCCGAGCACCTCAAGCTGTTCGATCGGCTGACCAACCTGCCCAATCGCACGCTGCTGGACGATCGCATCGCCCATGCCCAGGCCAGCAGCGCGGAAGCGCAGCAGTTCGGCGCGGTGCTGATGATCGATGTCGACGACTTCCAGCGCGTCAACGATGCTTTCGGCCACGGTGTCGGCGACGAGTTGCTGGTCGAGATCGCGCGGCGCATCCGCGGGGCCGCCGGCGAGGGCGACACCGTCGGGCGGTTCAGCGGCGACAGTTTTGTCGTCGTGGCCGAGGGTCTCGGCGCCGCGCAGATGCACGCCGTGACGCGCACCATCGCGATCGCCGAGACGATTCGCCGCGGTATCGCGGAGCCGGTGCGCGTGGGCGGACAGAACCGGGTGTGCACCGCATCGATCGGCGCGACGGTGTTTCTGGGCAACACGGCCAGGAATGGGGTCCTGCTGCGCATGGCCGAGCTGGCCATGTACAAGAGCAAGCAGCGCGGTGGCGATGCGGTACGCCTGTTCGAGGACGCGATGCAGGCCGAGGTCGAGGCGCGAACGCGCCTGGAAGCCGAGTTGCGCGAGGCCATCGATCAGCAGCGCTTCGTGCTGCATTACCAGCCGCAGGTGGACTCGACGGGGCGTCTCATCGGTGCCGAGGCGCTGGTGCGCTGGCAGCACCCCGAGCGCGGCCTGGTCGGCCCGGACGAGTTCATCGCGCTGGCCGAGGACACCGGGCTGATCGAGCCGATCGGGCGCTGGGTGCTGGGGCAGGGATGCCGGCAGCTCGCCATGTGGTCGGCGCGCCCGCAATGGCGTGAACTGACCCTTTCGGTCAATGTGAGCACACGCCAGTTCCGCTCGCCGGCTTTCGTCGACGAAGTGCTGGCCGAGGTGGCCCGCTTCGGCACGCAGCCGGACCGGCTGAAGCTGGAGATCACCGAAAGCCTGGCCATCGACGACGTCGAAGCATCGGTCGGCAAGCTGCAGGCGCTGCGCGACGCCGGCATCCTGCTGTCGATCGATGACTTCGGCACCGGGAATTCGTCGCTCAGCTACCTGACCCGGTTGCCGCTGAGCCAATTGAAGATCGACAAATCCTTCGTCGATCATCTGCCCGGCAGCGCGAGCGCGGCGCTGGTGGCGCAGGCCATCATCGCGATGGGAGACGGCCTCGGCCTGCATGTCATCGCCGAGGGAGTCGAGACGCGCGAGCAACGCGAGTTCCTGGCCGCTCACGGCTGCCATGCCTATCAGGGCTACCTGTTCGGCAAACCCGTTGCGCTGGAGGAGTTCGAACGCGCGGCAGGCACGTTGGCGGACAGCGTGGCGAGCCGCTGAGGGGCGTATGCGAAATCGTCGGCCAAGCTTGCCTTGCGGGTCGCGCAAGGGACTGCGAGCGCGATGGATCGTCGGCGCCGCGCTGTGCCTGTCGGCGAGCTGGGCCCACGCGCGCGCCAGGAATCTGGTCATCGCCACCGTCGAGAACGCGCAGATGCTGCAGATGCAGCAACTCACGCCGGTGTTCGAAAAGGCCCATCCCGACATCAGGGTGATCTGGGTCACCCTGCCCGAGGGTACGCTGCGGCGCGACGTCGCGACGGACATCACGACCGCGGGCGAGCAGTTCGACATCGTGACCATCGGTCTCTACGAGACGCCGCTGTGGGCCCGACACGGCTGGCTGCGACCGATCCGGCCCGATGCCAGCTACGACACGGCCGACCTGCTGGCGCCGATCCGCGCCGGGCTGTCGTATCGCGGAGTGATGTACGCCGTGCCCTTCTACGGCGAGAGTTCCATCCTGATGTATCGCACGGACCTGCTGCGCCAGGCCGGCCTGCGCATGCCCGCGCAGCCGACCTGGAGCCAGGTCGCCGACTTCGCGGCCCGGCTGAACGACCCCAGGCAGGGGGTGTACGGCATCTGCCTGCGCGCCAAGCCGGGCTGGGGGGAGAACATGAGCCTTGTGACGACCATGGTCAATGCCTTCGGCGGCCAGTGGTTCGACATGCAGTGGCAACCGCAATTGCTCGGCAGACCCTGGCGGCAGGCGGTGGGCCTGTATGTCGACCTGCTGCGCAAGTACGGCCCGCCCGACCCGACGACGCGCAATTACAACGGCAACCTGAGGCTGTTCGAGCAGGGCCACTGCGCGATGTGGGTGGATGCCTCGGTGGCCGCCGGCTCGATCTCCAATCCCCGGCTCAGCAAGGTCGCGGGCGAAGTCGGCTATGCGCCGGCGCCGGTGGAGGTCACCGCCAAGGGCTCGCATTGGCTCTGGGCGTGGGCGCTGGCGATTCCGGCCGATATCGGCGCCGGCCAGGCCGCGGCGGCGCGGACCTTCGTGGAGTGGGCGACGTCGCGGGCCTACGTGCGACTCGTTGCACAGCGCTTCGGCTGGGGACTGGTGCCCTCGGGCACCCGCAAGTCCACCTACGCAAACCCGCGCTTCCAGGCGGCCGCGCCGTGGGCGCGACGCGAACTGCAGGCCATCGAAAGCGCCGACCCGCGCGACGCGACGCTGCCCGCGAGCCCCTATACCGGGGTGCAGATCGTGGAGATCCCGGAGTTCCCGCGCATCGGCGACCTGGTGGGGCGGCAGATCAGCCTGGCGGTGCGCGGGAGGATCCGCGTGGCGCAGGCCCTCGCGGCCGCGCAGGCCGCCACCCAGCGCGAGATGCTGCTGGGCGGCGATCCCGACTGAGCCGCGGCGCGTGCCGGGACTTCGAGCCCGGCACGCGCTTCGGCGGGGCTCGCTCGAAGGGCTCGCGATCCGATCCACTGCAACCCGCTTCGTGAAAGGCCCCGAGCGACCCGGTGCAGCGGGTCGTGGTCGGCTGCAGGCGGTCGGTCAGGGTCTCCAGGCCCTACGCCTCGGGCACCGCCCTGGCGACGCGGGGATGTGCGCGACCGCCGCTGCGCCTGGCCTGGATCACCACCTGCGCTTGCGTACGTGGCGCAGGAATTCCTCGAGGATCGGCGCGCAGTCGAGCAGCTCGGGGTTCGACGGGTGGTGGAACTCGGGGTGCCATTGCACCCCGAGGAGGAAGTTGCGCCCGGTGCCGCGGATCGCCTCGGGCAATCCGTCCTCGGGGCTGATCGCGTCGACCACCAGGTCCCGCCCGAGCGCGCGCACCGCCTGGTGATGCACCGAGACGACATGCAGGGTGGTCGGGTCGACGTCGGGATACAGGCGCGCGAGCAGGCCGTCCTGCACGAAGCGCACAGGGTGCAGGTTGCGGTCGTAGGCGTCGCTGACGTGGGTGATCCGGCTTTCGGGAAGCTGGGTGGCCAGGTCCTGATAGAGCGTGCCTCCCATCGCCACGTTGATCAACTGCGCGCCGCGGCAGATTCCCAGCACCGGCTTGCGCACTTCGATGAACTCGTGCAGCAGTTCCATTTCGTAGCCGTCGCGCATCGGGTCGCCGGCCCACTCGGGCTGCAGCGGTTCCTCGCCGTAGCTGTGCGGGCTCATGTCGGCGCCGCCTTGCAGGATCAGTCCGTCGAGGGCGTCGGCGTAGTCCGACAGCCGGATGTTGCTGCGCACGATGCCGCCGCCGGTGGCCACCGTGGGCACCATGAACACCAGCACGTCGCGCGACATGGCCCAGTGCGCGACCGACTGCTCCAGGTATTGCAGGGTCTTGGCGCGCAGCCCCGCCTGGCCGGGCTGGGGGTGTTCGATGCGTGCCGAAATACCGATCTTCAGGGGTTTGGCGGCCATGGCGCACTCGCTTTCAGGTGCAGGGGGAAACCGCGCCGATCATCGCCCGACGTCGCGCCACGCGAAAGGCCGTCGGGCCTGCTGCGCGGGCGGGCTTGCGATGACTGCGGGACATCGCGGGTTCCCGGGTGTTGGAGACAAGCATAGTGGCCACGTCAGCGTCCGGGGCGAGCAGTCGACCGCTGCCCTCGGGCAGGAGGCCGCGCAGCCCCGCGCGCCGGGTTTCCCCGGTTGCGTCGATGCAACGCAAGCGTACAAAATCGCGGCGCCGTGCAAGGTTCCGTCGTTTCGACGGCGAGATTGGCATCCAGATGTCACCACAGTCCGAGTCCCGTAGCCACCATGAAAAACGCAGCCGCCATCCTGACCAAGGCCTGGGTCACGAAAACCGACAAGGAGGCCACCACCGAGTGGGCGAAGTGGGACAAGAGTCGGCAGAAGAAGTGGTCGGACGAGTACCTGAAGACCTCGCTCGAGGTGTGGGGGATGGTCGCAGACAACGCCACCGAGTCGGCGACCCGCATCACCGCGATCAAGAACAGCATGAAGCTGGCGGTGGACGGCGCCGAGAAGATACTCGAGGCCAGCCGCAAGTCCGGCCAACCGCTCGGCGATGCCCAGCGCAGCTGGCTGGACAAGGCAGCGGACACGATCGAGGGATCGAAGGCGGCGGTGGGGGCGATCACCGAGGAGTTCAGCCGCAACAGCCCCTTCGCCGGCCGCCTGGGTTACTACGACACCCCGCTGGAGAAGGGCGCGCTGACCAAGGCCGCGGTCGACAAGATCAAGGCCGCGCGCGCCAAGAGCATCGACATCGGCGACACCTACGGCAAGGCCGGTCCGCTGACCCTGCGCATGGAGGAATACCGCAAGCGCTGGACGGTGCTGCAGGCCGAACTGCAGGGCCTGGAAAAGCAGCGTGCCGGCCAGGCCCAGGAGTGGGCCGCGTCGTTGACCAAGCGGATCCACGCCTTCGTCGCCGGGGACGTGGAGTGGCAGGCGGACCTGCAGTTCGCGTTGAAGAAGGTCACCGAGAACATCGGCTACCTGACCGGGCATCTGGACAGCACCGAGCCCAAGAATTTCGGAGCGGCGCTGCTGAAAAGCCTGAAGGTCAAGGTGGACGCCAAGGCCAAGGCCAAGAGCGAGAAGGATGCCAAGACCACGCAGAACTTCCTGGTCCGGCTCGCTGGGGCGCTCAAGTTGTCCAAGGGCAAGCTCAAGACCCGGGTGATGGAGTTCAAGGCCCTGTCGGAGTCGATCAAGGGTGCAGGACCCCACGGGGAGCCTTTCGTGAAGATGCTGGCCCCGATCGGCCTGAAGCTCGCCGAGCACCAGAAGACCGTCGACGGCCTGGTCAAGGACGTCGACGCGGCGATCCAGCTCGCCGGCAAATAGGCCCCGCGGCGTGCTGCCGGCGCGGATCCCGGCAGCGTGTCCGCAACCCCGATGCCATGGCCGGATGCGCGCGCGCGGCGCCGCGCGCCTTCCGCTTCCCGCGCCGCGCCGAGGAGAAACGGAAAATGGGCAAGATGCGTGATCAGTGGAAGAAGGCCAAGGACTCGATGAGTGCCGGCACGGTGTCGGCCCTGCCCAAGGGCGACTTCGGGCCCCAGCTGGATACCTTCGAGGACACCTGCAACAAGCTGGCGAAGACGCTGGCGGATGCGGAGACGGCCCTGGAGGACTGGGAGAAGCAGTACAAATGGCTGAACGGGCCGGTGTTCTCGGCCTACATCCAGCATGTTCCGAACGGCGAGAAGGCGGCCCACACGGAAATCGCCAACCTGCTGCGCCTGATCCGCGGCTACGGAACCAAGGTGCACACGGAGTGGACCAAGGTGAAGGCCGCGAAGATCGGGACCTACAAGTTCTAGGTTGCTGAAGCACCCGGGGGCGCCCTCGGGTCCTTCGACAGCCTGTTCAAGGGCCCGGCTGGTCACCGGCTGCGTCGACGTCGTCGCGCGGCCGGGCCGCGCGGCGTGGCGCGGAATCGGCTCGGGCGGCCAGTCGCGACTCGTCGAGCCATTCACGCCACACCGCGAGCAGCACGGCCAGCACCACCGGGCCGAGGAACATGCCCACCAGGCCGAACGCGGCCAGGCCGCCGAGCACCCCGAACACCACCAGCACGAAAGGCACTCGGGTACTGCCGCTGATCACCAGCGGGCGCACCAGGTTGTCCACCCAGCTGACCACCAGCAGTCCCCACAGCAGCAGGCCGATTCCGGCGCCGATGCGGCCCTGCGCGATCAGCCACAGTCCGGCGGGAGCCCACACCAGCGGGGTGCCGAAGGGTGCCAGCGCGAACAGCGCGGTGACCGCGGCCAGCAGCACCGGCGCGCCCAGCCCGGCCCCCCAGTAGCCCAGTCCCGCGAACAGGCCCTGCACCAGCGCGGTGACCACCAGGCCCCACAGCACCGCGCGGGTCATCGCGGCGGCCGCCTGCAGGTAGCCGTCCACGCGCGGGCCCAGCAGGTGGCGGAACACCGTCTGCGCCTGGCGCAGCCCGCGTTCGCCGTCGCGATACACGAAGAACAGGGTCAGTAGCGCGAAACCGAACTTGGCCGCGTTGCGCCCGGCTCCGCCGAGCAGCGCGAAGGCCTGTTCGGCCGCCTGGGCACTCCACGGCGAGCCGCGCAGCGGGCCCGCGGGGTGCGGGCCGGTGGCTTCGCGCAGCAGGTCCTGCAACATGCCTCCGAGCAGGGGCACCCGGGCCAGCGCATCGGGCAGATGCAGCGCGCCGCCCGACAGCCGCGCGCCGGCACCGGCCAGCGCGCCGGCCAGTTCGCCGCGCAGCAGCACGGCCAGCCACAACACCGGCAGCATGAAGGCCAGCGCCATCGCCAGGGTCATGAGCAGCGAGGCCGCGTGGGGGTGGCGCGGCATCCGCGCGCGCAGGCGCTCGAACAGCGGCCAGCTGGTGAAGCCCAGGATCATCGCCCAGGCCACCGAAGCCAGGAAGGGCTGCAGTACCAGGTAGCCCAGGCCCAGCAGCACGATGAGCAGCAGGCCCAGTGCCACGCGGCGCAGTGCCGTCTGGGCGGCCAGCGGATCGATGCCCATCGCGGTCCCGGCGCGCGGCGCTCAGCCGCGCGGCTGCTGCAGCGCGGCGATGCGCTGCTCGAGGGGCGGGTGGCTGGCGAACAGCTCCATCCAGGCGGGGCGGTCGGTGATGCCGGAGGTGGCCA